>JBBQGU010000010.1:0-27545 GCA_038323315.1 Rhodobacterales bacterium | reverse complement strand
TCCGGTGACACCACGACAACTGCCGCAGGCAGGGCCACTCGCGCCCCGCGCAACCACCAAAGGGTCCACCCATGCCACTGCCGATCCATATCCAAGGTCGCTACTGGGGCATCGCCGCCGTCCTGTTCTTCATCGCGCTGTGGTTTCTGGGCTCGGTCCTGCTGCCCTTCCTCGTCGCCGGTGCCGTGGCTTATTTCCTCGACCCCATCGCCGACCGCTTGCAGCGGTTGGGCCTGTCCCGCGTCGCCGCCACCACCATCATCACCCTTGTCGCCCTCATGATCGTCGTGTTGCTGGTCCTTGCCGTCATCCCCCTGCTGGTGCAGCAACTGGCCGCCCTGATCAACGCCGCCCCCGAGATGGCCTCGAAGCTGGAGGCGTTCGTCACCCGCCAATTCCCTGACCTGACCGACAGCACCTCGATCATGCGGCGCAGTCTTGCACAGATCGCCTCGGCCATTCAGGCCAAAGGCGGGGCGGTGGCGCAGGGCCTGCTCAATTCCGTGCTGGGTGTGGTGTCCTGGTTGTTGTTCATCGTTGTGGTACCAGTGGTGGCATTCTACCTGCTGATGGACTGGGACCATCTGGTCGCCCGCGTTGACGAGTTGCTGCCGCGCGACCATGCCCCAGTGGTCCGCCAACTCGCGCGTGAGGTTGACGCGGTTCTGGCGGGCTTTGTGCGCGGCCAGCTGACCGTCTGCCTGACGCTGGGCATTTACTACGCCGTGGCGCTGATGTCGGCGGGGTTGCAATTCGGCCTGATCGTCGGCGCCATTGCCGGGGTCATCACCGTGATCCCCTTTGTCGGTGCCCTGATCGGCGGAGCTTTGGCCATCGGCATCGCCTTCTACCAGTTCTGGGGCGACTGGCTGCAAATCGGAATCGTCGCCGCGATATTCGGCTTTGGCCAGTTCATGGAGGGCAACGTGCTGACCCCCCGCCTCGTCGGTCAATCGGTCGGACTGCACCCGGTCTGGCTGATGCTGGCCTTGTCGATCTTCGGCGCGATCTTCGGCTTTGTCGGCTTGCTGATCGCGGTGCCCGTCGCGGCCTCGATCGGCGTGATCGCCCGCTTCGCCCTGAACCGCTACCGCGAAAGCCCGCTTTACCAGGGCGTGACCGGCAAGGACGATTCGGATCTGGTGCTGTGATCAACCAGATGGCCTTTACCCTGCCGGTGGCAGAGGCGTTTCGCCGCGAAGATTTCTTTGCCTCTCCTGCCAATGCCGCCGCCCTGACCGCCCTGACGGCACCGCGCCTGATCCTGATCGGTCCGCCAGGGTCAGGCAAAACCCACCTCGCGCATATCTGGTGCCGCGACCATGGCGCTCAGATGCTCACCAACCCGGCCCAACACCTGCCCAGCCTGCAACCTGACGCCCGCATCGCGGTGGACAATGCCCAGTCCGTTGACCAGACGGCGCTGTTCCATTTGTACAACCTGCTGACCGCGCATGGCAAACTGCTGCTGACCGCCCCCCTGCCGCCGCGCGACTGGGCCAGCCTGCCCGACCTGCAATCCCGCCTGCAGACCCTGCCCACCGCCCGGCTGAACCCGCCCGATGACGCCCTGTTGTCCGCCGTCCTGATCAAACTGTTCGCCGACCGCCAGATCACCGTCGCCCCCAACCTGATCTCCTATCTGACCGCGCGGATGGAGCGGTCCATCGCCGCAGCCCGTGCGCTCGTCGCCGACCTCGACGCCAAAAGCCTCGCCTCCGCCCGCCCGATCACCCGCGCCCTGGCCGCAGATTTGCTGGACAGTTCAACCTCGCAATGAAACACTTGCGCCACCCCAGCGGACACCTCCATGACCCAAGCCGATTTCCTGAAAGCCCCCTTTGCCCCCCCCGTCGCCATTCAGGCCGCCGGCCCCCTCCGCTTTTTCAACCGCGAACTGTCCTGGCTCGCCTTCAACTGGCGCGTGCTGGAGGAGGCGTCGAACCTCAAGGTCCCGCTCCTCGAACGCCTGCGTTTCCTGTCGATCTCGGCCACCAACCTCGATGAATTCTACACTGTCCGCGTCGCAGGCCTGCGCGCCCAGGTCCGCAACGGCAACGCGCCGATGTCTGATGACGGCCTGGCCCCGGCCGACCAACTGAAACAGATCAACGCCGAGGCCCGGCGCCTGATGCAGACCCAGCAACAGGTCTTCAACAAACTGAAAAAAGAGATGGAGGTGGAGCATATCACCCTGCTCACCCGCTCCAAACTCACCCAGCGCGATCTCAAATTCCTCGAGGAAAACTTTCTGGAAAAGGTTTTTCCCGTGCTCTCGCCCCTTGCCATCGACCCCGCCCACCCCTTCCCCTTCATCCCCAACACCGGCTTTTGTCTGGCGCTGGAACTGGAACGCACAACCGACCGCCGCACACTGAAGGCCCTGCTGCCGATCCCGCAACAAATCGCCCGCTTCGTCCCCCTGCCCGGCCGCCCCGGCGAGCAACGCTTTTTGCCGCTGGAGGAGTTGCTGCTCCTCCATCTCGACATGCTGTTCCCCGGCTATACCGACCGTGGCCATTGCAGCTTCCGCGTGCTGCGCGACAGCGATCTGGATGTCGAGGAAGAGGCCGAGGATCTGGTGCGCGAGTTTGAATCCGCCCTCAAGCGCCGCCGCCGTGGCGATGTGATCCGCCTGAAAATCAGCGCCGGTGCCCCGGCCGATCTGCGCAAGATGATCATGGAAGAATTGGCCGTGACAGCGGATGAGGTGGTCGAGGTGCGCGGCCTCCTCGGTGTCGCCGACCTGAAACAACTGGTCCTGTCCTCACGCCCCGACCTGCTATGGCCCAACTTCACCCCCCGCGTGCCCGAACGCGTGCTGGACCATGACGGCGACCTGTTCGCCGCGATCCGGCAAAAAGACATGCTGCTGCACCACCCTTATGAGACCTTCGACACAGTCATCCGTTTTCTGGAGCAGGCAGCACGCGATCCCGATGTGCTGGCGATCAAACAAACCCTTTACCGCACCTCGGCCAACAGCCCCATCGTCAGCGCCTTGTGCGAGGCTGCCGAGAATGGCAAATCCGTCACCGCCTTGATCGAGTTGCGCGCCCGCTTTGACGAGGCTGCCAATATCCTGCAATCACGCCGTCTGGAACGCGCAGGCGCGCAGGTCGTCTACGGCTTCACCCACCAGAAAACCCATGCCAAAATCTCGACCGTCGTCCGGCGTGAGGGCGAGGCGCTGGTGACCTATACCCATTACGGCACCGGCAATTACCACCCGATCACCGCCCGCATCTACACCGACCTGTCCTTCTTCACCTGCGATCCCGCCTTGGGCCGCGACGCGACCAAGGTGTTCAACTACCTCTCGGGCTATGTCCAACCCACCGGCCTCGAAAACCTCGCCATCGCTCCCATCACCCTGAAACCCAAACTTCTGTCCCTGATCGCCGCCGAGGCGGACCACGCCAAAGCCGGTCGCCCCGCCGAGATCTGGATCAAATTGAACTCTCTGTTCGAACCCGACATCATCGACGCTCTCTATTCCGCCTCGCAATCCGGCGTCAAAATCTCCCTGATCATCCGCGGCATCTGCGGCCTCAGACCAGGCATCAAGGGCCTGTCCGAAAACATCCGTGTCAAATCCGTCGTCGGCCGCTTTCTGGAACACAGCCGCATCATGTGCTTTGGCGCAGGCCATGGCCTGCCGTCCAAACAGGCGCATGTCTACCTCTCCTCCGCCGACTGGATGGACCGCAACCTGTCGCGCCGCGTGGAAACCCTGGTCGAATTGCACAACCCCACTGTCCGCGCCCAGATCATGGGCCAGATCATGGCCGCCAACCTCGCGGACGAGGCACAAAGCTGGATCCTGAATCCTGACGGCACCTATACCCGCGACCTGCCCAAAGGGGCGATGCTGTTCAACTGCCACCGCTTCTTCATGGAAAACCCCTCCCTCTCCGGCCGCGGCTCCGCTGGCGCCAAAGACGCCCCCCGCCTCGCCGGCGAATAACCGCCGACCTCCCCCGCTGTCCCCCTTTCACTTTGGCCCAAATATCCCACGGGGGTCCGGGGGTGTGAAACCCCCGGCGCCAACGCATTGACCGATCCCCCGCCATCCGCCATGCAGTCACCAACGACAAAGCGCCGGGGGAATCAAAATGCAAACCAGAACCCCAGATGACACCGAGGATTGGGGCCCCTTCGGTCGCCCGCTGTTCGATGACCCCTCGACTCGCGCCCTCAGCCGGGTTGGCGTGGTCGATGTCGGCTCGAATTCGGTCCGAATGGTGGTGTTCGATGGTGCCGCCCGCTCGCCCGCCTATTTCTACAACGAGAAAATTCTGTGCGGCCTTGGCAAGGGCCTTGCCGAAACCGGCTGCCTGAACCCCAATGGCCGCATCCGCGCCCTGAACGCGCTAAAGCGCTTTGCGATGCTGGCGCGCGGCATGGGCATCCAGAATCTGACCGTCGTCGCCACCGCCGCCACGCGTGAGGCGGGCGACGGTCCCGATTTCCAGGCCGAGGTGCTGCGCGAAACCGGCCTGAAACTGTGGGTCGTCGACGGCGACGAAGAGGCGCGCCTGTCCGCCCAAGGCGTCCTTCTCGGCTGGCCCGATGCCAAGGGCGTGGTGTGCGACATCGGCGGCAATTCCATGGAACTGGCCCGCATCGGCGATGGCCGCGTCACCCAGCGCTGCACCTCGCCCCTCGGCCCCTTTCGCCTGCAACAGATCAAGGGCGGCCCCAGAGAACGCGCCGACCACATCGCCCGCGTGTTGAAAACCCTGCAGGCCGAAATGAAATCTGAAGGCGAGCGCATCTACCTTGTCGGCGGTTCGTGGCGTACCATTGCGCGTCTGGACATGGAACGCCGCAGCTACCCGCTGACCGTTCTGCACGAATACCGCATGACCCCCGAAAGCGTACTGGACACGATCGAGTGGATTCTGAACTCCGACTTGGCACTCCTCCGCGCCCGCACCGGCACCTCCAGCGAGCGGATGGAGCTTGTCCCACTCGCCTGCGAGGTGCTGCGCGCCCTGGTTCAAACCCTGAAACCCTCCGAAATCGACGTCTCGACCTATGGCATCCGTGAGGGGCTGCTCTACGAGGTGATGCCCGAACGCCTGCGCCAACGCGATCCCTTGATCGAGGCGGCGCGGGTCTCCGAACAGACCACCTCGCGCATTCCCGGCACCGGCAGGATGCTGTATGAATTTCTGCAACCGCTGTTCCCCACCGCCACCACGGCGCAGCAACGCCTGATGAAGGCCGCCTGCCTGCTGCATGACACCACCTGGCGCGCTCACCCCGATTACCGGGCCGAAGCCTGTTTCGACAACGCCACCCGCGCCAACCTCGGCGGCCTCGACCATCCGGGCCGCGTCTATCTCGGCGTCGCCCTTTTGCACCGCTACAAGAACTCCCGCTCGGGATCGCGTCTGGAACCGCTGTTCCGTCTCTTGGATGACGACCAGATCCAACAGGCCGAAATTCTTGGCAAAGCCATGCGCTTTGGCGCGATGTTTGCCGCCGGTGACCCGGGCCAGGCCGGCAAACTCACCTGGAGCCCTAAAAATCGTCGCCTCGAACTGACCTTGACCCCCGATGGCCGCATTTTGTTCGGCGAGGTCGCCCATGCCCGGTTCGCCTCCCTTGCCCTCGCCATGCGCGCCGAAACCCTGATCACATGACACTGACCTTGGACCACATCGCCATCTCGGCCCTGACCCTTGACGAGGGCGTCGATGCCGTGGAATCAGCGCTCGGCGTCAAACTGACCACCGGCGGCCAACACCCCCATATGGCGACCCACAACCGCCTACTTGCGCTGGGCGATATCTACCTTGAAGTTATCGCGACTGACCCATCCGCCCAAAAGCCGCCCTATCCCCGCTGGTTCGACCTCGACCACTTCACCGGCACCCCGGCGCTGACCAACTGGGTCGCCCGTACCGATGATCTGGCAACTGCCCTGATTCAAAGCCCGGCAGGCACCGGCATCCCAATCGCCTTGGCCCGTGGCATCTACACTTGGCAAATGGCTGTCCCCGCCAACGGCAAACTCCCCTTCGACGGCGCGTTTCCCGCCCTGATCCAATGGCAGCCGCCGCATCACCCGACTCAAAACCTGCCTGAATCGCACATCCGCCTGACCCGCCTCGACATCATCCACCCTGATGCCCATGCCCTGACCCGATGCCTTGACCTGCAAGACCCGCGCATCCAGATCACACAAGGCCCGGCCAAAGCTTTCAGCGCCACCTTCACCTCCCCAAACGGTACGCGCCACTTCCCCTGATCCCGCAGGGACACCCGCAGAGACACCCGCAGAGACGCCCGCAGAGACGCCCGCCGACACGGCGGCCCGCCCCACCCTGTTGAACCCGTGACCCAGCATGGCCAGCCACGGCCGGACCGGCTACGCTGAAACCGCCCGCTTCCAGGGTGCCTGTCACAAATTCAACCGCTTTATTGACATTGTGCTGATGCAGAAATTCCTCACCTGACAGCGCGCTGCCCTTCGGGTAACGTAACGCTCATGTCGATCTGGTCCCGCATCGCCGCTGCCCTGAACGCGCTCGCCTTTGGCGAAGGCCTCAGCACGATCCTCGACCGTCTGCGCGCCAGCCCCGCTCCCGAACGCTCGGTTGCCTTCACCATCGCGGTGATCGCGCTTGGTGCCAAAATGGCCAAGGCCGACGGCACCGTGACCCGCGACGAGGTCACCGCCTTCCGCCGCGTCTTCGCCATCCCCGCCGGTGAGGAGGCGAACGCCGCCCATGTTTTCAACCTCGCGCGGCAGGATGTTGCGGGCTACGACGCCTATGCCACCAAAATCCGCGCCATGTTCGACGATCAGGACCGTGATGTCCTGATGGACCTGATGGAGGGTCTGTTCCACATCGCCCTCGCCGACGGCCACTACCACCCGCGCGAGAATGAGTTTCTGATGCAGGTCGCCGCGATCTTCGGCCTTGATGACCGCAGCTTTCGCCAGTTGCGCGCGCGTTACGTCGACGACGCCGCCGCCGACCCCTATGACGTGCTGGGTGTCACCCCCGACACGCCCCTCGACACGATCCGCACCGCATGGCGCAACGCCGTCAAGACCAGCCATCCCGACGTGATGCTGGCCCGCGGCGTCCCGCCCGAGGCGCTGAAACTCGCCGAACGTCGCCTCCAAGCGGTGAACGAAGCTTGGGAAACCATCTCGCAAAAGGCCGCCTGAATGCGCGCGCCCGCCCTGCGTCTGGCCACTTACAATGTCGAATGGATGAACGCCCTGTTCGACGACGCGGGCGCCCTGTTGATCGACAGCAGCCTGTCCGCCCGCCACCAGATCACCCGCGCCCACCAGATCGCGGCCTTGGGCGTGGTCTTTCAGGCCCTGGATGTCGACGGCGTCATGGTGATCGAGGCCCCCGACACCTCACCGCGCCGCGCCACCGTGACCGCCCTTGAAACCTTCGCGCGGCATTTTCACCTGCGAGCACGCAAAGCGGTGATCGGCTTCGCCTCGGGCACCGAACAGGAAATCGCCTTTCTCTATGACCCCGACCGGCTGATCGCCGATCACGACCCGCAAAGCACCCCAGAAACCCCCCGCTTCGACCGGACCTGGGATCTCGACATCAATGCCGACGGCCGCGCCGAACCCGTCGCCTTCTCCAAACCCCCGCTCGAACTTCGCGTCCAGACCGCGACTCAAACCTTGCGCCTGATCGGCGTCCACGCCAAATCCAAAGCGCCCCACCACCGCACCTCCGACGCCGAATTCACACGCATCTCGATCGAGAACCGTCGCAAACAACTGGCCGAATGCCACTGGCTGCGCGCCCGCGCGATCACCCATCTGACCGCCCAAGATAACCTGATCATCATGGGCGACCTGAATGACGGGCCCGGCATCGATCAATACGAACGCGTTTTCGGCCAATCCGGGGTCGAGGTGGTCATGGGCCCCACCCAACCCCCCAGCCTGCACCTGACCGACCCCAACGCCCAAATGGCCTTGCGTCCCGGCCTGCACCCAACATCCGCTCGCTTCTGGCTCGCCCCCCGACAGTCCTATTTCGAGGCGCTGCTCGACTTCATCATGCTCTCTCCCAACCTCGCGGCAAAAAACCCCGACTGGCACATCTGGCACCCCTTCAACGACCCCAAGGTCACAAACACCCCCGGCCTATCCGCCGCCATCCTAACCGCCTCCGACCATTTCCCGATAACCCTGGACCTGCCCTGACCGCCTTCATTCCGACCCAAATACTCCCCTTGATCCCCGTACCCATCCCCAACCAAACGCTCATCAAGCTCTTGCGTGCTTTCTTCGCTCGCCCCACCCCCGCACACACCGCAAACGAAGAAGCCTGCCAGCGCTGATGAATGTTCGCGCAAAGCCGTGCAAAAACTGCGCCCTCACAGCCCAGCCCGGATCAGCCCCAAAACCTCCCGCGCGGCCGTTACAACATTGGTCCCCGGCCCGAAAATCGCCCGCACACCGTGCTGCTTCAGCACATTGTAATCCTGCGCCGGAATGACCCCGCCCACAACGACCAGGACCGCGCTCCCCGCCGCCTTCAGCGTCCGCACCAGTGGCGGTGCCAGGTTCATGTGCCCCGCCGCCTGACTGGAGATTCCCACCACATCAACCCCTTGCGTCATCGCGGCTACAGCCGCTTCCTCGGGCGTCTGGAACAAATCCCCCACCACGACATCAAACCCCGCATCGCCAAAGGCCGAGGCGATGACCTTCGCCCCCCGGTCATGACCATCCTGCCCTAGCTTGACCACCATCATACGCGGTGCCCGGCCCAGCGTCCGTCCAACCTCTGCAACCTCGGCCCGCAGCGCGGCAAACTCGGAATCTCCGTCATAAACCGCGCCATAAACCCCTGAAATCACCGCAACTTCCGCCTGATGCCGCCCAAACACCACCTCCATCGCATCCGAAATCTCGCCCACCGTCGCACGCGCCCGTGCCGCCACCACCGCCGCGGCCAGCAGGTTCCCCGTTCCCCGCGCCGCCTCGGTCAACGCCGCAAGCGCCGCCGCACAATTCGCCGGATCCCGCTCCGCCCGCACCGCGCGCAGCCGCAACACCTGCGCTTGCCTGACCGCCGCATTGTCTACCACCCGCACCGAAACCTCCGCCTCCTCGGGCAGCCGGTACTTGTTCACCCCCACAACCACCTCATCGCCCCGGTCGACCAAAGCCTGCCGCCGCGCCGCCGTCTCCTCGATCCGCCGCTTTGGCAGGCCCGACGCGACTGCCGCGACCATCCCCCCCACCGCTTCGACCTCCTGCATCAACCCCCAGGCCTTCTCTGCCAATTCCGCCGTCAGGCTTTCGACATAATACGACCCCGCCAAAGGATCGACGACATGCGCAATCCCGGTTTCTTCCTGCAAGATCAGTTGAGTATTCCGCGCAATCCGTGACGCGAAATCGCTTGGCAAGGCCATCGCCTCATCAAAACTGTTGGTGTGCAACGACTGCGTCCCCCCCAACACCGCCGCCAACGCCTCATACGCCGTCCGGACAATGTTGTTGTAAGGGTCCTGCTCTTGCAACGACACACCCGAGGTCTGGCAATGCGTCCGCAACATCAGCGAGCCGGGATTTTTCGCAGAAAAATCGACCATGATCCGGTGCCACAACAACCGCGCCGCCCGCAACTTGGCAGCCTCCATGAACAGGTTCATCCCGATGGCGAAGAAGAACGACAGCCGCCCGGCAAAATCGTCAACATCCATGCCCCGCGCCAAGGCAGCCCGCACATACTCCCGCCCATCGGCCAAGGTATAGGCCAACTCCTGCACCAGATTGGCCCCCGCCTCCTGCATGTGATAGCCGCTGATACTGATCGAATTGAACTTGGGCATCTTTTTCGCGGTAAATTCAATGATATCCGCCACGATCCGCATGCTGGGTTCCGGCGGATAAATATACGTATTCCGCACCATGAACTCTTTCAGGATATCATTCTGAATCGTCCCGGACAGCTGCCGCAACGAGACCCCCTGCTCCTCGCCCGCGACAATGAAACTGGCCAAAACCGGAATGACCGCCCCATTCATCGTCATCGACACGGATACCGAGGCCAGCGGAATCCCGTCGAACAGCACCTTCATATCTTCGACACTGTCTATCGCGACCCCGGCCTTGCCGACATCGCCTGTCACCCGCGGATGATCGCTGTCATAGCCCCGATGCGTCGCCAGATCAAAGGCCACCGACACTCCCTGCTGCCCCGCCGCCAGCGCCGCGCGGTAGAACGCATTCGACTCCTCCGCCGTCGAAAACCCGGCATATTGCCGGATCGTCCAGGGCCGCCCCGCATACATGGTCGCTTTCACCCCGCGCACAAAGGGCGCCACCCCCGGCATCCCGCCCATATGCGGCAACCCCTCGACATCGGCAGCCGTATACAACGGCTTGACCGAGATCCCTTCCAGCGTCTCCCAGGTCAGACCTGCAGGGTCGCGCCCCTTGAGCTCACGCGCCGCAACCGTTTTCCAGCGTTCCAGATCCGTCATGGTTCACTCAAACTCCAATATCACCGCGTCGACCTTCAGGCTCTCGCCCGCCGCTGCCAGCACCGCCTTGACCACGCCTTGCCGCTCGGCCTTCAGGATGTTTTCCATCTTCATCGCCTCCACCGTGGCCAGCGCCTGACCCTCTTGCACCTCATCGCCCACCGCCACACTCACCCTGACCAGCATCCCCGGCATCGGGCACAGCAAAAAGCGGCTGGTATCGGGCGGCAGTTTCTCGATCATCAACCGCGCCAATTCGGCGGCCCGTGGCGTGCGGACAAAGCATTTCAAATCCGCCCCGCGCAGCCGCAGCCGAAACCCCATCGGGATCTTCCCGACCTTCATCACCAGCACGTCGCCGTCGACCACCAGCCGCGCGAGGCTCTGCCCCGGCCGCCAGTCGCTGTTCACCCGCATCTCGGCGCCATCCTCAAACCGCACGGTCGAGCCTGCCGGGTCCGCTGCAATCGTCACTGCAAAGGCCGCGCCCTGCGCCTCGACCACCCAGTCATCGCCGACCTTGCGCTTGTGGTTGTCCATCGTGCCCGAAATACGCGTCCGCCGGATTTCCGCCACCCGGTGCATCGCCGCCGCCGCCGCAACCATCCGCCGCAACATCAGGTCCGAGAGGACCGCACCCTTGAACCCCTCGGGATACTCCTCGGCAATGAACGCCGTCGTGATATCGCCCGACACAAACCGTGGGTGATCCATCACCGCGCTGACAAACGGCAGGTTATGCCCAATCCCCTCGACCTCGAAGGTGTCCAAGGCCAGTCGCATCTCTTCGATCGCAGCACCCCGAGATGGCCCCCAGGTGCACAGCTTGGCGATCATCGGGTCATAAAACATCGAAATTTCACCGCCCTCGAACACGCCGGTATCATTCCTCACCACCCCACCCCGCTCAGTCACGCCCTCCAACGGGGGGCGATACCGCGTCAGCCGACCGATGGAGGGCAAAAACCCGCGGTAAGGGTCTTCGGCATACAACCGGCTCTCCATCGCCCAGCCGTTGATCTTCAAGTCGCCTTGCGTGAACGGCAAAGCCTCCCCCGCCGCCACCCGGATCATCTGTTCGACCAGATCGACCCCGGTTATCAACTCGGTCACGGGATGCTCGACCTGCAAACGTGTGTTCATCTCCAGGAAGTAGAACTTCCGCGCCGCATCAACGATGAACTCCACCGTCCCCGCCGACGTATATCCCACCGCTCGCGCCAGCGCACAGGACTGCTCGCCCATCGCCGCCCGCGTCGCCTTATCCAGAAACGACGACGGCGCCTCCTCGATCACCTTCTGGTTCCGCCGCTGGATCGAGCATTCGCGCTCATGCAGATAAACGCAGTTGCCCAAACTGTCGGCCAGAACCTGAATTTCGATATGCCGGGGCTGCGTGACAAACTTCTCGATGAACAGCCGGTCATCGCCAAAACTGGCCGCCGCCTCGTTCTTGGATGACTGAAACCCCTCCCGCGCCTCGGCCTCGTTCCAGGCGATACGCATCCCCTTGCCGCCGCCACCCGCCGATGCCTTGATCATCACCGGATAGCCGACCTCGGCGGCGATCCGCACCGCCTCCTCGACCCCGTCGATGATCCCCATGAATCCCGGCACGGTCGAAACCCCCGCCGTCATCGCCAGCTTTTTGCTGGTGATCTTGTCGCCCATCGCCTCGATGGCAGACGACGGCGGCCCGATGAACACCACCCCCGCCGCCTCCAACGCCGCCGCAAAGGCCCGGTTTTCGCTCAGGAACCCATAGCCCGGATGCACCGCTTCCGCGCCCGTATCCCGCACCGCCGCCATGATCCTGTCAATCACGATATAGGACTGCGCCGCAGGCGAAGGCCCGATATGCACCGCCTCATCTGCCATCTTCACGTGCAGCGCGCCCCGGTCGGCGTCAGAATAGACGGCAACCGTCGCAATCCCCATCTTGCGCGCCGTCTTGATCACGCGGCAGGCAATCTCGCCCCGATTGGCGATCAGGATTTTCTGAAACATCACATCCCCCCGGATACCAGCCCTCTGCGGGGCCCTGAATGGAAAGGGCCACCCGGGGTCTCGCCCCGGATGGCCCATAAATCAGCCGTCAAGCCGATGTTATTACTGGCAGATACCGACACCGGCCTGGCCGCACAATGCGCCTGCACCGGCACCAAGGGCTGCACCCGTGACCGGGTCATAGCCCAGCGCGCTGGCACCCAGCGCGCCTGCGCCTGCACCGACCAGCGCGCGCTTGCCGTCATTGTCGACCACACAGCCCGCCAGGACCGAGGAAAGAACTGCGATAAGGATGAGGGATTTATACATGTTTGACTGCCTCTGATTGTGATTGTTGTGGTTAGTGGACATAACGCGCCGGATCCGGAAAGGTTCCTTCCCCAACCCAGCCATTTACTTGATGATAAGGCCCGCAAGTGCACCTGCGCCCGCGCCAATGGCGGCATTCTGCCCCGCCGAATCGGCGATGGCCGCACCGGCAGCCGCGCCGATGATGGCGCGTCCCGGATCGCTGACCTTGCAGCCGGCCAAAGCAAGTGAAAGGACGGACATAAGGACAATAGTCTTGAACATCTTGGGAAGCCTCGTATCTGGGTTATGCTGCGCGTGATCCTTAGACCTTTCAACGCCATAAAAAAGCGGAAAATCTGCTCCTGGCGAAATTCGGCGGGCCTGCGCCCAGAAAAAATCGGCCCGTCCGGGTTGCGAACGGGCCAAAGGTAAAGGGAAGGGTAACAGTCAGGGCAGACCGGGCGGCGTCTACAACACGCCACGGCCCATGGCTGATGTTGTCCCGGTCCCGCCCATATCGCAACGCCCAATGCGGCACTTTCCCAGCCATGCGCTGAGGTTTGCCGAATTGCCAAGGCTTTGCGCGGAACCATGCCTATTCGTCCCAATCCTCTTCGTCGTCCTCGAACTGAAAATCCGGCGCGTTTTCGGCGAAAACTTCGGGAAACGCCGCTTGCGCCCGTTTCAGATCGATCTTCAGGATCGCGTCATAGCTTGCGGGGTTGAACGGGTCCTCAGCCGGCACAACCTCGCGGCCAAACAGCCACGACAGACGGCCCGCATCCAGATTGCCGCGCTCGAACGGCTCCTCGCCAAAATGCGCCCATAGCGCCGCCAGAAACCCGGCATCCGCCTTGCGGTCCAGGCTCTTGCGATCCTTGAACCGCTCGCGTCGGACGATCTTGGTGGCACCCTCTTTCATATTCGCGCGCCGAATCACGAATTGATAATCGGTGCTGGGCAACCGCCCCGGAAACCCACGATGTTTCAGCATGATGCAGAACCCTTCACGTCAGAACATCTCCCATACGCAAAGCCCGTCCGTGATGGAATAGGAATTGAAAAGCTGCGTCGCCTCCGGATGGCTTTCCCCAAACGGCACATCCATATCTGACATCGAGATCACGATCTGCGCCGGTTGCGGTCCGATAGTGGACACCCGTGGCAGCGCATACTCCTGACACAGCGCGTCCATATCCGCGCCCGCCACCTCGGCACTGACAGTCCCACCCGCCTTTGCCACACCCGGCGCCAGAAACCTAAACCGCATGGTCAACCCGGCCGGCCCCGCCGTATCCAGGATCACATCCAGCAACGTCACCACTTGGCCAGATGGCACCGTGATCGCATCACTCACGACCGTGGCCCCTTCATTCCGACCCAAATACTCATCTTAAAGCGGGATGTTATCATGCTTTTTCCAAGGGTTGACCAGCTTCTTGCCCCGCAGCGACGCAAAGGCCCGCGCCACCCGCTTGCGCGTGGAATGCGGTCGGATCACCTCGTCGATAAACCCCATTTCGGCCGCGACAAACGGGTTGGCAAACCGCCGCTCATAATCCTTGACCCGCTCCGCGATCTTTTCACGGTCCGAAAGCTCGCTGCGATACAGGATCTCCACCGCCCCCCGCGCCCCCATCACCGCAATCTCAGCGGTGGGCCAGGCATAGTTGAAATCCCCCCGCAGGTGCTTGGACGACATCACGTCATAGGCCCCGCCATAGGCTTTGCGGGTGATTACCGTCACCTTTGGCACCGTCGCCTCGCCATAGGCGAATAGCAGCTTCGCGCCATGCTTGATGACCCCGCCCAGCTCTTGCCCCACGCCCGGCAGAAACCCCGGCACATCGACCAGCGTCAGGATGGGGATCTCGAACGCATCACAAAACCGCACGAACCTTGCGGCCTTGCGGCTGGCATCGATGTCCAGACAACCGGCCAGCACCATCGGCTGATTGGCAACCACCCCCACCGTCTGCCCCTCGATCCTGATGAACCCGGTGATGATATTCGCGGCGAACTCCCGCTGGATCTCAAAGAAATCCCCCTCATCGGCCAGCTTGGTCACCAACTCCTTCATGTCATAGGGTTGGTTCGGATTGTCCGGCATCAACGTATCCAGCGACGGCTCCAACCGCGCCGGATCATCAAAGAACGGCCGTACCGGCGCCTTCTGCCGGTTGTTCAGCGGCAAAAAATCGATCAACCGCCGCGCCTCGGACAGCATCTCGACATCGTTCTCATAGGCACCATCCGCGACCGAGGATTTGCGGGTATGGGTCGCGGCCCCACCCAACTCCTCCGCTGTGACCACTTCATTCGTCACCGTCTTGACCACGTCAGGCCCGGTGACGAACATGTAAGAGCTTTCCTTCACCATGAAGATAAAGTCGGTCATCGCAGGCGAATACACCGCCCCCCCGGCACAGGGCCCCATGATCAGACTGATCTGCGGCACCACACCGCTGGCCAGCACATTGCGCTGAAACACTTCGGCATAGCCTGCCAGCGACGCGACCCCCTCCTGGATCCGCGCCCCGCCCGAATCCGCAATGCCAATCACCGGCGCACCATTCTGGATCGCCATATCCATGATCTTGCAGATTTTCGCAGCATGGGTCTCGCTCAACGAGCCGCCGAATACCGTGAAATCCTGGGCATAGACATAGACCTGCCGCCCGTTCACCGTACCCCAACCGGTCACCACGCCGTCGCCCGGCGGCCGGTCGCCTTCCATGCCAAAATCCACACAGCGGTGTACGACAAACATGTCGAACTCCTCGAAACTGCCATCGTCCAGCAGCAGTTCCACCCGTTCGCGCGCGGTCAGCTTGCCCTTGGCATGCTGTGCGGCGACCCGCGCAGCCCCACCACCGGCCCGCGCCGTCTCGCGCCGTGCTTCCAGTTCCGCCAAGACATCCATACCAGCCCCTCGCATTTTTCCCCACCTTACGTCCCGCCCCGGTGTGCATAAAGCGAAAACCACCACCCGCTTCCAAACCACCAGAGCCTGGCCATCTGCGCATCACAGCGGCGCCGTTGATCACCGTCATCCTGATCCCGTGGCGCATCGCGCTGTGCGAGTATCTGCTGCCGGTCCACGCCAACCGCTACGCCCTCGGCTTCAGCTTCATCGCCCTTGGGGCCTGTTTCAGCTTCCACAAATGGATCTGACCCAAGCGCCACCCTTGCACCAACCGGGCAGGCCATGGCATAGAAACCCCATCACAAACGGAGCCTGCCAATGGAACTCAGCGGCCAGATCAGAACCCTTTGCCCGCCCGCGCTTCTGGTCACCATCATGCGCGACCCGGTCACCTTGGCAGAATTGCTGCCCGAAGGCTCCAAGATGGACCTGCTGCCCGATGGCAGCTATGCCTTTTCGGTGTTCAAGACCGTAGGCCCGATCAAACTGACCCTGCCCGGAACACTGCAACTGACACCGGGCGCGCAGGGCCATAACCAGATCCTGACCGCCCGCGCCTCGCATCTGATCGGCGGCAAGGTCGACCTCGCGCTGACCCTTCAGATCACCTCTGACGGCCGCATCACTGAACTTGCCTACAAGGGTGACCTGACCGCCACCGGCCTTGCCGGCCGCGTCCTGCAAGAACAGCGTGCCCGCGCCAATATCAGCCTGAAAGCCGCCCTGACCCGCCTGAAACACCATGCCGAGGATCAGTGGCGCCGCGCCCCTGCCTCATTCCCGGCCTGACCATGCGGCCCCCCATGGGCCCATCTCACCCTTTGACTTTGATCCAGACATCCAAAGCGGGGGTGTGAAAGCCCTGCTTACACCTCACAAACCTAGCGCTGCCTGGTCCGCCAATTCGGGTTGATCCACGGCTCCAGATTGGACCGCGCCAGCATCCCCCGCCCCAGAATATGATCCGCCGCCTTCTCGCCCACCATGATCGACGGCGCGTTCAGATTGCCATTGGGCACCTGCGGAAAGATCGAGCTGTCCGCGACCCGCAGCCCGTCAACCCCGATCACCCGGCATTCCGGGTCCACCACCGCCATAGGATCGTCCCGCCGCCCCATCCGCACCGTGCCACAAGGGTGATAGGCGCTTTCGACATGCGCGCGGATAAAGTCATCCAAGTCCGCATCACTGACTGCCCCGCGCCCCGGCTGAATCTCGTCCTTGACATAGGCCGCCATGGCCGCCTGACCAAAAACCTCACGCGTCAGGCGGATCGCCGTGCGGAAATCCTGCCAATCCGATGGGTCGGACATATAGTTGAACAGAATCTTGGGCGGCACCTTTGGGTCGCCTGACCGCAAGGTCACTGCCCCCCGCGACCGCGACCGCATCGGCCCGGTATGGACCTGAAACCCATGACCCGCAGCCGAGGCCTTGCCATCATACCGCACCGCGAGCGGCAGGAAATGGTACTGCAAATCCGGATACTCGATCCCGGCCTTGCTGCGAATAAAGGCACATGCCTCAAACTGGTTCGACGCGCCAATCCCCTTGCCCGTGAACATCCACTGCGCCCCGATCAGCGCCTTGCTCCACAGGTTCCAGTATTTATACAGCGTGATCGGCTGACTGGCGGCAAATTGCAGATACAGTTCCGGATGGTCCTGCAAATTCGCCCCGACCCCCGGCCGATCGGCAACGACGGCAATCCCATGCTCGGCCAGTTGCGACGCCGCCCCAATCCCCGACAACATCAAGATCTTGGGGCTGTTGATGCTGGAGGCCGAGATGATCACCTCCCGCGCCGCGCGCAGAACCTCGATCTTGCCGCCCCGCTCGACCTCGACCCCGACCGCCCGGCCGGCCTCGATCACCACCCGCCGGGCAAAGGCGTGGTACAGCTGTACATTCCCCGCCTTCATCGCCGGTTTCAGATAAGCGCTCGCCACCGACCAGCGCTTGCCGCCCCAGATCGTCGCCTCGAACGGCCCGAACCCCTCCTGCTGCTGCCCATTATAGTCCCGCGTGACAGGATAGCCCGCCTGCCGCCCCGCCTCGATAAAGGCGTCAAACAGCGGGTTGTCCCGCGGCCCCCGCGTCACATGCAACGGCCCATCCGTGCCGCGCCAGGTTGCGTCGCCCTCATCCCCGTGCCAATTCTCCATCCGCTTGAAATAGGGCAGCACATCGGCATAGGCCCACCCCTGCGCCCCCATCCCCTCCCACGCATCAAAGTCCCGCGCATGGCCGCGCACATAAACCATGCCATTGATCGACGACGACCCGCCAATCACCCGCCCACGCGGCGTCACCAACCGCCGCCCGCCCAGATGCGGCTCGGGCTCGGTCTGAAACCCCCAATCATACCGCTTCATGTTCATCGGATAAGACAGCGCGCCCGGCATGTTGATGAACGGCCCGACATCCGTCCCCCCGGCCTCGACCACCACAACCTTCATCCCCGCCAGCCCCAGCCGGTAGGCAATCGCCGCCCCCGCCGAGCCGGATCCGACAATCACATAATCCGCCGTCATGTCTTCACTTCCCGCTTCATCCGTTTCTCACACCGACAGCGCCCTGCCGTCCGCCCACCGTGTCCTGCCTCAACCGCGCGTCCAGATAGTCCAGCGCCACCTGCACCGCCGCCGCCCCATCCGCCGGCCCGGTTCTCAACACCGCGCGCAGATACAGCCCGTCGATCAGCGCCCCCAACCCTTCGGCAATCGCCTCGGCACGGTCACCCGCCAGCGGCCGAAGTCCCGCCAGCAGGTTCGATCTCAGCCGCCGCTGATAGACCGCCAGCAGCCGCCGCGCCTGCGGCACCGTCTGCGCCAGCACCCAAAAGTTCAGCCAGGCCCCGACCGCCTCGCGCCGAAAATTCGCCGCGCTGAAACTCGCCACCAGCACCGCCCGCAGCCGCCCGTGCGGCCCCTCGGCCAACGCCAGCGCGCCCCGCACTTCGGCCCCATACAGCGTCAGGACATGCCGCATCGCCGCCAGAAACATGTCCTCCTTGCCGCCGAAATAGTGATGCGCCAAGGCACTCGACATCCCCGCCCGCCGCGCAATCTGCGCCACCGTCACGTCCAATGACCCCACACGACCGATCTCGGAAATCGTGGCTTTGACAAGTGCTGCCTTGCGTATAGGCTCCATTCCAACTTTCGGCATGCCGGCCCCCAACAAAATGCTTGCATCGGGCAGCTAGCTGGAAGTTTATTGACTCGTCAATCAACAAAAAAGGGAAACCCCTCATGACGCTTCGCACCTTCCTTCTGACCACCACCCTCAGCCTCACCACCACCCTCAGCGTGTTTGCCACCCAGGCCTTCGCCGCAGATTGCGACAAGGTCGTCTTTTCCGATGTTGGCTGGACCGACATCACCGCCACCACCGCCGCTACGACCCTGATCGTCGAGGCTCTGGGCTATGAGACCGAAACCAAGGTCCTTGCGGTGCCCGTCACCTATACTGGCCTCTCCGAGGGCGACATCGATGTGTTCCTTGGCAACTGGATGCCCACGATGGAGGCCGACATCGCCCCCTACCGTGATGCCAAATCCGTTGATACCGTCCGCACAAATCTTGAAGGTGCGAAATATACTCTCGCTACGAATGCGGCCGGCGCGGCCTTGGGTATCAAGGATTTCAGTGACATTGCCGCCCACAAGGCCGCACTGGAAGGAAATATCTATGGCATCGAACCCGGCAACGACGGCAACCGTCTGATCTCGGACATGATTGCCAAGGGCCCGTTCGGCCTTGATGGATTTGAAGTGGTGGAAAGTTCCGAACAAGGCATGCTGGCCGAGGTCGCGAATCGGACTGATGACAGCCAGCCCATCATCTTTCTGGGCTGGGAACCTCACCCGATGAACGCCAATTTCCAGATGACCTATCTGACCGGAGGAGACGATTACTTTGGCCCCAACTTCGGCGGCGCCACCGTGGCCACCAACACCCGTGCGGGCTACGTAACCGAATGCCCGAATGTTGGTAAATTGCTGACCAATCTCGCGTTTACCCTGCCGATGGAAAACGAAATCATGGGGGCCATCTTGAATGACGGCACTGCACCCGAGGTGGCGGCCAAGGTATGGCTCGCGAGCCATCCTGAAGTGTGGTCGGCCTGGCTGGACGGTGTCACGACAAAAGACGGCGGCGAAGCCAAAGCGGCGATTTCGGCGGCCCTGCGATAAGCCTGATGTTGGCCCCGGTTCACGCCGGGGCTTTTCCTTGATGGAATGGGGGACGGATGAACTGGCTGGAAACATGGCAGATCCCGATCGGGTCAACCGCTAAGATCGTATTCGATTGGCTCAAACTGAACTTCAAATCCGGGTTCAAAGGTTTTGGCAACGGCACTGAAAACGTCATTGACGGCCTTACCGACATTCTGCAATGGCCCCCGGCTTTGGTGGTCGTGGCGCTGTTCGTTGCACTTACATGGGCCATCCAGCGCCGCTGGCAACCCTGTGTGGTTGTGATCGTCGGCTTCCTGTTCATCCTCAATCAAGGCTACTGGAAGGAAACGACGGAGACTTTGGGCCTCATCGCCTTTGTCTGCATCACCTGCATGGCCCTTGGCGTTCCGCTAGGTGTCATTGCCGCCCATCGCCCCCGCCTTTATACAGCGATGCAACCGGTGCTGGACCTGATGCAGACCCTGCCTGCCCCGGTCTACCTGATCCCTTTCGTGATCCTGTTTGGCATCGGCCTCGTGCCCGCACTGTTTGCGTCGATCATCTTCGTGGTGCCCACTTCGATACGGCTGACGCATTTGGGCGTATCTACCACCCCCACGGCATTGCTCGAGGCGGCAACCGCCTTTGGGGCGACCAAGCGGCAAGTGCTGTGGAAGGTCGAACTGCCATTTGCGTTCCCACAGATCATGGCCGGTCTCAACCAGACCATCATGCTGTCGCTGTCTATGGTCGTGATTTCTGCTTGGGTCGGTGCCGCAGGCTTAGGCGTTCCTGTCGTCAAAGCGCTCAACCAAGTCCGCCCCGATCTTGGATTCGAGTCGGGATCTGTCATCGTGGCACTCGCCATCCTGCTTGACCGTATGTTGAGGGTGACGCGCACATGAACGCCGTAGAATTCGACAAAGTCTCGATCGTCTTCGGCGACCACCCCGAACGCGCTCTGCCCCTGATGGACCGAGGCCTGACCCGGTCCGAGATTCAAACCCAGACCGGTCAGATCCTCGGCGTCCATGATTGCTCGCTGACCGTGGGCGAGGGCGAGATCCTCGTCCTGATGGGCCTGTCCGGTTCCGGCAAATCCACCCTCCTGCGCGGTGTGAACGCGCTGAATCCGGTGGTAAGGGGCGAGGTTCGCGTGCTGGACGGCGAAAAGATGGTCTCGGTCACCAAAGCGGGCAAAGACACCCTGCGCCATCTGCGCCTGAACCGCATCGCGATGGTCTTTCAGCAATTCGGCCTCCTCCCTTGGCGCACCGTCCGCGACAATGTGGGCTTGGGCCTTGAACTGGCAGGACAATCCCCCGACCAACGCCGCCCCGCGGTCGAGGATCAGCTCAAGCTGGTAAACCTCTCCCAATGGGCCGACCGCAAGGTCGGCGAGTTGTCCGGCGGCATGCAGCAACGCGTCGGCCTCGCCCGCGCCTTCGCGACCGAGGCCCCGATCCTGCTGATGGACGAGCCCTTCTCCGCCCTCGACCCCCTGATCCGCGCCCGCCTCCAGGACGAACTGCTGGACCTGCAAGCCAAACTGAAACGCACGATCATCTTCGTGTCGCATGACCTGGACGAGGCCTTCAAACTCGGCAACCGCATTGCCTTGATGGAGGGCGGCCGCATCGTCCAGATCGGCACCGCCCGCGAAATCATCGCCAACCCGGTCAGCGATTACGTGGCCGATTTCGTCGCCCATATGAACCCGTTGGGCGTGTTGACCGCCCGCGACGTGATGGAACACGGCGCAACCGATGCCACCGCGACCGTAGACTCCGAACTGCCGGTCAAACAAGTCATGGACCTGCTGGCAAAGGGCGTCCCCGAGCTTGCCGTAACCCATGACGGCCTAAAGATCGGCCTCGTCCGCGCCTCCAGCCTGATGGCCCGCCTGATCAACCCCAGGCATCCGTCGTAATCTCAACCACTCAAACAACTCATCTGAAATTTCGCGCCTTCATTCACACTGATACAAATACTCCACGGGGGTGTGGGGGTGTGAAACCCCCACCAACAGGAATGCAGCGACCCTGCCGCGAAAAATGGTTACCACCGCTCCTGCAAACCTTGATCCATACTTATCAAGATCCTGCAACCCCATCATCTAAAACACGTCTCCAAACCCGTCACGCGCGAACCGCCCTTACTCCAGCACATCCCCCGCCACAGCCTTCCTGACCGCCACCTTCTTGCCCGCCGGCTTCTTGACCGCTGCACTTGCCGGCGCCTTTTTGATCAGCGCCTTCTTGGCCGGTCCCTTCGAAACCGGCTTATCCGCCACCTTCTTGACCGCCGCCTTCTTCACCGCCACTTTTTTGCCTGGCGTCTTCCCCGCCTTCTCGGCCACCAGCGCCATCGCCTCTTCCAGCGACACCGTCTCGGGTGCCAGTTCTTTCGGCAGGGTCGCGTTCACCTTGCCCCATTTGACATAGGGCCCGTATTTCCCCGGCATCACCACAATCGGACCGCCCTCGGGATGTTCGCCCAGCGCCCGCAAAGGCTCCGCTGCAGCCGCCCCCCCGCGCCGGCCCGCCGCCTTCTGCGCCAGCACTTCCACCGCCCGGTTCATCCCGATGGTGAACACCTCTTCGACATCCGGCAGGTTGGCATAGACCGCCCCATGCTTGACATAGGGCCCGAACCGCCCGATCGCCGCCTCGACCACCGCCCCATCCGCCGGATGATTGCCCACCAATCGCGGCAAGTTCAGCAACTCGACCGCCCGCTCCAGCGACAACGCATCCGGCGCCCACCCCTTGGGCAGGCTGGCGCGCGGCGGTTTCGGCGCCTCCACGGTCGCCTCACCCTTCTGCACATAGGGCCCGAACCGCCCGGTCCGCAGGCTGATCTCGGCCCCGTCGACCGCGCCCAAAACCCGCCCGTCCGCCGAGCCCCCCTCATCGCCGCCCGAAATCGCGCGGGTAAAGCGGCATTCCGGATAGTTCCCACAGCCGATAAACGCCCCCCCCGACCGCGCCGTTTTCAGATGCAGCCGACCCGTCCCACAGGTTGGGCAGATGCGCGGGTCCGAGCCATCCGCACGCGGCGGATACAGATGCGGCGCCAGAAAGTCATCGATCTTGGTCAGCACTTCGCTGATCCGCAAATCCGCCGTCTCGGCAATCGCCGCCGAAAAATCCCGCCAGAAACGCGTCAAGACATCCTTGTACTGCCGCTCTCCGGCCGAAACATCGTCCAGCTCCGTCTCCAGATCGGCCGTGAAATCATACTCGACATAGCGCCGGAAAAAGTTGGTCAGGAACGCCGTGACCAGCCTGCCTTTATCCTCGGGGATCAGCCGGTTCTTGTCCTTGCGCACATATTCCCGGTCCTGAATCGTCGTGATGACCGAGGCATAGGTCGAAGGCCGCCCAATCCCCAACTCCTCCATCCGCTTGACCAAAGTCGCTTCCGAATAGCGCGGCGGCGGTTGGGTAAAGTGCTGTTCGGGACTGATCTTCTTCTTGTCCGCGCGCTCTCCCTGCATAATCTGCGGCAGACGACCCTCGTCATCCTCCTCGTCATCACGCCCCTCGTCATAGACCCGCAGGAACCCATCAAACAGCACGACCTGCCCATTGGCGCGCAAGCCGACCTGCCCATCCGGGCTGGTCACATCCACCACCGTCCGCTCCATTCGCGCCGCCGCCATCTGGCTGGCAATCGTCCGCTTCCAGATCAGATCGTACAGCTTGCGCTGATCCGCCTCGGCCAGTTTCAGCTTTTCGGGTGTCACCGCCATATCGGTCGGCCGGATACATTCATGCGCCTCCTGCGCGTTCTTGGCCTTGTTCTTGTAGATGCGCGGGCTGTCGGGCACATAGGCCGCGCCGAACTGGCGCTTGATCTCCTCCCGCGCCGCTGTCACCGCCTCGGGGGCCATATCGATGCCGTCCGTCCGCATATAGGTGATGTATCCCGCCTCATACAAACGCTGGGCGGATGACATGCAGGCCTTCGCCCCCATGCCAAATTTGCGGCTCGCCTCCTGCTGCAAGGTGGATGTCATGAAGGGCGCATAAGGGTTGCGCGACGCAGGCTTGCTTTCCACCCCGGTGACGGCAAATGTTCGCGAATTTACAGCCTGCACCGCCAATTCCGCAGCTTCTGCCGTGGGAATGTCGAATTTGTCCAAGCGCTTTCCACCCAACAAGACCAGCCTTGCATCAAAATCCTGCCCCCGCGGCGTGGTCATCACGGCACCAACCGTCCAGAATTCCCGGGCCCGGAACGCCTCGATCTCCATCTCTCGCTCAACGATCAACCGCAGACAAACCGACTGCACCCGCCCTGCCGACCTTGCCCCCGGCAACTTGCGCCACAACACCGGCGACAGCGTGAACCCGACCAGATAGTCCAGCGCACGGCGCGCCAGATAAGCCTCGACCAGCGGTACATCGACCTGACGCGGATGCGCCATCGCCTCGGTCACCGCCGCCTTGGTGATGGCGTTGAAGGTAACCCGGCTGACCTTCTTGCCCTTCTTCAGCGACCCCGCCAAAGCCTCCTGCAAATGCCACGAAATCGCCTCGCCCTCGCGGTCAGGGTCGGTCGCCAGGATCAACTCGTCATCGGTCTTCAACGCCTCGGTGATCGCCTTGATATGCTTGCGGCTGTCGGCAGCAATCTCCCAGGTCATCGCGAAATCGTTCTCGGTATCGACCGAACCGTCCTTGGCCGGCAGGTCCCGCACATGGCCATAAGATGCCAGAACCGTATAGTTCGATCCCAGATATTTGTTGATTGTCTTGGCCTTGGCCGGAGATTCGACGACGACGACTGGCATGAATTTCCCTTTTCACCGGCAAAGCCACTGCACTTTGCGCCACCGTACGTTGCACGGACAGGGTTAGATGGGGTCGAACGCCCGGCATTGTCAACCGCCGCCACTCCCCCTTTCACACTGGCGAAAATATCCCCGCCGGAGGCCGGCCGCGCCGGTTGGCGTCAGCCAGAGGCAAGAAAAAATCGTGCGGCGCTTCGCCGCTCTCTTGGATCACCCTCAGTTCAACCGCGACAAAAGGCCGCCGGATTGCCGCTGTATCCGCCCCTCCAATTCCAGCACCACCAGTTCCGGCCCCACGACCGAGGCTGGCACCGCCAGATCACGGATCAACTGATCCTCGGCCACCGGGCTTGGCCCCAGACGCGACAGGATCTGATTGTGCAGCGCCGTGACCGTCCTGAACTTTTGCGGCGCGTCAGGCACCCGCTCCTCGCGCGCCTTCACTCCCCGATCGACCGCCGTCAGCCCCAGCGCGTCCAGCACATCCGCAGCACCGCGCACCAGCATGGCCCCATCCCGGATCAGCCTGTTGCACCCCGCCGCCCGCGCATCAAACGGATGCCCCGGCACCGCAAACACCTCGCGCCCCTGATCCAATGCCGTCTCGGCGGTGATCAGCGACCCCGACTTCGCCGCCGCCTCCACCACGACCACCGCCCGCGCAAGGCCGGAGATGATTCTGTTGCGCATCGGAAAGTGCCGCGCCTGCGGCTCCATCCCCATCGGCTGCTCGGACAACCGGCAGCCTTGGGCCAGAATATCCGCCGCCAGCCTGGCATTCTCGGCCGGATAGATATGATCCACCCCGCCCGCCTGCACCGCCACCGTCCCCGTCATCAACGCCGCCCCATGCGCCTCGGCATCCACGCCCCGCGCCAGCCCCGACACCACCACCAGCCCCGCAGCCCCCAGACTTTCCCCCAACCGCCGCGCCATCCGCAACCCCAACGACGACGCAGACCGCGCTCCGACCAATGCGACCATCGGCCGCGCCAACAGCCCCAGATTGCCCTGCGCCCACAATATCGGCGGCGCATCCACCAAATCCATCAATCCCTTGGGATAGCCCGCCTCGCCCCAGCGCAGCATCATGGCCCCCGCCGCCCGCGCCTGCTTCATTTCGGCCAGCACAACGCCGACCGGGCAAGCCTCATAATTCTCGACCCCCGCCGCTCGCGCGATCTCGGGCAACACCCGCAGCGCCTCGGTCACCGAGCCATGCTCCTCGATCAACCGGTGAAACGTCACCGGCCCGATCTTCCGCGACCGGACCAGCCGCAACCAGTCCGCCGGATCGCAGCGCAGCGGGGGCGAATACGATGGGGCGCGTGCCGTCTGGGCCATGAAACTCTCCTCCCCCGTATCCTTGGCCATAAATGGTTAACGACGGGTGAACAGGCCAAAACCCCATTGAACCCACAACCAAAGTTTGATCAAATAGGTCAACCCACCGCAGGAGCCTCCCATGCTGAACGCCGAAGTCGCCGCCCGCCGCACCGACGCCATTTCCACCGGCATTGGCGTCCAAACCCAGATCTACGTTGACCGCGCCTTGAATTCCGAGGTCTGGGATATCGAGGGCAACCGCTATATCGACTTCGCCGCCGGCATCGCCGTCGTGAACACCGGCCATTGCCACCCAAAGGTCATGGCCGCCGTGACCGAACAATTGTCCCGCTTCACCCACACCTGCCACCAGGTCCTGCCCTACGAAAACTACGTTCGCCTGGCCGAGCGTCTGAACGCCGCCGTCCCCGGTGACTGGCCCAAGAAAACCGTCTTCGTCACCACCGGTGCCGAGGCCGTTGAAAACGCCGTCAAAGTCGCCCGCATCGCCACCGGCCGCAACGCCGTCATCGCCTTCGGCGGCGCCTTCCACGGCCGCACGATCATGACCATGTCCCTGACCGGCAAGGTCGATCCCTACAAAAAGGGCTTCGGCGCCATGATGCCCGATGTCTTTCACGTGCCCTTCCCGCAAGAAATCCACCACATCGCCACCGCCGACGCCATGGCCGGGCTGACCAAACTGTTCAAAGCCGATCTCGACCCCACCCGCGTCGCCGCCATCATCTTCGAACCCGTCCAAGGCGAGGGCGGTTTCTACCCCGCCCCGCTCGACCTCGTGAAAGCCATCCGCAAGCTTTGCGACGACCACGGCATCGTCATGATCGCGGATGAGGTACAAACCGGCTTCGCCCGCACCGGCACGATGTTCGCGATGGAGGCCTACGGCGTCGCCGCCGACATCACCACCATGGCCAAGGGCCTCGCCGGTGGCCTGCCCCTCGCGGCGCTGACCGGCAAAGCCAGCCTGATGGACGCCGCCCACCCCGGCGGCCTGGGCGGCACCTATGGCGGCAACCCGCTCGGCATCGCCGCCGCCAACGCCGTCCTTGACGTGATCGAGGAAGAAAACCTCTGCGCACGCGCCAACGAGCTCGGCTCGCGCCTGAAACAGCACCTCGAAATGATCCGCGCCACCACGCCCGAGATCGTCGACATCCGCGGTCCCGGCTTCATGGTCGCCGTCGAATTCGCCAACCCGGCCTCCCACGAACCCGACCCCGCCTTCACCCAACGCGTCCGCATCGAGGCCCAAAAACGCGGCCTGATCCTCCTCACCTGCGGCGTCTACGGCAACGTGGTACGGTTCTTGGCCCCCATCACGATCCCGGATGCCCATTTCTCCGAAGCGTTGGGGATATTGGAAGAGGCGGTAAAGGCAGCACGGACGGCATAAGGCGCGAAAGCCGCACCGTGCGCGGTGCAGGGTGCGGTTCACCGCACCGCCCGATGGACGGAGCAGGTTTGAACTTGATGAATTGGTTTCGTGACCTTC
>JBBQGU010000009.1:0-28419 GCA_038323315.1 Rhodobacterales bacterium | reverse complement strand
GCCCAGATGACCGCCCAGATAAACAGGAAGAACCGCGCGATGATGCCGCGTCTGGGCTTTGCGGGTGTGCGGCGACGCGTGCTGGCCGGCGCCTTGGGCGGCGTCTTGGCCGGCGTTTTGGGTGGCGTTTTGGGTGGTGGTGCAAAAGCCGGACGCCGCGCGGACGCCGCAGAAACGGCATACCGCTTGTCGGCCACCATGGGCCGCCCCTTGCTTGGTGATTTCATCCTGCTCTGCCGCCCAACAGTTTCTTTTGCCGGAACCTTAACCTGCCTTTTACAATATGTGGAGCGCGAGCATTGCCGATTCGTGGCCATAAATCGATTAATTTTTAGACATCGGTAATTATAAGTGCAAAAAATGTGCAATTGTGCGGTTTGCCGCCGGTTCAACGCCCGCGCACCGCTTGTGCTACAGGCGCGATGGTCCCCCATTGGTCTGCAACGCCCGCAAGGGTCGCTTAACGAGAGGTGTACGACGTGAAACTCATTATTGCGGCAATCAAGCCGTTCAAGCTTGAGGAAGTGCGCGAGGCACTGACGACGATCGGGGTGCGCGGGATGATGGTGACCGAGATAAAGGGCTTCGGGATGCAGTCAGGCCATACCGAGATTTACCGGGGCGCTGAATATGCCGTGAACTTCGTGCCCAAGATGCGGCTGGAGATTGTCGTGGCCGATGCCTTGGCCGATCAGGTCGTGGATACCATCACCAAGACGGCGCGCACCAACAAGATCGGCGACGGCAAGATTTTCGTGCTGGACGTGCAACAGGCCGTGCGCGTGCGTACCGGCGAAACCAACGATGACGCGCTTTAATACCGCCGCGGAACAGGGGAAATCAAGAAAATGATCAACAAGACAAATCTCTTTGGCCTATCCGCGCTGCCTGCAGCGCTGATCGCCGCCCTGCCGGTCTGGGCGCAGGAAGCGACAACCGAGGCTGCCGCCGCCACGACCGAAGCCGCAACTCTGGTGCCGTATGTTTACGAAAAGAGTGTCAACAACGGCGATGTCGCATGGATGAGCATTGCCACCGTGCTGGTTCTTTTAATGACGGTTCCTGGACTTGCGCTGTTTTACGGCGGCCTTGTTCGCACCAAGAACATGCTGTCGATGCTGACCCAGGTTTTCGCGATTTCGTCCGTGGTCTGCATCATCTATGTGACCTATGGCTATTCGCTCGCGTTTACCTATGGCGGGTCGATGGACGCCTATGTCGGCGGGCTCTCGAAGGTTTTCCTTGCGGGAGTTGACGCAACCACGCTGGTTCCGACCTTCACCAACGGGGTCTGGCTGCCTGAATATACCTTCATAGCCTTCCAGATGACCTTTGCGATGATCACCCCCGCGCTGATCGTGGGTGCTTTTGCAGAGCGGATAAAGTTCTCGTCGCTTCTTGTGTTCTCGATCCTCTGGGTGACGTTGATCTACTTCCCGATGGCCCACATGGTGTGGTGGTGGGGTGGTCCGGACTTCCTCGCCGAACAACAGACGCTGAAGCTGATTGCCGAAGCCGCCGGTGATACAGCCGGTGCCGAAGCTGCCGCCGCCAATCTGGCCGCAAATGGCATGCTGTGGAACTGGGGCGCGCTGGACTTTGCCGGTGGCACGGTGGTGCACATCAATGCCGGTGTGGCTGGTCTGGTGGGCTGCATCGTGCTGGGCAAGCGCGTGGGCTATGGCAAAGAGTCGATGGCTCCGCATTCGCTGACGATGACGATGATCGGTGGCGCATTGCTGTGGGTCGGTTGGTTCGGTTTCAACGCCGGGTCCAATCTTGAATCGAACGCCGTCACGTCGCTGGCCATCATGAATACCTTCGTGGCCACCGCGGGCGCCGGTGTCGCCTGGATGTTTGCGGAATGGGTGATGAAAGGGAAACCGTCGCTGCTTGGTCTGGTCTCGGGCGTGGTGACTGGTTTGGTGGCCGTCACTCCGGCTGCGGGCTTTGCCGGGCCGATGGGCGCGCTTGCGCTGGGATTGTTTGCGGGTGTCGTCTGTTTTCTGTTCGTGGCCTATGTCAAGAACATGCTCAATCTGGACGACAGCCTGGATGTCTTCGGCATCCACGGTCTGGGTGGCATCATCGGCGCCATTGCGACCGGTATTCTGGTCAACCCGGCGTTGGGCGGGGCGGGTATCCCGGACTACACCTCGGTTCCGGGTACGTTGCAGGTTGGTGTCTATGACATGGGCTTTATGTTGACAGCGCAGATCAAGGCCGTGCTGTTCACCATCGCCTTCTCGGGCATCGGTTCATTCATCCTGTTCAAACTGGTAGATCTGCTCATGGGTCTGCGCGTCGTGCATGACGTGGAACGTGAGGGCCTCGATGTGGCCGAGCATGGCGAGCGCGCCTATAACATGTAAGGAACCAGCCGGGGCAAGCCGCCTCCCATGCCCCGACAAACTGCGAGCGGCCCAGGCGTCCTCCCCGCCTGGGCCGTTTTTTTAATGGCTGGGGCAATTCATCATCCGTTTGTTGCTTTTGTTTGGTGTGATGCGGGTAATCAAGCCCAAAGGACATCCGTCATGTTGCGCACCCTAATGATTACCCTGGCTCTTGCCGCCAGTCCGGCTGCCGCTGAGCCGATCCAGCTGAAAATCCTGACCTTCAACATCTGGTATGGTGGCGATCAGGTCAGCTTTGCCAGCGTGATCAAGGCGATCCAGCTGGCCGATGCCGATGTGGTCGGATTGCAGGAACCTGATGGAAAAACCCTGCAGATCGCCGCCCTCGCAGGTTATCCCTATGCCGACCAACGCCGTCACATCATCTCCAAATACCCGATCTTCGACTCCGCCTCAGGCGAAACGACCACAACCGACGCACCACCGTATTCCATAGCAGGCCTTGACCCCGATGCCATCCACGCCTGGATCGAGGTTGAACCCGGCAAGGTGGTGGCCGTCGCCAACACCCACCTGACCTCTGACCCCTACGGCCCCGAAATGCTCCGCGATGGCAAAACCATCGAGGAGGCATTGCAGAACGAGGCGGACACGCGGATGCCCGAAGCGCGGGCGCTGATCGACGGGTTGAAACCCCTGATCGAAAAGGGCGTGCCCTTGATTTTGACCGGTGATTTCAATGCGCCATCTTGGCAAGACTGGCAGGCTAAACAGCCTCAGGTTGTCTGGCCACTGTCAAAGGCGATGGAGGATGCCGGATTTACCGACAGTTTCCGCGCGGTCCATCCCGACCCAACGCATCTCGGCATCACCTGGACCCCCGGCCGGCCCTATCCCTACCTGCCCGCCAACGAGACCTTCGACCGTATCGACTTTGTCTGGACCGCCAATATGCAGCCGCTGTCCTCGGTTGTGATGGGCGAGGCGGGGAATCCGCAGAACGGGTTGCAGATCACGCCCTGGCCATCTGATCACCGCGCCGTGCTGACCACGGTCGCGGTCACTCCGATGGACGCACCGCCGCTGATCACGGTCGAGCCGCGTCCGGTGCGGCAGGGGGACAGTCTGGTCCTGCGCGTCGCAATTCCGAACGGCAGCACCTATTCCGCGATGATCATGGCGAGGGGGTCCGATATACCCCTGACCGGCATCGCCGATGTCGACCCAGCCGACCGGCCCACGATCCGGCTTTCCAGCGCCGACCTTCCGGTTGGCGATTATGACGCCGTGCTGACGACGGATGGCCAAGAACGCGCCCGCACGCGGTTCTCGGTGGTTCCTGCGGATGGCAAGGCCAGCCTGACCGTTACCGCCCAGGTGGTGAGCGGTGGAGATATTCCGCTGGAGTTCAAAGGCGCACAAGGGTTCAAACTCGATTGGGTCGGCATTTATAAGGTGGGGGAGCCGTCGGTCTATAACTACCTCGGCTTTGCCTATACCGGCGCTCGGATCAACGGCAGCCTGACCTTCCCCGCCGCTGAACTGTATGAGGAGTTGACGCCCGGTGACTATGAAGCCTGGCTGATGTTCGACGACCACTATCAGGTGCTGGCCGTCGCGCCTTTCACGGTGGCGGCGCCTTAGAAAAATCCGCGCGGGATCAGGTGGGCCTCATACGCCTCCCGCTCCAACGCCTCGCGGAAATCGGGGTGCGAAAGTGCGATCAGCAGATGCGCACGCTCGGCCACAGTGCGGCCTTTCAGGTTGGCAATGCCGTATTCGGTCACGACATACATCATGTCGGTGCGCGGGGTGGTCACGATGTTGCCGCGGGTCAGGGCGGTGACGATCCGGCTGCGCCGCTCACCGCGCTTGTCGTAGGTCGAGGCGAGGCACATGAAGCTTTTACCGCCCCGGCTGGCATAGGCGCCGCGCATGAACTGCAACTGCCCCCCCGTGCCCGAGATATGGCGATGGCCGTCGGATTCCGAGGCCGCCTGGCCCTGCAGGTCGATCTGGGTTGTGTTGTTGATCGCCTTGACTGCAGTGTTTTGCATGATGATGTGGGGCAGGTTGGTGTGGTCTACGGCATGAAACTCGATATCCGGGTTGTTGTGGATGGCATCGTACATGTACTGGCTGCCAAGGCCAAAGCTGCAGACGATCTTTTCGCGGTTGATCTGCTTGCGTGCGCCGGTGATCTTGCCGGCGTTGTACAGGTCGATGATGCCGTCGGTCAGCATCTCGGTATGGATGCCAAGGTCGGCGATGGTGCTGTCTTTCAGCAGGGAGCAAACCGCGTTGGGCATGCCGCCGATGCCGATCTGCAGGCAGTCGCCGTCCTCCAGTTCCGCCGCGACCAGGCGGGCCACGGCGCGGTCAACATCGGTTGCGGCACCTTTGGGCAGTTCTGGCAGAGGTTTGCCGTCGCCCGGGATCAGGTAATCGACATCCGTGAAATGCACGCCCGAACCGGGGCCGCAGACATGGGGCATGGCGGCGCATTCCTCGACGATCACCAGTTTGGCGCGCTCGATCACCGCGGCGTGCCACAGGTTGGCGGGGCCGAAGTTGAAGTAGCCGTCCTTGTCCAGTGGGGCGCATTTCAAGATCACGATGTCGACCGGGTCGATGAAGCGGCGGTAGTAATCGGGGATTTCTCCAAGGTTCACGGGCAGATAATGCCCGATCCCCTGATCGTGCAGCTTGCGGTCGTGGCCGCCGAAATGGGTGGAGAACCAGAAGAAACGCGCGCCTTCTGGATCGGCGGCCATGATGGCGCGGGGGCGGGTCGACAGGCAGGACCGGATCTTGACGCGGGTCAGATCGTGGGCGCGGGCGGCGAGGGCTGTGTCAAAGGCATCGGGCTGACAAACGCCCGCCCCATAATCGAGCCACATGCCGGGCCGGACCATGGCTGCCGCCTGGTCTGCGGTGATGGGTTGGCTGGGGGTCTGGATTTGTCTTGGCATCGGTCCCTCCTCCCAAAAAGGGGTTATTTAACCATGCATGAGATGAGGGTGGGGGGATAGCGAAAAACGAGGGTGGGGGGCTCCCACATGTGGGAGGGGGTCTAAGGGTATGAAAAGGTTCGGGTTTGTGAAACTGGGGGTTTGGTGGGGGGCAGTTTGGAACCTGGAGAACTCGGCTATCCTGTTCCGCCTGCCAAGACAGTCCTGTTCAAAAATCAGGGTTCCTAAAGCCGCCTTTGGTCCAGCAGACGTGCCGCAGAGGTGGCTGCTTCCACGCGATTGGCCGAACCCAGATTGCGGAACACGGCCGAAAGGTGGAATTTGACCGTTCCCTCGCTCAAATTCAAGGCACGTGCCATGGCTTTGTTCGACTTGCCTTCGACCAGCAGCACCAAGACTTCGCGCTGACGGGGTGTGAAGTCTTTCAGGTACCCTTCGCCGGTCGGCTGTCCAGACCCGGAATTCGGCAGCGCCGCAGGATGGTGCCGGGCAATTGAAATATCGGGCAAAAACGGTGGCAGATAGACGGTCCCCGCACAAATTGAGTGCAGCGCGCGCGTCAGTTCCGAGATGCCGAGCCCCTTGTTTATATAGCGGTGCACCCCTATACGGCGCGCAAACTGTATATGGTTTCGATCCTGCTAACCCCAAACGACCGCGACCCGCAGCGAGGGGAAACTTTCCCGCACCGTCCTGAGGTTCTGCCAGTTGTCCATCCCCGGCATATTGAGGTCAAACAGCGCCAACTGGACATTGTGGCCGCCACCTGAAAGCTGGTCCACCGCCGCATCAAAGTTGGCGGTCTGGATCACTTCGGAAAATCCGAGCCGGTCGCTGAGGACGCTGCTCAGGGCTACCCGGAAAAATTCGTCATCATCCGAAATCAGCGCAGATGTTCTGATGTCGATGGGTTTGCTATCCATTGCCGAATCGATCCCACCGTCATTGCGTCGCACGGCGGCCGATATCCACCCTGAGTTGACCTGTTTCTGTGGTGCAGATTAACACAACCTACGGATGTATTTTGCGCGATATGCCGGAACGTGTCAACGACCTAAAGCCAGAGGCAGCCTGGGACTGAGGCTTCGCTGCGTCGTGTAAGGTGGTGTGTCGTCAAGACGGCGTGGTGAGCCTGCGAGAGCCGGACAGCAAGCTATTTGGTAGTGGCCGCCGCCAGTGGGACCGCCGCCGCCACCAGAGATTCATTCTCGCCGCCTTTGCAAAGCCCCGATCCGCAGTCATAGGCCTGCATCTGCATGCCACGGCGCACCGTCACCATGCCGGGTTTTTGCGAACTGACGCGAACGACCACGTCCGCAATGACACGGCCGGCATCATCCAGTGCGATCAGGTTTGTCGTGCCGGGCATGCGGCCCGTCAGGATCACCGTCCGGTCGTCCGCCAGACTGGCGATTGCGATGTCGGAATTCCCGACGGCAATCGTATTCATTCCGCCCTCGATATACAGAATGCCGACGAAATCGATCACCAGACGCACTTCACGCGCATCAGCGCTACCGATCTGGAGGGCGGTTGCCTGATCGTTCGGGAAGTCGACCTCGACCAGTCCAGCGTCGACGGACTTGCCAGCCGCGAATGTGGCCGAGACGGGAAACAACAAGGACAGGAACGTGCCTGCGACAAGCCATTGGAAATGCATTGTTTATCCTTTGCGTGAAAAGTGTTGAAACTCCGGTTCGGACCCGGTGACAGGTCCGGATGGGTATCAGCTCAAGGGGACACGGCGGTTGAGGGAGAGCGTGAAACTGCCGTTGGTGAAGCCGGGAATTAACATTGTGATCGGGTAGCGGATCAGGATGGTACGGAACGCGACGCCATCAAGGCTTTCGGTGCCGAAGGAGATTTGAAGGTTGGATGACGCGCCAAAGCCGACTGCCCCCCGGATTGCCGTTTCGACATCGCCATTGGCGACGGCGGCGTCGGTCATGATCTTGCGTGACGCAAGGTCCATGGCAAAGTACAGAGCGTTGCGCATGTAAAGGCCGCGGCCAAACTCGACGATCCCCAGAAAAAGGCCAATCGCGACCAGGCCGACCAGAGCAAATTCAACGGCCGCCGCGCCGCTTTCGGACCGTTTCAAACACGCGATGCACTTTGTCATCGGACCTGCACCTGCAGTGATTTCGTTTGGGAGAATCGCGGCAGGATCAGCCCGGAATAGGTTTTCTGGCCTGACAGGGCATAGAAAACCTGCGTGGGGGCATTTGACGTGCAGGTCGTTGAACAAATGACCGCCACAGACGGCTGGGCCGCGCAGGTACAAAAGCGGCTGACAGTCAGGGCCAAGGTTTTGTCACCGCCGGATGCGCCTGCCGTGGCCAACTGCATTTTCTGCGCCGCCGTCGCCCGCAAGGCGGTGTCAATCGCCGTGACGCCGCCATTGTTGGTCGCAACCTGCGCCCCGGACCGCAGGATAAGACCGATCGTCATACGCTCGGACAACGCCAGCCCCAGATCCGCCATCGCCAGCAAAGCGAACACCAGCATGGGCGCAAGCAAGGCAAATTCGACGGCCGACACGCCCGCCTGATCACGCATGACACAACGCCGCGTTGGCGCGTCGTCGGTGCCGGAGCGATCGGGGTGTCCTGTCTGATAGCCCATGTCCTGCCGTTTTCCTGTCTGACAGTCAGCGTTGATCGGGACCTGGAGTCCTGACCTGTCGCTAATCTGCACCTTGACGGCAGTCTACCGGGCCACGGGATTTGAACCAACTTGACCTGATGGACTGGCCAAACGGCCAGCCCATGAAGCCTAGTAGTTGTGCAACCCCGTCTGTGTAAAACCTCAAGGCACGCTGTTGGATCGGCGTTAACCAAACAACGAAGACGAAAACCGACAACACCCCAGAAAGGGTTCTTGCCATGAAGTACCTCGTTTCCAAATTCAAGAACGACGACTCCGGCGCCACCGCGATCGAATATGGCCTGATCGCCGGCCTTGTCTCTGTCGTGATCGTCACCGCGCTTGTTCTGCTCGGGCCGAAACTGACCGCCGTATTCGACTCGATCACCACGGCTTTGCCCTGATCGCTACCGCGTTGCCTGTCGGCGGAGGCAGCTTCGCCGACAGGGCCACTGCAAAACGGGAGGACGACGATGACCGGACTGATTGCAACACTCGCCTTGGTATTCTTTGCGGTGATCGTCCTGCGGGCGGGCATCGGTGATCTTGTCACGATGAAAATCCCCAACAAGCTGATTCTGACGCTGCTGGTGGGTTATGCCGTGCTGGTGCCATTTGCAGGGCTGTCGCTGGTCCAGATCGTGTTGAACATGATGGCCGCGACTGCCGTCTTCTGGCTGGCCTTTGGCGCTTTTGCCTACGGCTGGATGGGCGGCGGCGATGTCAAGCTGATGGCGGTCGTGGCACTTTGGCTGGGTCTGCCGCTGGTGCCGGCATTCCTGGTGTGGACGTCTGTCTTTGGCGGGGTGCTGACGGTTGCACTGCTGCTGTACCGGGTCGTGCCGATCTCTGCGGCGGGCTTTGGCCAGATCGCTTGGGCCGGACGTTTGCACGCACGCGAGGCGCGCGTGCCGTATGGCGTGGCCATCGCGTCGGCGGCGCTGATGGTCTTTCTATCGTCGCCGTGGACGGCATCATTGTTGTAGCGCAAGTGCTGCCGGCTGCCGCGCTGCTGGTTCCGACGAAAAAACTTCCCGCGGTTCCACATCGGCTGTTGAACCTGCACAGACCAAGGAGTGTGCCATGTTACGCGGTCTCATCTTTCTTGTGGCTCTTTCGGCCGGTGGCGGCGCGGTGTGGATGTCGTTGTCGGCAGCCAGCGCGTATTCCGAGGCAGCCGACGGAAAGAATGTCACGCAGGTGACGGGTTCGATGGAAATTCTGGTCGCGGCCGTCGATCTGGCGCCGGGTTCGTTGGCGGACCCGGCTGCATTCCGTTGGCAGGTCTGGCCCAAGGACGGCGTCAACGCCAGCTTCATCACGCGGGACCTGCGCCCCGATGCGGTCGAGAGCCTTGTCGGTCTGGTCGTGCGGACCGGTTTGATTGCGGGCGAACCGATCTACGACGCCAAGTTTGCCGCTGGCGATGCGGGGGCGCTGTCGGTCATCCTGGCGTCGGGCAAGCAGGCTGTCGCCGTGCGGGTCAGCGCCGAGAACAGCGCCGGCGGCTTTGTGCTGCCCAACGACCGGGTGGACGTTTTGTTGACGACGAACCGGCCCGATGCGGCCGGATTGAACCGCTACAGCAGCAAGGTCATCTTGAAGAACGTCAAGGTTCTTGCTGTGGACCAGATGACCGACGGGTCCAGCGATGCGGTGGTCGGCAAGACCGCCACGCTGGAACTGAAATCGGCGGAGGTCGAGATCGTGACGGCTGCGGAAGCCTCGGGTGCTCTGTCGCTGGCCCTGCGGGCGATGTCGGACAATGGCGAAGTCGCGGCACTGCAAGTCACCGAAAAGCGGACGGTCCGGATCATCCGGGGTGGTCAATTGGAAATCGTCGAGCTGGACTGATCATCAGTCACGCCGCACCTTAATGTGGATCGAGCGGAACATGAAGAATGCTGCCATGCCACTTCAGCCGGATGCCCTGATCGGTCTGCCGCAGAATCAGCCGGTCGGGCGAACGCCGCACATCACGATCCGCGCGTTTTGCGAGACGGCGGCCGTCGCCGCCTCGACGCGGCGTGCTGCCAATGACCGGCGACTTTCGCGGGCCGTTACGGAGGTCGGTGAGGGTGGCATCGGCGCGGCGGTCGCGTATTGTACCGTCAACCCGACGCCGGATGTGCTGATCCTGGAAAGTGGTGCCGCGCGTGCTGACCTGCTGGCCGGGTTGGCCGATCTGGCACCGGTCTGCGACGGCAAAACCAAAGTCATTATCGTTGGCGGGTCCAACGACATCGCACTTTACCGCGAGTTGATTGCCAGTGGCATAGCCGAGTACCTGCTTGCCCCCGTCGACGCCCTGACGATCATCAGCGCGGTGCTGCGGCTGTTCCCGGAAGAAAATATCACCCACATCGGCAAGATTCATGCGGTCATCGGGGTCAAGGGCGGGGTGGGGTCGTCGGTTCTGGCGCAGAATCTGGCGTGGACGGTATCGCAAAGCACCTTTGCCACATTGCTTGCCGATCTGGACCTGCAATTCGGGACCGCCGCGCTGAACTTCAACATCGATTGTCACACCGGGTTTGCGGACCAGCTGCCCGAGGGGGTGCGCCTGGACGGCGCCTTGTTGGAGCGGTTGCTGTTCAAGCATGGACCGCATCTGAGCGTTTTGCCCTGCGCGACAGCGGCACAGATTTCCACCGACCCGAACCTGGACGTGATCGAAAAAATGCTGGACCTGGCGCGATCCATGTTTCCGCATGTCGTGCTGGATCTGCCGAACGCCTGGTCGCCGCTGGTGCGCAGCGCGCTGGTGGGGGCCGATGAAATCTTGTTGGTCGCCGAACCCGACCTTGCGAACCTGCGCAACGCCCGTTCCATGCTGGATTTCCTGAAACAGGTCAGGCCGAACGATCCGCCACCCCGGCTGATCCTGAACCGCATCGGAGTGCCGAAGCGCAAAGAGATCAAGCCGGAAGCGTTCGCAGCCGCATTGCAGATTGGCCTGTCCGCCAAGATCGGCTTCGATCCGGCCTTGTTCAGTGAGGCAGCGGCCAACGGAGAGGTGTTTGCCGAGGTTTCGCCCAAAGCGGCGGTTTCGCCGATCCTGGCGCATCTGGCCGAACAACTGACGGGCCGGCCCTATCTGCGCCACCGCAAAGGGCTTGGCCGATTTTGGGGTCGCTAGGCGGTCGGGGCACTGTCGGTTTGGCCAGCCCACCCGGTCAAATGATGCAGGTCGGGTATCCGTGCGATGAATGAATCACAATCACAACCCAAGTCCTGTGCGCCCAGTCGAGGAGAACGCCATCATGTTCGGCAAAAGAAATGAGCAGAGACCAGCGGCCGGGGCGACACAGCCGGGGCCGCCGCGGCTGAAGATCGTCGCTGACCACACCCCGGCGGATGCAGCCCCGCAGGAAGACAAGCGCGCAGCCACGCCGCAAAAAGCCAAAGCCTATTATGACCTGAAGAAAGAAATATTCTCGACCCTGCTGGAAGCGATCGACGTGGCGCATCTTGCGACCATGAAGATCGACGAGGCACGCAGCGAAGTGACCGGGATTGCGAACGACATCCTGACGGCGAAGAAGGCGATCATTTCGACAGCGGTTCAGGACGAGTTGGTGTCCGATATCTGCGACGACGTGCTGGGCTATGGGCCGCTGGAGCCGCTGCTGGCCCGCGATGACATATCCGACATCATGGTGAACGGCGACAACTTCATCTTCATCGAGGTTGGCGGCAAGGTGGTGCAAACCGACATCCGGTTTCGCAACAACACACAGCTTTTGAATGTCTGCCAACGCATCGTCAGCCAGGTCGGGCGGCGGGTGGACGAGTCGAGCCCGATCTGCGACGCGCGTTTGCCCGACGGCAGCCGGGTGAACGTGATTGCACCGCCGCTGGCACTCGAAGGACCGACACTGACGATCCGCCGCTTCAAGAAGGACAAGCTGACGCTGGACCAACTGGTCGGATTCGGTGCGATTTCGCCCGAGGGGGCGGACGTGCTGAAGATCATCGGGCGGGTGCGCTGCAATATCATCATCTCCGGCGGCACCGGATCGGGCAAGACGACCCTGCTGAACTGTCTGACCCGGTATGTCGAGCCGGATGAGCGGATCATCACTTGCGAAGATTCCGCCGAATTGCAGTTGCAGCAGCCCCATGTGGTGCGTCTGGAGACAAGGCCACCCAACATCGAGGGGGTGGGCGAGATCACGATGCGCCACCTGGTAAAGAACTGCCTGCGGATGCGCCCCGAGCGGATCATCGTGGGCGAGGTCCGGGGTCCCGAAGCATTCGATCTGCTGCAGGCTATGAACACCGGCCATGACGGGTCCATGGGAACGCTGCACGCGAACAGCCCGCGTGAGGCGCTGTCGCGGATCGAGTCGATGATCACGATGGGCGGTTTCGCCTTGCCCTTGCAGACCATCCGCGAAATGGCGGTGTCCTCGATTGACATCATCGTTCAGGCGGCGCGCCTGCGCGATGGCTCGCGGCGGATCACCCATATCACCGAGGTGCTGGGTATGGAAGGTGACGTGCCGATCCTGCAGGATCTGTTCGTATATGACATGACGGGCGAGGATGCGCGTGGCAACATCATTGGCAGGCATCGATCCACCGGCATCGGCCGCCCCGCGTTCTGGGACAAGGCGCGGTACTATGGCGAGGAAGATCGTCTGTCTGCGGCGCTGAGTGCTGGCGAAAGATCCACCAAATGACATCGCCTTTAGCGGGCGGGAAATGATATTTTCATGTCGCTGAACGTCACCCTGCTGCAAACCTTTCTGCTGGCTGCACTGAGCGCCGGAGGTTTGCTTTTCGCAGCACTGCAACCTTACCTGGCCAAATCGGCGCGGGCGCGCCACCGATTGGGGATGATTGTGGGCGCGCGCGCGTCGGCTGCGGCAGTTCAGGGCGACAGCCACGGAAAACGGCGGCGCAGATCGGTGGAAGACACCCTGAGGGAGATCGAGGAGAAGCAGAAACTGCTGTCCAGAAGCCGGTCACGCAAAAGCCTGCAAAGCCGTCTGCGGGAAGCGGGCGTGAACTGGACCAAACCCATGTTCTGGGGGGTTTGTGCCGCAACGGCTGCTGCTATCGGGTTGATCCTGTGGGCTGGCACCGGGATCTCTTTGCCGATGGTGACATTCATCGCGGTGCTGGGTGGTGGCCTGTTGCCGCAAGGATATCTGCGATTCCGTCGCAACCGCAGGCTGACGGCGTTTGCGGCGCAATTTGCCGATGCGGTCGACGTCATTGTGCGGGGCGTCAAATCGGGGATGCCGTTGGGCGATTGCGTCAGGGTCATTGCGATCGAGGGGCAGGAACCGGTGCGCAGCGAGTTCAAGGCGGTGGTCGACGATCAGACGCTGGGCGTGCCGATCCAGGAGGCGGTGCAGCGTATGGCCGAACGGGTGTCCCTGCCGGAAACCAACTTTCTGTCAATCGTCATCACGATCCAGAGCCGGTCCGGCGGAAATCTGACCGAAGCGCTGGGCAACCTGTCTACGGTCCTGCGGGAACGCAAGAAGATGCGCGGCAAGATCAAGGCGATGAGCGCCGAGGCGAAAGCCTCGGGCGGGATCATCGGGTCGCTTCCGCCAATCGTCGCCTCGCTTTTGTACCTGACCAGCCCCGAATACATCTCGCTGCTGTTCACGACGACGGCTGGCAACGTGGTGCTGGCGATCAGCGGGATCTGGATGCTGATCGGTATTCTGGTCATGCGCAAGATGATCAACTTTGATTTTTAGGATGACCGCGATGTTCGAGTTCCTTACAGCCCACCGCGACCTTTTGGCGACGATCTCGGCCGCAATCGCGTTGTTTTGCGGCGTTCTGGCCTTGGGCTGGCCTTACCTGGTGCGCGACACCCTTCAGCAGCGCATGCGCCGGTTGCTGGACGTGCGCGAACGGGACCGGCTGCGCGAAAAGCTGCGGCTGACCGAGGGCAAGAAGAGCATATTGCTGCGCAGCGAACCCAGCAAACTTTTGGCAGCCATCGTCGAGCGGTTCAATCTTGCGCGCAAGCTGGAAGACGGAGCGACGGTGCAGATGCTCAAATCCGCCGGATTTCGTGGCCGCGCACCGGTCATCACATTCCTGGCAATGCGCGTGCTTATGCCAATTGTCGTCCTTGGCGTGGTCGCGTTCTATATTTTTGTCGTCATCCAGCCGGACATGCCATTCATCGGCAAGATCGCGATCATCGTGGCGTCCGGGTCGTTGGGATACTACCTGCCCGCAGTCTATGTCAAAAACCGGATATCAAATCGGCAAAAGTCGATCAAGCGAACCTGGCCGGACGCGCTGGACCTGCTGCTGATCTGCGTCGAATCCGGCATGAGCAGCGAACACGCGTTTCGCAAGGTCGCGGATGAGATCGGCAATCAATCCAAGGAGCTTGCAGAAGAGCTGTCTTTGACCACGGCGGAACTGTCTTTCCTGCCGGACCGACGGATCGCCTACGAAAACCTGGGCAAGCGCACCAATCTGGATGGTGTCAAATCTGTCGTGTCGGGCCTGATGCAATCCGAGAAGTACGGGACGTCGTTGGGCCATGTGCTGCGCGTGCTTGCCCAGGAAAATCGCACAATGCGGATGAGCGAAGCCGAGAGAAAGGCAGCCTCTTTGCCGCCAAAGCTGACCGTGCCGATGATCCTGTTCTTTCTGCCGGTCCTGTTCGCAGTCGTGATCACACCGGCTATCATCCAGATCATGAATACCTGACCGAGTGCGCCTGTCACTGCCAACGCCTTGCATCAAGGAGCCACGGAATGTTCGAACACCTCAGGCCACTCGAACGTCAAGCTCGCCTTGGTCTGGCCAGACCCTCGGTTGCAAGACGGCTGACGCATTGGCTGACCGCCGTCCGGGCGGACAGCGGCGGTGGCGTGGCGATCATGGTGGGGCTGCTGATGCCGGTCATGGTGCTGGGCATGGGGCTGGGAACGGAAACCGGCTATCAGTACATGACACAGCGCAATCTTCAGTATGCAGCCGATCTTTCTGCACATGCGGGCGGCGTGAGGCTGCGTGCCGGAGATGCGAAGACAGCCATAGATGCGGCGGCCTTGCTTGTCGCCACAAAGGCCGGTTTCGTCGCAAGCAATGGCAGTTTCAAACTGAACACGCCGCCTGCCACTGGTCCAAACGCCGGAAAGGCCCGCAGCGTCGAAGTCTTGTTGACCAAGACGCAAGCGCGGTTCTTTTCGGCGATCATCAGCCAACAGCCCGTTGTGATCCGCGCGCGCGCCGTGGCCAATGTCGTGGCTTCGCCGTCCTCGGCCTGCGTGCTGGCGCTGGCACCGACCGTTCCGCGTGCGATCTCTATCAGCGGATCGACAGACGTATCGCTTGTGGGCTGTGATGTTGCGTCGAACTCGAACGCATCTGATGCGTTCTGGATGGCCAACTCCAGTGCAAAGCTTGAGGTTGGCTGTGTGCATTCGGTCGGCGGCGCTGTCGCAAGCAGCAATCTTCGGCTGCTCAGTTGCGCGAAACCCAATGAATACGCACCGGTCGTGCGTGACCCCTATGCCGATGTCGCAGAACCATCCGCCAACATACCCTGCGCAACCGATAAGAACGCGTCGGTCTTTCAACCGACTTATGCCCATCCCAGCGGCGTTCTGGCCATGCGGTTTTGCGGCGGGCTGGACGTTAAATCCAAGGTTACCTTCAAGCCGGGCCTGTATATCATTGATGGCGGGGACTTTAGCCTGAACGGAAATGATATCGTGTCCAGCAGCGAGGCCGGAATAGCGGCAGCTGGCACCACATTCTACCTGACGGGGTCGGCAACGATCAAATTCACCGGGGGTGGCAGCCTGGACATGCAGGCCCCGACATCCGGCCCCTATGCCGGTATTCTGTTCTTCGCCAGTCGCAGTCAAAGCGGACTGAGCCACGAGATTCGCGGCAATTTTGGATCAACGACGCAAGGCGCGCTTTATGCTCCGACCTCTGCGATCATCTTCAGTGGAAATTCGACCACGACAAACGGCTGCACACAGGTGATCGGCCGGACGGTCGAGTTTACGGGCAGCTCTACACTGCGTTCAAGTTGCACAGTCGCGAACGCGCGTCCGATCGAGACGAATGTTGCGGTCAAGATTGTGGAGTGACGGTGGCGGCCGGCAAGGATTTTGTCGCTGCCAGCTTTTATGCCAGCCGCTGGTGCAGGACCGCGATCGCTGCGCGCGTCGCCCCGGCCATGGCTTGCGTGCTTGCATAGTCGGGGCGGATTGGTGTTCCCGTCGAACAGGCGTGCTGCAACTGCCAGCACGCGTTCCGCAGCCCGACAAAACCCATCATGCCGGCGCGTGCCCCCAAAGTATGGGCGTGCTGAAATATCTGGTCGCGGTCGGCCGGTTCGGCCAAAATGTCCGGAAATCCCGCCTGCAGGCTGTCTGCGAGTTCCATCAATGACGCGCGCATCTGCGCGTCACCCAGAAAGTCGTGCAGGTCCTGGAACAGGTCCGGATCAAAAACCGCGCCGGGCGCAGGTTGGAACGCGTCGGATGGGCCATCAGCCTGCGACGCGGCTGATGGCAGTTCCGTGTCGCGAGGGTCAGTAATTTGCTTCGGAGGTGTCATCGCGGATTGCCTGCTTGTCGGCGCGTGAGATTATCCGCGCTGTGGGGGTCAGTCCCAAGTTGTAGCCATCGTTGCGATATGCTACCTAAGGGCGAGTATCCTTAATTGGTATCCAATGTCCCTTGGGCGCGATCAAGTACAAAAGGCGGATGATTGCTCAGTTGCTGAAAAGCGGCATGTCCCGTCAGGTAGTGACATGGTGGGTGGAGAACAGACTGAATGAAAGCGAAAATTCTGGCTGTTGACGACGAGGCGGATATTCTGGCTTTGCTGGAAACGTCTCTTGTGAGCGAGGGGTTTGATGTGTTCACGGCGCTGAGTGTAGCGGATTTTCGCAAGCTGAATGCAGAACACTTATTCAATATCTATCTGATCGATGTCGGCCTGCCGGACGGAAGCGGCTTTTCTCTGGTCAAGGAATTGCGAAAAAGCTCGACCGCGGGGATCATCTTGTTGACGGGGCGCAGCAGCGAAACGGATCAGGTGGTCGGTCTGGAGATCGGGGCCGATGACTATGTGACAAAGCCGTTCCGCCTGCGGGAACTGGCCGCACGGGTCAACGCGGTCTATCGTCGTACCGCAGTGCATGGCGATTCAGGTTTGAACGGCCAGGAGCGGGCTGTGACTCAGTTGGAAGTTGCCAGTTTCGATTTCACTTTCGATGGCTACAAACTCAGCATGTCAGGGCGAAGGCTGTGGGCCCCGGAGGGCACGGAAATCGTTCTGACCACGGCCGAATTCGATTTGCTGGCGGCGCTGTTGAAGCGGCGCGGGCAAGTGCTGGACCGTGACCAATTGATGAACGCCATGAAGGGTCGGGACTGGGAAAGCTACGATCGTGCCATCGACGGCCTGGTCAGCCGCCTGCGCCGCAAGATACCGGCAGTCAACCGGGCCACGCATTACGTGCGGACTGTGCACGGTGTGGGATATTCGTTCAACGATTAGGTTTGTCATTTTCGGCTGATCACAAGCCCATAGGCTTTTTGCCGGACAAGACGCCGCAATCCGCGGGGGCGGCGGGTGCGGCGTCGTGCTAGGGGCGTTGTCGTCGTGTTAGGGGCGCTGTCAGTGCCAGAACTGCGTCAGTGATGATGTTCCGGCAGGGCCTTGACCTGGTCCTTGGTCCATGCCGTGGTTGCATGCACCTCGCCATCCTCGTCGCGCATGAAGGTCAACTGGCTGGTCGTCAGCGCGACAGGTTTTGCACCGATGCCCAGAAAGCCGCCGACATCTACGATCACCTTGGTCGCTGCGCCAACGCCGTGAACGTGTGACACGGTTCCGATGATCTGGTCATCGGTCCCGTAAACCACCGCGTCGATCAGGGTATCTTCGTTGAGTTCGCTGTCGGCAAGCCGTGCGTGTGATGAATGATCCATGTGTCGGTCTCCTTGGGTTCAGGCAAGAGCCATAGCGCTCGGATATCCAACGCGTTGGGTCGCGATGCGTTCCGCTTTCCCCTGTAACGAGGGCTGACGGGTTTTCAGGCGGTGGCGCCGGGGGAGATTTCGAAGCCGGTGTCCAGAACGGTGGGGGTTTCGGGACGGTCGGGGGTTTCCAAGATGGCCTGAATCGATTTCTGGCCGATCAGGAAGCGGTTGGACCGGATGGTGGACAGGGGTTGCGGCAACTCGCGGCCAAGGTCCAGACCGTTGAAACCGAAGATGGCGAGTTGGCCGGGCAGGCTGATGCCTGCGCCCATGCAATGGAACACACCGCCCACCGCCATGTCGTCGTTGGAATAGACCGCCACGTCGACCGGGGCCATGCGCAGCAGTTGGGCGGTCTGCTCGCGTCCGGTCGCCACAGAGCTTTGCGCGTCGGAAATTGCGTGAGCGATGATCGACAGGCCGGCCTCGGACAAGGCCTCGCACATGCCATCGTACCGCAGGCGGGCGCGGCGGTCGGCAGTCCAGTCATGGCCGACATAGCCAAAGCGGCGGTAGCCTTTGGCGATCAGGTGCCGGGCGGCGGCGTGACCGGCCTTGCGGTGCGACATGCCGACCGCGATGTCGATGGGGGCGGAATCGATGTCCATCATCTCGACCACGCGGATGCCGCTTTGGTCCAGCATGCGGCGCGTGGCGACGGTGTGGTCGAACCCGGCAATCAGGATGGCGGCTGGCTTCCACGCCAAAAGCCCGCGCACAAGGGTCTCTTCGCGGTCGATGTCATAGTCGCTGATGCTGATGACGGATTGATAATTCGAGGTTTTCAACCCGGCATTGATGCCCTGCAACACCTCCGGGAAGACGATGTTGGACAGGGACGGCACCACGACACCGATCAGATGCGACTGAAGCGAGGCCAGCGATCCGGCGATCCGGTTGGGCACATAGCCAAGCGCGCGAACCGCCTCCATCACCTTGGTGCGGGTGGCTTCGGCAACCAAACCCTGATTGCGCATGATGCGCGATACGGTGGATTGACTGACGCCTGCCTGCAGCGCCACTTCATGCACGGTGATCTTGCTTTTGCGGTCTTTCAGTCGTTGTTTGCCCGTGGCCACCAAAGTTCCTTTTTGCGGCGCCGTGGCCATCCGTCTTTGATGCCACGACCCCCGTGGGGTTGTATATCGGTTTTATGCAGAAAAGGGGTGGTTGGTCAGCCCAACCACCCCGGAGCCATATCAGCTGAGTTTTTCGTGGCGCCAGTCATGCGCCTCTTTAAACCCCAGAACTTCGCGGATCTTGCGGTTGGACAAGGGGGCCTCACGGTCGCCCAAGGGCCGGGTGATCGGCGAGTTCGGGGCGTATTTGGCCAGAAACTCGGTCGTCGGCATGTCGGCGGTGATGGTGTCGTTGACGGCGTTGAAGACCTGATAGCCCAGGCCATCCTTTTGCAGGCAAAGATGCACGATCTCGCCCAGATCGCGGGCGTCGATATAGCTCCACGCGTTACGCTTGCGGCTGAGGGGGTCGGCGATATAGCCGGGGAAGTTGACGTATTCATGCGGCTCGATCACGTTGCCGATGCGCAGGGCGTAGATGTCAGCCCCGTAGCGCATGGCGAAGGCGCGGCCGGTCTTTTCGTTCACGACTTTGGACAGGCCATAGCTGTCCATCGGGTCGCTGTCGTAGTCCTCGGTTAGGGGAAAGGAATGGTAATCCTTGTCACCTTCGGCAAAACAGACGCCGTAAGTGGTTTCGGAACTGGCAAAGATCACCTTGCGGACGCCCAGTTTCATCGCAGCCTCGAGCACATTATAAGTGCCGACGGTGTTTTGGGCGAAGGTGGTGTTGTCGGGCCTTACCAGCACGGCGGGAATGGCGGCAAAATGGACGATGGCGTCGGGCGCCTTGGGCGGAGTGCCATCGTTGTAGCCGTCAAAGCCGAAATGGGTCGTGAAGGCGTTGAAAACCTCGCCCGAATCGGTGATGTCGGTGATCAGGGTTTTGACGCCGGGATGGTCGAAGGGTTTCAGGTCGAGGTTCAGGATCTGATAGCCCTTGTCCAGCAGATAGGGCACCGCATGGCGACCGGCCTTGCCGGTGCCGCCGGTGAAGATGATACGTTTTGTCATGGTTGGACCTTTTCTGATGTCAACTGTGGTCATGCCGTTGCGGCCACCCGGTCTTTGAGCGCAGTGGCTTTGGGAGCGGCGGAGAGTCTGAGTGTCGACATGCCCTTTGCAGCGGTTTTGTTCAACAGGCCAAGATGCCCGGCCTGCAGACCAACCGGCGTGGCGACGATTGCCGGGATGTGACAGCGCTGCCACAAATTGACGGAAATTCAGGGGGTGTCAATCGCCAATCTGGTCGAAAACCGCTACCGTCTGGCTGGATGCCATTCATGGCCGAATCGTGGCTGGATAAAGCCGCCTGCACAAAGGCCCCGAAATGAGACCAGAAAACGCAGGCCCTGTGGCCCTGATCCATACCGTGGCCAGCCTGATCCCGGTGTTTGAACCGTTGGCCAAGCATGAGCTTGCCGGATGGGCCACGTTCAACATGCTGGACGAAAGCCTGCTGCGGACCACGATTGCCCAAGGCAGCCTGTCGCGCCTGACCATGCGGCGGCTGACGGGGATGGTGTGGTCTGCCGTGGATGCGGGGGCTGCGGCGGTGGTCGTGACCTGTTCGTCGCTGGGTGCGGCGGTCGAGGCGGCGCGGCCGTTATGCCCGGTGCCGCTGTTTCGCATCGACGAAGGGATGGCGATTGCGGCCACGGGTCTGGGCGCGCGGATCGGTGTGCTGGCGACCCTGCGCACGACGCTGGACCCGACCACGGACCTGATCCGCCAGACCGCCGCGCGGCTGGGGCAGGACAGCGACGTGATCAGTCTGCTCGCCGACGGGGCGTTTGCCAAGCTGGCCGGGGGCGATGCGGCGGGGCATGATCAGATCGTGGCACAAAGCCTGAGGGAGTTGGCAGGTCAGGTGGATGTGATCGTGCTGGCGCAAGCCTCGATGGCGCGGGTTTTGCCGATGGTGGCGGGGGATGTGGCGCTGCCGGTCCTGACCAGCCCGGAACTGGGCCTGCGCCATGTGGCGGAGCGTCTGCTTAGTCTATGAAAAAAGAGGGAAATATGGAATATAGAACACTTGGCCGGTCAGGTCTGAAAGTCTCGGTCCTGACAATGGGCACATTCACCTTTGGCGGTACCGGCCCCTTTGCGATGGTCGGGCAGCAGGGCGTGGCCGAGGCGCGCCAGCTGGTGGACCTGTGCATCGACAACGGCGTCAACGTCATTGACTGTGCAAACATGTATTCCAACGGTCTGGCCGAGGAGATTTTGGGCGAGGTGCTGGAGGGGCGGCGGGATCAGGTTCTGGTCACATCGAAGGCGCGGATGCGCACGGGGACCGGGCCGAATGACGAGGGGGCGTCGCGCCTGCATCTGATCCGGGAATGCGAGAAAAGCCTGAAGCGGCTGCGGACCGACCATATCGACATTTACTACGTGCACGAATGGGATGGCACGACGCCGGTCGAGGAACAGCTGGCGGCGCTGGACACCTTGGTGCAGCATGGCAAGGTGCGCTATATCGGCTGTTCCAACTATTCCGGCTGGCATGTCATGAAATCGCTGGCCGCCAGCGACCGTGAGCGCCGTCCGCGCTTTGTGACCCAGCAGATCCATTACACGTTGGAGGCGCGCGAGGCCGAATATGAATTGCTGCCGATCTCGGTCGATCAGGGGTTGGGGGTGTTGGTGTGGAGCCCGCTGGCTGGTGGTCTGTTGACAGGCAAGCACCGGCGCGGGCAGGCGACGCCGGAAGGTTCGCGCCAGTTTGCGGGCTGGACCGAACCGCCGATCCGCAATGTGGAAAAGCTGTGGGATATCGTCGAGGTGCTGGTGGCGATCGGCGAGGCGCGGGGCGTTTCGGCGGCGCAGATTGCGCTGGCATGGCTGCTGGGGCGGCCTGCGGTGGCGTCGCTGGTGGTCGGTGGGCGGAACGAGGCGCAGTTCAGGGACAACTTTGCCGCCGTGGGGTTGAAGCTGACCGAAGACGAGTTGAGCCGGCTGAACGCGGTCAGTGCGGTGCCGCTGATCTATCCCTATTGGCATCAGCACAACTTTGCGAGCGACCGGTTCAGCGAGGCTGACCTGGCGTTGCACCGCGATTTTGCTGCGCCCTAGCGGAAGGCGTCCAGCCAGCCCAATCCGGCCACGGTTTCCCCCGCTGGCCGGTATTCGCAGCCGACAAAGCCAGTATAGAGCAGCAGGTCCAACTCGCGCAGGATGCGGGGGTCGTCCAGTTCGCCGGTGCCGGGTTCGTTTCGCAGCGGAACCGAGGCAATTTGCACATGGCCGATCAGCGGCATCATCTGGCGCAGGCCCATCATCACGTCGCCGTGGAGGATCTGACGATGGTAGATGTCGAATTGCAGTTTCAGATTGGGGCGTTGCATGTCGCTGATGATACCCGCCGCCATGTTGAAATCGTTCAGAAAATAGCCCGGCATGTCGCGGCGGTTGATCGGCTCGATCACCACGTCCAACCCGGCCTCTCCGGCCTTGTCGCACAGATGGGCGAGGGCGTCGCGGTAGCGGGCGCGGGTGGTGGGATCGGTGCTGTCGCCATGGCCGCTCATCATATGGACGCGGGCGACCTTGGTGGCGGCGGCGTAGATCAGGGCGGTCTGGACCGAGGCGCGGAAATCTTGTTCGCGGCCGGGCAAGACGGCCAGCCCACGCTCGCCCGCCGCCCAATCGCCGGGGGGCAGGTTGAACAGGGCCTGAGTGAGTTTGTTTTGGCGCAACGCCTCGGCAATCAGGCCGGGGTCGAGCGCATAGGGGAACAGGTATTCCACGGCGTCAAAACCGGCCTTGGCAGCGGCGGCAAAGCGGTCGGCAAAGGCGACCTCGTTGAACATCATGGTCAGGTTGGCGGCGAAACGCGGCATTGTTCCTCGATCCCGGCGCAGAAGGCCAGACGGTTGTGTCATCATCACGACGCAGGGGTGGGCGCGCCGGGTGTCATGCGTGATCTTGTGTTCTTGAAGCGTGGATGGTAGCGTTGCCACAACATCGTTAACCTACGACAATGGCCAAAACAAGTGCGTACATCTGCTTGATAAAAGTGGAAACTTGCGGAAATTTTGACAGACGGTGCCAGTGGCGGGGGTCTTTCCCGGGTCGTGGTGGAGGGGAACGGACAATTGCTGATTGGTGCTGTGGCCGATGACATCACGGGCGCGACGGACCTGTGCCTTATGCTGTCGCGCGAGGGGTTGCGGACGGTTCAGGTGATCGGTCTGCCGGGCATGGGGATGGCCCTGCCGCAGGCGGATGCGGTGGTCATTGCCCTGAAATCGCGCTCGATTCCGGCAAGTGACGCGGTGGCGATGTCGGTTGCTGCAGCGCGGGCCCTGGTGGCGGGCGGGGCGGAGCAGATCTTGTTCAAGTATTGCTCGACCTTCGATTCCACCGATGCGGGCAATATCGGGCCGGTGGCCGAGGCGTTGATGACAGAGCTTGGGGTGGCGGTGACGATTGCCTGCCCGTCGTTTCCGGCAGCCGGGCGCACCACCTATAAGGGGCATCTGTTCGTGGGCCAGCAGTTGCTGTCCGACAGCCCATTGAAGGACCATCCGCTGAACCCGATGCGGGATGCCGATCTGGTGCGGGTCATGGGGCGGCAGACGGCGCTGTCGGTGGGGCTGGTCGAGATTACGACGATCTTGGCCGGGGAAAAGGCGGTGCGCAACGCCATGGCCGCGGAATATGCGCAGGGGCATCGCATTCTGATCGTGGATACTTTGACCAATGCCGATCTGCTGACGCTGGGGGCGGCCTGTTCGGACATGCGGCTGGTGACGGGCGGGTCGGGGATTGCGCTGGGCTTGGCTGCAAACTTTGTTCGCGCGGGCAAGGTGGTGGCGCGGGTGGCACAGACGACGATGGCTGCCCCCGCCGGGCGCAGTGCGATTCTGGCGGGGTCGTGTTCGCTGGCCACGCGCAACCAGATTGCGGCGGCTGAGGCGGCTGGTCTGCCGACCTTTGCGTTAGACGTGGGCAAGCTGGCGGAGGGCAGTCAGACCGCCGCTGATGTGGCCGCCTGGGCCATTGCGCAGCCGGAAGGCGCGACGCCGCTGATTTATTCCAGCGCGGAGCCCGAGGCGTTGCGGGCGATCCAGAGCCGGATCGGGCAGCATGAATCGGGGGCGTTGGTCGAGACTGCGCTGGCCGCGATTGCCGTGCAGTTGTGCGATGCGGGGTTTGCGCGGTTCCTGATCGCGGGGGGCGAAACCTCGGGTGCGGTGGTGGCGGCTTTGGGGGTGGTGGCGTTGGAGATCGGGCCAGAGATTGACCCCGGTGTGCCGTGGACGCGCGGCGCGGGTCGGCATGATCTGGCGCTGGCGTTGAAGTCTGGCAACTTTGGAACGGCGGATTTCTTTCTGAAGGCCTGGGCGCTGCTGGAACCGGGCGATGTCTGACGAGGCCCGCATCAGGGATGACATTTGCAAGGTTGGTGCCTCGCTGTTCAACCGGGGGCTGACGGCGGGATCGAGCGGGAACATCTCGGTCAGGTTGGCGGATGGCGGCTGGTTGATGACGCCGACCAATGTGTCGATGGGGGCGCTGGACCCGGCGCGGTTGTCGCGTATGGATGCCACGGGGCGGCTGATTTCGGGTGATCAGCCCACCAAGGAATCCTTTCTGCACATGGCCATGTATGGCGAGCGGCGCGACGCTGCCGCCGTGGTGCATCTGCATTCCAGCCATGCCACGGCGGTCAGCATCCTGCGCGATGTGGACCCGAACGACGTGCTGCCCGCGTTGACGGCCTATTACATCATGCGCGTCGGTCGCCTGCCGCTGGTGCCCTATTTCGCGCCGGGCGATCCTGATCTGGCGCATGCGGTCAAGGCGTTGGCCAGCCAGCACCACGCCGTGCTTTTGGCCAATCACGGGCCGGTTGTGGCGGGCACCAGCCTTGCCAACGCCCAATATGCCACGGAAGAACTGGAAGAGACGGCAAAGCTTTTCCTGATGCTGCAAAACCATGCCTTGCGCACGCTGACACCGGAACAGGTGACGGACCTGCGCCAACGCTTCAACCTTTCCTGAAACGCCAAGAACGGACGTACCATGACACAAACCACTGAGACTGTAGGCTTTGTCGGCATCGGGCTGATGGGCCAGGGGATGGCCAAGAACATCGTCGAAAAGGGCTATGCCCTGACCGTCATCGCGCACCGAAACCGCAAACCGTTGGAGGATCTGGTGGCGCGGGGTGCGGTCGAGGCGGCGTCGATGGAGGCTATGGCGCGGTCGTGTTCGATGATTTTCCTGTGCCTGACCGGCTCGCCCGAGGTGGCGGCGACGGTGGCGGCGTTGAAGCCTGCATTGGCGGCAGGGACGGTGATCGTGGATTGTTCGACCAGTGATCCGACGGTGACGCTGCAACTGGCCGCTGATTTGGCCGAGGTTGGCGTGCATCTGGTGGACGCGCCGCTAAGCCGCACGCCGAAAGAGGCGTGGGAGGGGACGCTGGATTGCATGGTGGGCGCGACGCCCGAGCTGTTCGACCGCGTGCGTCCGGTGATTGCGACTTGGGCTGGCAAGATCGTTCATATCGGTGCGCTGGGCGATGGGCACAAGATGAAGCTGCTGAACAACTTTCTGTCGCTGGGCTATGCAGCCCTGTATTCCGAGGCGTTGGCGCTGTCGCGCAAGGTCGGCATCCCGGTCGCCAATTTCGACAAGGTCATCCGGGGCGGGCGGATGGATTGCGGGTTCTATCAGACCTTCATGGGATATGCGTTGGAGGGCAACCGCGAGGCGCACAAGTTCAGCCTGAACAACGCCTACAAGGACATGCGCTATGTCGAGTCGATGGCGAATGCGGCGACGGTGGTGACGCCGATGGCGAGTGCGGTGAAGAACTCGTTTGCCTTGGCGGTGGCGGGGGGTGGTGATGGTGCGACGGATTACGTGCCGCATCTGTCGGACTTTATCGCGCGGGCCAATGGGCTGAAAGAAGCGCCTTGATCGCCGCGCAGGGCCTTAGCGCAGCGCCTCGGTCAGGCCGTGCAGGAATTGGTCGACATTGGCGGCGGTAAAGACCAGGGGCGGGCGAATTTTCAGGACATGGCCCTGTGCGCCGGTGGCCGAGATGAGGATGCGGTTATCGCGCAGGCGGTTGACGATCTGCGCGGCCTTGAGGCGGTCGGGCTGGCCATCCGTCACGATGTCCTGACCGAGGAACAGGCCTGCGGACCGCAGGGGGCCAAGGCTGTCATGGCTGTGGGCGAGGCTTAGAAGCCCATCGCGGAACAGGGCACCGATGCGGGCGGCGTTGGCTTGCAGGTTTTCGGCCTCGATCACCTCCAGCACCGCCATCGCGGTGGCGGCGGCGACGGCATTGCCGCCAAAGGTGTTGAAGTAGCGCGCCTTGGCCCCGAAAGCCGCGACCACGCGGGGCTGCAGGACCAGACCCGCAACCGGATAGCCGTTGCCCATCGGTTTGCCCATCGAGACCATGTCCGGGACGATGCCATGGCGCTGAAAGCCCCAGAAGGTGTCGCCGGTGCGGCCGAAACCGGGTTGAACCTCGTCGGCGATGAACAGACCGCCCACGGCGCGGATCGCCTCGGCTGCGGGGGCGAGGAAGCCTGCGGGGTCGGCATGGACGCCGTCCGAGGAGAAGATCGTGTCGACCAGCAGGGCGGCGGGCTGGATGCCGTGGCGGATCAGGTCCTGGGCAGCCTGTGCCACATCGGCGGCAAAGCGGGCGGGGTCGGCGGGGGCCGGGATGGTACGGATATGGGCGCCGAGGTTCACACCCGCGCCAAGGCTGGGCGACAGGCTGGCGGTGGATTGGGTGACGCCGTGATAGGCATTCGCGGTCACGATAACCCCGGTGCCGCCGGTATGGGCAAAGGCTATGCGCAGGGCCAGATCGTTCGCCTCGGACCCGGTGCAGGTGAACATGACGTGGCACAGATCGGGCGGAAAGGTGGCCAGCAGACGCTCGGCATAGTCCAGCACGGTGTCATGCAGGTAGCGGGTATGGCTGGCATAAAGGGCGGATTGGCGGGCGGTCGCCTCGGTCACATGGGGGTGGCAATGGCCGAGGGAGGCCACGTTGTTGTAGCAATCCAGATAGGCGTGGCCGTCGGCATCGTACAGCCAGACCCCCTGCCCCCGCACGAAATGCACCGGGGTTTCGTAGAACAGCCGGTAGGCCGGACCAAAAAGGCGGGTGCGGCGGGCGATGCGAGCCTCATCCTCGGGCGTCAGATGACCGAGGCCCGGGGTATAGGCGTTGACCATGGTTTGCGCGGTCATGACAGCTCCAATATCTGGCGGGGGGCGTCGGCGAGGGCCTGCAGGCCTGCGGCGGCGGTGGGGACGTTGCGCAGGATATAGGCGGCGTTGTCTGGATACCGCGCAGCGCGGGCCGAGGCGATGGCAAGGGTCGTCAGCATCCGGGTGGCGGTCAGGTCGGGCAGCAGGGCAGCCTCTTGCGCGGTCAGCGGCAAGGTGGCGTGATAGGCGGCGGCAAAGGTTTGCAGGCTGGTTCGGGCATTGCCGGGGTCGATTTGGTAGGAGGCGGCGACGGCGGCGTCGCAGATAAGCGGCGTCAGGACCATATCGCCGAAATCAAGGATGCCGGTGATCCTGGACGGGTCCTGCGGGTCGACGAGGACGTTATGCGGGTTCAGGTCGTTATGGACGACTTGGGCGCGGAGGTGGGGGAGGTGCAGGGCCACGTCGCGGTCGAAACGGTCGAGGGTTTCGGTGGCAAGCGGGCGCAGGTCGTTGGTGATAAAGGGCAACAGGGGGCGCAGGGCCGAGGCCTGTTTGATGTCCCATTGCAGGACATGATCGGCGGCGGCGTGGTGGAAGCCTTGCAAGGCCAGCGTCAGCCGGGCGGCGGCCTGGCCCATCGCGGCGCATTGGGTCAGGCTGCGGGGGGTCAGGTGCTGGGGATGGCCGTGCAGCCAGGTCAGCAGGCGCAGGATGCCATGAGGGGTTTCGGCCTCGGTGGTGCCTTGCAGGGTGGGGATCACGCGGGGAACGGGTAGCGGGCTGTGCGACAGGTGCAGCAAAGCTAGGGTCTGGAAGGCGGTGACCTGCGGCGGTTCGGCGGCGTTGGCGAGTTTCAGGACACAGGTTTGGTGGGGGGTGGTCAGCCGGAAGTTCAGGTCACGCTCGGACGTCAGGGGGCTGAGGTCGCCGGTGACGCCGAAATGATGCTCGGCGAGGCCTGCTGCCTGGGCCAAAGTCAGGACAGGGGGCGGGGTGGAGAGGCTGGAGCCGAGGATTTGATCTGTCATTTCGGGCCTTGGGATTGTCAGGGAGCATCAAGAGGCAGGGCAGCGCAACAGTCAACCCGGCGCGGCTGGGGTGGGTTGATCTTGGGTTGGCGGGACAGGTGGGGTTGGCTGGAGGCTCCCATGCTTGGGTGGTTCGGAGTGTAGAT
>JBBQGU010000008.1:0-29183 GCA_038323315.1 Rhodobacterales bacterium | reverse complement strand
TCCTGATGGGGCAGAGGGGCGCTGGCGGTCGCATCGAATCTCCGGTCAACATCGGCAATGGCGGGGGTCTGAAGACTAGGGACGATGAGTGTTTGGGCGAATATGCAGGGGTCAGAACAGGGTTTGGCGGGCTTTGGCGATGGTGAAGCCGTGGCCGCGGGCGTTGGTGCAGGTCATGCCGGTCTTTTCGGAGGTGCAGGTCAGGTCGCCCAGCGTGGCGGAAGCGCCGTAGCCAAGTTGCATCGATTGGGGGTTGATGACGGTATCGCCGTGGCAGGCAACGCGGCCTTTGCGGTCATTGGGGCCAATCTCGAATGCGTCGCCCCAGTCCATGTCACAGTCGGCGGGGGGATTGGAGAAGGTTTGGGTCAGGGTCTGCATGTCGCAGCGCGCGGCGGCATAGTCGCCCGACATCAGCATGCAGTGGATGTTGCCGGAGGGGCTGCGGAAGAAGATGAAATCGTCGGCCAAGGCGGGGGTCGCGATGACGGGACTGGCAATGATAGCCAGCCACAGGGAAAGTTTGCGCATTGCATCCTCCGGGCAGCCAAATTCAGACGAAACTCTCAAAATCTTCCCGGACTTTTGGCCACGCGTCAAGGTACAGGTTGGGCGCGTTCGACCAACCGGGCAAAGAACGAGGCGCCGATTGGGGCGGCTTCGTCGTTGAAGTCGTAGGCCGGGTGATGCAGGCCGGCGCCCGGGCCTGTGCCCATGAACAGATAGGCGCCGGGGCGGGATTCGAGCATGTAGGAGAAATCCTCGGACCCCATTTCGCGGTTGGCATGCAGGTTGGTGGCGGCCTCGCCCACGATTTCCGAGGCGGCGTCGATGGCGAAAGCCGCCTGATCGGGGTGGTTCACGGTGGCGGGGTAGCCCCAGTCATAATCGACTTTCGCGGTGACGTTGTAGGCGGCGGCATGGCCGTGGACGATTTCGTGGAAGCGCCTTTTCAACAGGGCGCGGACCTCGGGTTTGAAGGCGCGGATCGTGGCGCAGAACATGGCGGTTTCGGGGATGATGTTGGAGGCGGTGCCGGTGTGGATCTGCGTCACGGAAATCACCGCCTCGTCCAAGGCATAGACGTTGCGGGGGATGATGGTCTGGACCGCCTGCACCATGCCGACCACGGCCACCACAGGGTCGATGCAGTCATGCGGGGTGGCGCCATGTCCGCCTTTGCCGGTGATCTGGACATAGGCCGTGTCGACCGAGGCCATCAGCGCGCCCGGCGTGGTCCGGAAATGGCCCAGCGGCACGTTGGGGGCATTGTGGATGCCGTAGACCTGGGCGATGTCGAAGCGGTCCATGATGCCTTCGGCGACCATGACCTGACCCCCTGCCCCCTCTTCCTCGGCCGGTTGAAAGATCAGGGCCACGCGGCCGGTGAAGCGCCGGGTTTCGCACAGGTATTTGGCGGCACCGAGCAGCATCGTCACATGGCCGTCATGGCCGCAAGCGTGCATCTTGCCCGGTTTGGTCGAGGCATGTTCGGCACCCGTCGCCTCCAGGATCGGCAGGGCGTCCATGTCGGCGCGCAGGCCGATGGTCGGGCCGGGGGTCTGGCCTGCGTTTTGGCCGTTGATGATGGCGACGATGCCGGTGCGGGCAATGCCGGTGTGAATCTCGTCCACGCCCATCTGATGCAGACGTTCGGTGATGAAGGCGGCGGTGGCAAAGCAGTCAAACGAAAGCTCGGGGTTGGCGTGCAAATGCCGGCGCCAGCCCTTCATTTCTTCGGCAAAAGCGGCGATACGGTTCAGGACGGGCATGGGGACTCCTCAGGCTTGGACTTTGATCAAATCGCAAAAATGGGGAAGCTGCAATGGGGGAACCTTTGGATGTGACGTCAGGGGATGTGGCGCGGCTGTTGGGCATCATGCGGCAATTGCGCGACCCTGTGACGGGGTGCCCCTGGGATATCGAGCAAAGCTTTGCCTCGATCGCGCCCTATACGGTCGAGGAGGCGCATGAGGTGGCGGATGCCATTCAGCGGCAGGCCTGGAGCGAGTTGCCGGGCGAGTTGGGCGATCTGCTGTTGCAGGTGGTGTTTCACGCGCAGATGGCCGAGGAGGCCGGGATGTTCGGCTTTGCCGATGTGGTCCGCACGATCAGTGACAAGATGATTGCGCGGCATCCGCATGTCTTTGGGCCGGAGAGCCGGGACAAGTCGGCCGCCCAGCAGACCGTCGATTGGGAGCGGATCAAGGCGACCGAGCGCGGCCCGGCGCGGGTGCTGGACGGGGTCGCGCTGGGGCTGCCTGCACTGACGCGGGCGGTCAAGCTGCAAAAGCGGGCGGCGCGGGTCGGGTTTGACTGGCCATCCACCGATCAGGTGCTGGACAAGCTGCGCGAGGAGATGGCCGAGCTGGTCGAGGCGCGGGCGGCGTTGAGCGAGGTCGAGGTGGCGGAGGAGTTTGGCGACCTGTTGTTCGTCATGGCCAATCTGGCGCGACATATGCAGGTCGACCCCGAGGCGGCCTTGCGCGGGGCGAATGCCAAATTCACCCGGCGGTTCGGGCGGATCGAGGATTGGTTGGCCGAAGATGGCCGCAAGCCTGCCGACAGCGATCTGACCGAAATGGACGCCTTGTGGAACCGCGTCAGGGCGGAGGACAAGGCCAACAAGGGCTGAGAAATGCTGATAAAGTGTTTTAGTCAACTATTGACTCAGGAAGCGCTGGCCCTCTACAAGTGGTAATTCCCGACAAAAGGAGTCAACCATGTCGCGTCTTGCTTTGCTAGCCCTGGCCTTTGCCAGCCCCGCTTTTGCCGATGAGGTGAACATCTATTCGCACCGGCAACCCGAACTGATCCAGCCGCTGATGGACGCCTTTACCAAGGAAACCGGGATTGCGGTGAATATTGCCTTTGTCGACAAGGGCATGGCGGAACGGTTGAAGGCCGAGGGCGACCGCTCTCCTGCCGATATGGTGCTGACGGTGGATATCGGGCGGCTGATGGAACTGGTGAATGCGGGGGTCACCCAAGCGGTGGATGACCCGGTTATGACGGCCAATATCCCGGCCGAATACCGCGACCCCGGCAATCAATGGTTCGGCCTGACGACGCGGGCGCGGATCATCTATGCCGCAAAAGACCGGGTGCAGCCGGGCGAGATCACCACCTATGAAGACCTGGCAGACCCCAAATGGCAGGGGCGTTTGTGCATGCGGTCTGGCCTGAACGACTATAACGTGGCGCTGACGGCGGGCTATCTGCTGCACCACACCCCCGAAGAGACTGCGACCTGGTTGACCGGGCTGAAGGCCAATCTGGCGCGCAAACCGACCGGCGGCGACCGGGATCAGGTCAAGGCGATCTGGGCCGGCGAATGTGACATCGCGGTCGGCAACACCTATTACATCGGACAGATGCTGAACGATCCCGAAGAAAAGGTGTTTGCCGAAAGCGTGCGCATCGACTTTCCGGTGTTCGAGGGCGGGGGCACGCATATGAACGTTTCGGGCATCGCCATGACCAAGGCGGCGCCGAACAAGGCGGCGGCATTGGCGCTGATGACCTGGCTTGCGGGCGACGCGGCGCAGAAGATCTATGCCGACACCAACAACGAATTCCCGGTCAAGCCGGGGGTGGCACGGTCGGCCCTGGTCGACAGTTGGGGGGCGTTCCGCCCGGATGACCTGGGGCTGGCTGATATCGCGGCCAAGCGGCCCGAGGCGGTGAAGCTGATGGAAGTGGTGGATTTCGACGGCTGAGCGTTTGACCTGATGGACAAATAACGGTCAATGGCGTTCTGTGCCCCAAAAAGGAGAACGCCATGACCAAGACGCCGCGCAAGATCATCATCGACACAGATCCGGGGCAGGACGACGCCTTTGCCATATTGCTCGCCCTGGGCTCGCCCGAGGATGTGACGGTGCTGGGGATTGTGGCGGTGGCGGGGAATGTGCCGCTGGCGCTGACCGAACGGAACGCGCGGATCATCTGCGAGTTGGCCGGGCGGTCGGATGTCCCGGTCTATGCGGGTTGTGCGGCCCCCTTGAAACGAGCCTTGGTGACGGCAGAGCATGTCCATGGCAAGACCGGTCTGGACGGGCCGGTGATGGTCGAGCCGGTCATGCCGTTGCAGACGCAGCATGGCGTGGACTTCGTCATCGAAACCCTGCGGCGGGAGCCTGAAGGAACGGTCACGCTGTGCCCCCTTGGGCCGTTGACCAACATCGCCACGGCGATGCTGCAAGCGCCGGACATCGTGGGGCGGATTGCCCAGATCGTGCTGATGGGCGGCGGCTATTTCGAGGGTGGCAACATCACCCCCGCAGCCGAGTTCAACATCTACGTCGATCCCGAGGCGGCGGATATCGTGTTTCGCGCCGGGGTCGATCTGGTGGTGATGCCGCTGGATGTGACACACAAGGCGTTGGCCACGAGGTCGCGGATCGAGGCGTTTCGTGGGCTGGGCAACGCGGTGGGCCGGGTCGCTGCGGACTGGGCCGATTTCTTTGAGCGGTTCGATGTGGCGAAATACGGGTCAGACGGCGCGCCGCTGCACGACCCTTCGGTGATTGCCTATCTGATCCGGCCGGACCTGTTCACGGGGCGGCGGATCAATGTGATGATCGAGACTCAGTCGGAACTGACGCTGGGCGCAACCGTGGCGGATTGGTGGGGTGTGACCGGCCGTCCGGCCAATGCGTTGTTCATGGGGGCGGTTGATGCGGATGGGTTCTTTGATCTGCTGACCGAACGGTTGGGCCGACTTTGAGTATTTAGATCGGAATGAAGCGGTCAGGTCAGGGCTGTTTCTATGGCTTGGGCCAGCGGTTCGGTGGGTTCGCAACCGATGCTGAGGCGGATGAAACCCGGTGGAACCTGATCACCCCAGCGGGCGCGACGCTCGCCCGCCGTATGGGTGCCGCCAAAGCTGGTGGTCTGGGCGATGTAGGGGCAGGCTGACAGGAACGCCTCGGCGGCGGTTTCGGAACCAAGGTCGAAGGTCATCAGGTAGCCAAAGCCGGACATCTGTTTCAACGCGATGGCGTGGGACGGATCGGTGGGCAGGCCGGGGTAACGCAGGGTCTTGATCCTTGGATGGGTGGACAGGCGCTGGGCGATGATCGCGGCCGAGGCGCACATGCGGGCCATGCGCAGCTCCAGCGTCTCGATGCCCCGGTGGACCAGCCACGCCTCGAACCCGCCGGGGACCGAGCCTGAGATGCGGCGCCAGTCGTTCATCCGTTTGTACAGCGCCGGGTTGCGGGTGGCGGTGTGGCCGAACAGGACATCGCTGTGGCCTGCCGGGGCCTTGGTATCCGCTGCCACGACGATATCTGCACCGAGGTCGAGGGGGCGCTGCAACAGCGGGGTCATGGTGGAGTTGTCGACGATGACCAAGGCGCCGGCCTGATGGGCGCGGGCGGCGGTCTCTGTGATGTCGCAAATATCAAGGCCGGGATTGGAGGGAGTTTCGATGTAGACCACGCGGGCCCCGGTGAAATCGGCATTGGCATATTGGGTCGTCGGAATCTGGGTGATCGTGATGCCGAGGTGTTGCAGGAATTCGGCCCCAAGAACGCGGGTGACGTAGTAGCCGTCAGAGGGCAGGATCAGGTGATCGCCCGCCTTCAGGGTGGCAAAAAGCGCGGCGGCGATGGCGGCCATGCCGGAGGGGAAGGCGATGCTGGGGGCATCTTCGAGGTGGGAAAGCTGCTCCTCCAGTTCTGCCCAGGTCGGGGTGGACATGCGGGCATAGATAAAGGCGGCACCGTCCACCTCGGGCAGGTGATAGGTGGTGGCGGTGAAGATGCCGGGGGCGACGGGATCACCCTTGGCCAGACGGTGGGCACGGTGGTGCAGAAGGTCGGCAAAGCGTTGATCGGGGGAGATGTTTTTGGTCATGATGCGCCCTTTTTGATGACGTTAGCGCAGATGAGGCGATTACTCCAGTCGGGCGGGGAAGCCTTCGGCGCGCAGGTCGGTTTTCAACAGGTCTTCCAGCAACCTGGCGATCATGGGGGATTGCGCCTCGCCGCCATAGGCGGCTTTGGCGGCGATATAGGTTTGGTTGGTGATCGAGGCGAGATCCAAGGGGACACCGAACTCTTTGCCGAAACCGAGCGCGAACCCCAGGTCTTTCAGGGCGAGGTCGATGTTGAAGGCAATGTCGTAGCTGCCGTTCAGGATCAGCGCGCCTTCGGTTTCGTGGACAAAGGAGTTGCCGGACGAAGCCTGGATCGCGTGCCAGCTTTGGGCGAGGTCCAAGCCGCCGCGTTTGGCCAGCATCAACGCCTCGGACGTGGCTTTGAGGTGAATGAAGGCCAGCATGTTGGTGATGACCTTGATGATCGAGGATGATCCCAAGGGCCCGATGTGGAAGATGCGGTCGCCCATCGCCTGCATGGCGGGGTAGTGCAGATCGTACAGGTCTTTGGGGCCACCGGCCAGCATGGTGATCTTGCCTTGCGCCGCAAGGTGGACGCCGCCTGTCACCGGCAGTTCCATCATCTGGATGCCTTGGTCGGCGGCGACAGCGGCAAGGTCGAGCACTTCATCGCGGCCAAGTGTGGACATTTCGACCCAGGACGAACGTTTGTTCATATGGGGCAATATGTTTCGAAGCACGCGTTCGGAAATGGCAGGCGATGGCAGACAGGTGATGACGTGATCGGCCATCGCCGCCAACTGTTCCGCGCTGTCGGCACGGGTGGCACCCGGGACGGTGAGGTTCGGGTTCAGGTCAAAGACTGTGACCCGAAAGCCGCCCTTGACGAGGCAACCCGCGCAGGCAGCGCCCAGATTGCCCAGACCGATATAGCCGTAATGCATGGCTGTCACCGGAAATGCATGGGATATTTGGCGCGGATCGCCGCGTCGATTTCGGGTGCGATCATGCAGCCGGCTTTGGCAAGGATGGCATTCTTACGCTCGATCGCCTTGTCGAGGAGCAGGGGTTTTTTCGCCTCGTTCCACTCTTTGGGGCTCATGCGGTTGGCGACGGCGGGGTAGATGTATTCGGTTTGCATCAAAGCAAGGGTCTGGTCGGAACCGAGATAGTGGCCGGGACCACCGAGGCAGACCTGTTTCATGGCGTCGATCGAGGTGTTGTCTTCGGTCACGTCGATGCCACGCACACAGCGCATGGCCTGACCCAGAAGGTCATCGCCGAGGATCAGGGATTCGTGGCAGAAACCCAACAGCGAGGCGTGCATGCCGACCGCTTCATAGCACATGTTCAGCCCGGCAAGACCTGCGAGGGTGTTGGTGATGCCCTGCTCCCATCCGGCCTGCATGTCGGGCAATTTGCTGTCGGTGATGCCCGAGGCGGCACCGCCCGGCAGGTCGTAGAAGCGGTGCATCTGGGCACAACCGGCGGTCAGCAGGGCCTGTTCGGCGCTGCCGCCCGACATCGCACCGGTGCGCAGGTCGCTGACGAAGGGCCAGGTGCCGAAGATGGCGGGCGCGCCCTTTTTGATGGCATTGACATAGACGACGCCCGCCAGACATTCCGCCATGGCTTGCACGATGGCCAAAGCGATGGGCGCCGGGGCGGTGGCACCGGCCTGGCCTGCACTTAGCAGCAGCATGGGCATGCCGCGGCGCACGCAATCCTCCATCACCTTGCAGGATTCCTCGGCGAATTTCATCGGCGGCACGACGAAGCAGTTGGAATTGCTGACGAAAGGACGGTCGCGCCATTCCGCCTCGCCACCCGCCACCATGTGCAGGATGTCGAAGGCGGGGGCCACGCTTTCAGGTTCAAAGAACGACGTTCCGACATGCTTGGTGGTCGCGGCAAGGCAGGCGTACAGCGTATTCAGGTCCATGTCGCGGTTGTTGATGACATCGCGGCAGACCATGGTGCGTTGATAGAAGTGGATGTTGTCAAGGTGATGCACCAGACGACCCGCGTCGTACAGATCCTGCGCGGTGCTGTCGCGGTAGTCCAGCGTGATCGGATCGACGATATGCACCGCCGCCCCTGCGGTGCCAAAATGAACATTCGTTCCGGACAGGTGCAGGTCATGCTTCGGGTCCCGCCCGACCAAGGTGATGTTGCGGGCGGCGACCGCCAGCATATCCTCGACCAGGGCGCGGGGGAACCGGATGCGGCCGTCGTCGCCGAGGATCGCGCCTGCACCGGTCAGGATTTCCACCCCGGTATCGGGCGCCTGCGACAGACCGATCACTTCCAACGCCTGCAAGGCGCTTTCATGGATTTTCGCCATCCCTGCCTCGGTCAGCGGCCGGTACTGACCGCCTTGCATGCCGCCGCGCACCGGGCGCAGATTGTCGGCCAAGGGGGCCGAGCGCACGGCCACGCGGTTGGCACGACCCCCACTGCGCCGGGCGCGGGTAGGCTCGCAGACTTCACCGATCTCAACGCCGTCTTCCATCTTCCGCTCCTTCACTTTGACCTAAATATCCACGGGGGCTATTCTCAGGGCAGGTTGTTTGGGGGGTGTGCCCCCCGGCTTGGTCACGCGCGCACGCGCTCGGATTTGGGATCGTACATCGGTGCCAATGAGGCTATGGCCGCATGGCGCACACCGGCAACCTCGATTTCATAGGTCGCGCCGAGGATGTCGGCATCAGTCTGACCCTTGCAGGGGACATAGCCCATACCGATCGCACCGCCGAGGAAATGCCCGTAATTCCCCGATGTCACGGGGCCGACGATCTTGCCATCGCGCACCACGGCCTCGTTATGAAACAACAGGGGTTCGGGGTCTGTCAGACGGAACTGCACCAGTTTGCGGTCCGATCCGGCAGCTTGTTTGCGCAGCACGGCGTCGCGGCCGATATAGGCGGGCTTCTTGCGGCTGGCGGTGAAGCCAAGGCCCGCCTCCAGCACGTGATCCTCGTCGGTGATGTCGTGGCCCCAGTGGCGATAGGCTTTCTCGATCCGGCAACTGTCCAGCGTGTGCAGGCCGCAAAGTTTCAGGCCAAGGTCGGTTCCGGCCTGTTCGATGGCCTCGAACACATGGGCGGTCTGGTCGGTCGAGACATACAATTCCCACCCCAGTTCGCCCACATAGGTGACGCGGTGCGCGCGGGCAAGGCCCATGCCGATCTCGATTTCTTTAGCCGTGCCAAAGGCGTGGGCGGCGTTGCTAAAATCGTCGGGCGACACTTTTTGCATCAGGTCACGCGCCTTTGGGCCCATGATACACAGGACGGATTCGGCGGCGGTCATGTCGGTGATGACGGCAAAGTCGTCGGCGATATGGGCGCAAAGCCAGGCCAGGTTGCGTTGGGTGGTCGCACCCGGCACGACCAGCAGATAGGCGGTTTCCGACAGGCGGGTGACGGTCAGGTCGGCCTCGATCCCGGCTTTTGCGTTCAAAAGCATGGTATAGACGATCCGGCCCGCGGCCACGTCCATCTCGGCCGAGCACAGCCGGTTCAGGAATTTGCAGGCGTCGCGACCCTCGACGCGGATCTTGCCGAAAGAGGTCATGTCGAACAAGCCGACACCCTCGCGGACGGCCATGTGTTCGGCGCGTTGGTTATCGAACCAGTTCTGACGCTTCCAGCTATAGCGGTATTCGCGTTCCTGGCCCGGATTGGCGAACCAGTTGGCGCGTTCCCAACCGGCGACCTCACCAAACACCGCGCCACGGGATTTGAGGTGGTCGTGCAGGGGGCTGCGGCGGATGCCGCGGCTGGTTTCGACCTGACGGTAGGGAAAATGGTCGGCATATAGCAGGCCGAGCGTCTCGGTCACGCGTTCACGCAGATAGGCGCGGTTGCGTTGGAAGGGTTGGGCGCGGCGGATGTCGACCTCCCACAGATCGAAGGGGGCTTCGCCTTCGGTGATCCAATGGGCCAGCGCCATTCCGGCACCCCCGGAACCTGCAATGCCGACGGAATTATACCCGGCGGCAACCCAGTAGCCCTTCAGTTCGGGGGCCTCGCCCAGATAATAACGGTCGTCGGGGGTGAAGGATTCCGGGCCGTTGAAGAAGGTGTGGATGCCTGCGGTTTCAAAAAGGGGCAGGCGGTTCATGGACTGTTCGAGGATGGGTTGGAAATGGTCCCAATCCTCGGGGAGGGTATCGAACATGAAATCGTCGCGGATGCCCGTTTGACCCCAGCCTGTCATGCCCCAGGGTTTGGCCTTGGGCTCGAACGCGCCGACCATCATCTTGCCGGCGTCGGATTTGTAATAGGCGCATTCGTCGGGGACCCGCAGGACCGGCAGGTGGCCGAGGCCGGGGACGGGTTCGGTGATCAGGTAGAAATGCTCGCAGGCATGCAGCGGCAGCGTGACGCCAGAGGCTTGGGCGAGGTCCCTGCCCCACATGCCACCGCAGTTCACCACGACTTGCGTGGCGATATGGCCGGGCTGGCCGTTCTGGTCGATATAGTCGACGCCGGTGGTCCGGTTGTTTGCGCGGGTTACGGCGGCGACCTTGGTGTGTTCAAAAATTTGCGCCCCCTGCATCCGGGCACCCTTGGCGAGGGCCATGGCGATGTTGGCGGGGTCGCATTGGCCATCCAGCGGCAGGTGGACCGCCCCCACAACGCCGTCGATGTTGAGGTGGGGATACATCGCCTTGGCTTCGTTCGGAGAGATTTCGCTGACATCGACGTCGAAGATCCGCGCCACCGTGGCTTGCCGCAGAAGTTCCTCATGCCGCGCGGCGGTCAGGGCGACCGAGATGCTGCCGACCTGACGCATCCCGGTTTCAACCCCGGTTTCGGCGGCCAGCTTGACGTAAAGGTCGGCGGAATACTTTGCCAGCCTTGTCATGTTGGCAGAGCCACGGAGTTGCCCGATCAGGCCGGCGGCATGCCAGGTGGTGCCGGAGGTCAGTTGTTTACGCTCCAGCAGCACCACATCGGTCCAGCCCATCTTGGCAAGGTGGTAGGCGACCGAACAGCCGGAGATGCCGCCGCCGATGATCACCGCGCGGGCCTGAGTGGGAATTGTCATGGCTGGGCCTCCGGTGGGATAAGAACGAGTTTTCCGGCAAAGCGACCGGCGGACAGGTCGGCTTGGGCGCGGGCGATGTCTTGCAGGGCGTAGGTGTGCGACACGACAGGGCGCAGGCGGGCGGTATTGATGATGGTGACAAGGCCCGCGAACACCTCGCGCGATTGGTGGGTCGCGCCGTGTATGGTCAGGTCGTTAAGGTAGATACGGCGCAGGTCGCCCTGCACTATCGGGCCACCGACGGCACCAGAGGTTGCATAACGGCCACCGGGGCGCAGCGCGTCCAGCCGGGTTTGCCAGTCAGGCCCGCCAACCACGTCGATGATCACGTCAAAGCCGCGCGGTTCGGGGGCGGTGTCGCGCGACAGGATGGCCGCACCCATGCGGCGCAGATCGGCCGATTTGGTCAGACTGCACTGCGCCGTCACCTCGGCCCCGCGCAGCAGCGACAGTTGAACGGCAGCCATGCCCACGCCACCGGACGCGCCGGTGACCAGAACACGCTCGCCCACCGCCAGATTGGCGCGGGTCAGCAGATTATGCGCCGTGCCATACGCGCAGGGCATGGCACCGATTTCCACATCCGACAACGCCGAGGCCGAGACATCATGCAGATGCTTCGCCTCGATCAGGCAATATTGCGCAAAGGCCCCATCAAATTCTGAGCCGATCGAGACGAAATGGATCGGGTTTTCGGCGGTCGGTTCGTGCTGATTGGTCGGGCAGATCACCCGCATGCCAAGGTCAAAGCCCTGCACCTGCGCACCCAAAGCCACGATACGCCCGCACAGATCCGAGCCTTGGATGCGCGGAAACGCCATCTCGCCCGCCCAGGCCGCCGCCTTGTCCGCACCGTACCAGCCGATGCGGGTGTTGATGTCGGTCATGTTGACACCCGCCGCCAGAACACGGACCAGAACCTGTCCGGGCCCGGGCTTCGGCACCGGGATATCGTCACGCCAGACCAGCGCCTCGGGTCCGCCGTGCCGGGTCAGTTGAACACCGGACATGGTGGCCGGGAGGGGGGTGGCCGGGATTGGGGTGGCAGGGATTGGGGTGGCGGGGAGGGGTGTCACGCGCGGATCCGTTCGTTTTTGGCATCCCACATCGGGACGTCATCCTGCACGGTGGCGGGGTAGCGTGTGCCAAAGATTTCAACCTCGACCACGGTGCCGGGGTGGTTGATGTCAGTCCGCAACATGCCAAGGCCGATGCAGGCCTGAACGCGGTGACCGTAATAGCCCGAGGTCAGTTCACCCACCACCCGGCCGTCATGCCAGATCGTCGACATATAGGGCGGGTCAAGATCACCGGCGTCGATTTTCAGGGTGCAAAAGCGCTTGGTGACGCCCTGCTGCTTTTCAGCGGCGAGGGCTTGTTTGCCCCGAAATGCGGGTTTGGACCAGTCGACAAAGCGTTCGAGGCCGCCTTGCAGCACGGTGTAATCGGTGGACAGATCGCCCTTCCATGCCCGGTAGCCCTTTTCGACGCGCAGGGAGTTCAGGGCGAACATCCCGAAGGGTTTCAGGCCGTGGGGTTGGCCTTCGGTCAGAACGGCCTCCCAGATCTGGGCAGTGTCCGTGATGCGGGAGTGGATTTCCCAGCCAAGCTCGCCCGCGAAGGAGACGCGGAACAGAAAGACCTCGGCCCCCGCGATCCGGGCGGTTTGAAAGGTCAGCCAGGGGCGGGTCAGGTCGGCTTGTGTCACGGCGGCCAGTATGTCGCGCGATTTGGGGCCGGTCAGGATGTGGCAGGACCAACCGTCGGTGTGGTCGGTCAGGGTCAGGCCGGGGGGCAGATGTTTCAGCAGCCATTCCTTGTCATGCAGTTGCGCGGTGGCGGCGGTGATCAGCAAAACCTCTTCTTCGGCCAATCGTGCCACCGACATTTCGGTGACGATGCGGCCTTTGTCATCGGCAAAATAGGCGAGGCCGAGGCGGCCAATCGCGGGAATTTTGCCGATGATCTGCTGCGACAACCAGTCGACCAGACCGGGGCCCGCGATGCGGAAGCGGCTGAAACCCGGCAGATCGAGGATGCCTGCGGCGTCGCGGACAGCCTCACATTCCTGTTTGACGGCGGCGAACCAAGGGCCTTGGCGTTCCCAGACTTGTTGCGCCGTTTCGGAAGTGTCGTCGCCGGGCCGGGCGTACCACAGGGCGCGTTCCCAGCCGTTATAAGCGCCGAATTGCGCGCCAAGGGCCTTGGTGCGGTCATGCACCGGCGACAGCTTCTTGTGACGCCCCTCGGGCCAGGTGTGGTGGGGGAACTGGATGGCGTATTCGTGGCCGTAAACCTCCATCCCCTTTTTGACGCAGTAACCGGGGTCTTCGAAACCGGTAAAGCGACGTGGGTCGCAAGACCACATATCCCATTCGGTCGCACCTTGAGTGACCCATTCGGCCAGCACCTTGCCCGCACCACCGGCCTGACAGATGCCGAAGGTAAAGACACAAGCCTCAAAGGCATTGGGAACGCCGGGCATCGGGCCGATCAGCGGGTTGCCGTCGGGGGTATAGGGGATGGGGCCGTTGATGACCTTGGTCAGGCCACTGGTCGCCAGCAGAGGCACGCGTGCCATGGCGTCGTTGATGTGCCATTCCAGGCGTTCCAGATCGTCGGGGAACAGTTGAAAGCTGAAATCCTGCGGGAAGGGGTCGTCGGGCGTGGCCCAATGGGCGCGGCAGTTGCCTTCATAGGGGCCGAGGTTGAAGCCGTTCTTCTCTTGGCGCAGATAGTAGCTGCTGTCGACATCGCGCAGCAGCGGCAGTTTATGGCCGGATTTGGCGGTCCAGTCGGCCAGTTCAGGAACGGTGTCGAACAGCATGTACTGATGGCTCATCACCATCATTGGCAGGTCGCGGTGGAACATCCGGGCAACCTCGCGGGCGTAGTAACCCGCGGCATTGACGACGATTTCACAGCGGACCTCGCCCTTTGGGGTCTGGACGACCCATTCGTCGTTTTCGCGGCGGACTGCGGTGACGGGGCAAAAGCGTTCGATGCGCGCCCCCATCTGGCGGGCCCCTTTGGCAAGGGCCTGGGTCAGTTGGGCGGGGTCGATGTCGCCGTCATAGGGGTCATAAAGAGCGCCGGTCAGGTCGTGGGTTTCGAGAAAAGGATATTTCGCAGAAATATCGCCCGGCGCCAAAATCTCCAGGTCCATGCCCTGATAGCGACCCATGCCGACGACGCGTTGAAACTCTTGCAGGCGTTGCCTGGTGTGACCCAGTCGCAGCGAGCCCGTCACATGATAGTTCATAGGATAGTCGACCTCGGCCCCCAAGCCCCGGTAAAGGCTGGCCGAATAACGCTGCATGTTCATGATCGACCAGCTGGAGCTGAAGGTCGGCACATTGCCTGCGGCGTGCCAGGTGCTGCCTGCGGTCAATTCGTTCTTTTCCAACAGCAGGCAATCGGTCCAGCCGGCCTTGGCGAGGTGGTACAGGCTGGACGCCCCGACCACGCCGCCGCCGATGATCACCACGCGGGCTTGTGTTGGGAAATCAGCCATCTGTCACTCCTGTTTGGGGCGCAGTATCGTCTGGCACAGCGCGGCTTTCAATTCAATGTATGGCCTGTTATTGATCGGAAAATCCGATCAGGGGACCCAGATGCAGATCGACCTGCTGGAGACATTTCTGGACCTGATCCAGACGCGCAGCTTTCACCGCACCGCCGAGCGTTTGCAGATCACCCAGTCGACCGTCTCGGCCCGTGTGCAGGCGCTGGAGGTGGCGACGGGGGCGCGGTTGTTCGTCCGGTCGCGGGCGGGCACCGACCTGTCGACCGAGGGGTTGAAGTTTGAACCCCATGCCCGCGCCCTGCGTCACGCCTGGGCCGAGGCGCGCCGCGCGGTGGAGCCGTCGCCGACCGCCGTGACCTTGCGCATCGGCATCCAGAACGATCTGGCGGCAGGGCAGATCGGGGTGTGGCTCGCGAATTTCAGGCGCGCATTGCCGGACTGTGCGTTCTACATCGAACCGGACTACTCGGTGCAGATGTGCCGGGATGTCGACCTTGGTGCTCTGGATTTTGCCGTTCTGTACTCGCCCCAGTCGCTGCCCGACCTGCATATCGTGTCGATTGGCGAGGTGCGGTACCGGTTGGTGTCAATGGAAGGCGCGCGGCGGGCGGATGTTTCAGCGGCGACATATATCCGGGGCAGTTACTCGGCCGCGTTTGATCAGACGCATGGGGTGGTGATGCCAGCGTATACAGTTGCGCTGCTGGCATCAGGGCAGAATGCGGCGGTGGTGGGCATGTTGCAGGCGATGGGCGGATCGGGGTTTGTGCTGGAGGATTCCGCGAAAGGGCTGGTCGCGGCAGGGTTTCAGGTGGTGACGGATGTCGAGCCGATTGCACAGCCGATCTATGCCGTGATGCATCAGCGGCACCGGACCTCTCGGATGCACCGGCGTTTGACCCAGATCGTGGGGCGCGAGATTGGCGGGCGCGCGTTGTCCGGGCGGGGTTGACCTGACCCAATGCTCATCATTCCCTTTCGGGCATTCTTCGCGGGGCGCACCGAAGACGGCCCGCAAGGGCGGATGAGGGGGTGTTCACAGGTGTCACAGCACGGTTTGCAAACGGTAGCCGGGGCGGTGTGACAGACGGACCCAGGTGATCGGGTGGTCGCCGGCAAAAGTGGCCCGTTCGGTGATGAACAGGGCGGTGCCGGGGGGCACGTTCAAGGCCGCGGCCTCGGCCAGATTGGCGGGTTCGGCGGAAAAGGCAATGTCGCCGGTGGTATAGGCGACATTGGCGACCAGCCATTCATTGGCGCTTTGTCTGGTGAAATCGGGCGAGGGGTCGGGCAGGATGGCGGGGTTCAGCCAGCGATCCTCGACCAGATAGGGTTTGCCATCGGCGAGGTGCAGGGTTTGCAGGTGGATCATCAGGATGCGCTCGGGCAACCCCAACCGGGCCGCCACCATCAAAGGCGGATGCGACAGGCCTTGGGACAGAACGTGAAAGCTGTAGCTTTGCCCGCGCGAGGCGATGTCGTGGCGGATCACGGTGATGTCGAGGGTGGCCTTGCGGATCGGCAAGGCTGCGACGCGGGTGCCGGCCTTGCGCTTGCGTTCAAGGACGCCTTGCAGCGCCAGTTCCCGCAGGGCACGGTTGACGGTGGCGCGGGCGCAGCCGAATTCCAGGGCGAGGGCCTCTTCGGACGGGATCAGGCCGCCGGGCGGCCAGAGGCGGGTCTGGATACGGCTCAAAACCTCGGCCCGGATCGATTCCCAGCCTTGCATCACAGCGCGCCCCGCAGGCGGGCGACGGTTCGGGCGTAACGGATCTGGACAGCCTCGCGGGCGTGGTGGCGGCCTTGGGTCACCAGATGGCGGCCGGCGGACCACAGGTCGGTGATCATTCGGTCATCTGCGGCAAAGATAAGGGTGTCGAGGATGGTGTCACCTTGGACGCCCTGCAGGTCGGGGCCGGACAGGTCAAGGGCGAGGAGGTCGGCCCAGTTGCCCACGGCGATGCCAGAGGCGCGGCCTGCCGCCTGCGCGCCGCCTTGAACCGCGCCGTCAAACAGGGTGCGCCCGGTGGATTTGTCGGCGGTCGCAAGGATGGCGCGGCCCTTTTGGCCAAGGCGTTGCGTGTATTCCAGCAGGCGCAGTTCTTCGGTGAGCGAGATTCGGACGTTGCTGTCGGACCCGATGCCAAAGCGGCCTTGGGCCTGCAGATAGCGTTGGCCGTCAAAGATACCGTCGCCCAGATTGGCCTCGGTTATGGGGCAAAGCCCTGCGACGGCTTGGGATTTCGCCAGGGCAAGGGTTTCGTATGGCTCCATCTGCGTGGCGTGGATCAGGCACCAGCGGTGGTTGACGTGGTGGTGGGACAGCAGCCAGTCGACGGGGCGTTGGCCGGTGGCGGTCAGCAGTTCAGCCACCTCGGCCAGTTGTTCGGCGACGTGGATGTGAATGGGGGCCTGGGGATTCAGGCTGGCGGCGAGGGTCAGGCCAGCGGGGCTGACGGCCCGCAGAGAATGGGGCGCAACGCCAAGAACGGTGTCGGGAGGCAAGGATTTAAGTGTGGTTTCTGCGGCTTGATACAGGGCGGCGAACTGGTCTTGGGTGTTGGCAAAGCGCAGTTGGCCAGCGGTCAGGGGCCGGTCATCGCAGCCGCCGCGTTCGTACAACACCGGCAGATGGGTCAGGCCGACGCCGGTTTCCTGTGCCGCAGCGGCAATGCGGGCGGTCATCTCGGCCGGGTTGGTGTAGCTTTGGCCGCCTGGGGCGTGGTGCAGATAGTGGAACTCGGCGACGGCGGCAAAGCCGGATTCGGCCATTTCGACCATCACCATGGCGGAGATGGCCTGCACATCATCGGGCGTCAGCTGGTCGAGGAAACGGTACATCAGGCTGCGCCAGGTCCAGAAGCTGTCCTGCCCCGCCGTACGGTGTTCGGTCAGCCCGGCCATGGCGCGCTGGAAGCTGTGGGAGTGCAGGTTGACGGGTGCCGGCAGCAGGCAGTCGAGGGTTTGGCCTTGGGCGGGCGCGTCTGGGGTCACGCGCGTGAACCGGCCGTTGCGGACTTCGACGGTGACATCCCTGGCCCAGCCGTCCGGCAGCAAAGCGTGTCTGGCGTGAAGCAGGGTCATGTTGCACCTTGACGCGGTTATTATGTGCAGACATAATAATATTAAGCACAGACAAAAGGCAACCCCATGTCCCTATTGCTGACCAATGCCACGATTGCCTCGATGTCCGAAAATCATGGGACCGACGGTTACGGGTTGATCCCGGATGGCGCGGTGGTGATGGAGGGGGCGGAGGTGGTCTGGATCGGGCCGCAAGCCGAGTTGCCGGGGCCCTATGATGATCTGCCGGGCGTGGACCTGGGCGGGCGGTTGGTGACGCCGGGCTTGATCGACTGCCACACCCATATCGTGTTCGGCGGCGACCGCGCGGTCGAGTTCGAGATGCGGCTGAACGGTGCCAGCTATGAGCAGGTTGCGCGGGCCGGTGGCGGGATCTTGTCGACGGTGACGGCGACACGGGCGGCGTCCGAGGCGGAACTGCTGGAGGCAGCTTTGGCGCGGGCGGATCAGATCATGGCCGGTGGTGCCACGGTGATCGAGGTCAAGTCGGGCTATGGTCTGACCGTCCTGGATGAGGTAAAAATACTGCGCGTGGCGCGGCGGATTGCGGATCATCGCGCTGTTCGGGTTCTGGTGACGCATCTGGCGGCCCATGCCGTGCCGCCGGACTACAAGGGGCGTGGGGCGGCCTATATCGACGAGGTGGCGGTGCCGTCCTTGCACGCGGCCCATGCCGAGGGGCTGGTGGATGCGGTCGATGCATTCTGTGAGGGGATTGCGTTCCCGGTCGCCGAGGTTGTGGTTTTGTTCCATGCGGCCAAAGCCTTGGGGCTGCCTGTGAAACTGCATGCCGAACAGTTGTCGGACCTGAAAGGCGCTGTGATGGCGGCTGAAAGGGGGGCCTTGTCGGCGGATCATCTGGAGTATCTGGGGGCGGATGGGGTGGCGGCGATGGCCTTGGCGGGCACGGTCGCGGTGATCTTGCCGGGGGCATTTTATACGCTGCGCGAGACGCAGATGCCGCCGATTGCCGACCTGCGGGCGGCGGGGGTGCCGATGGCACTGGCCACGGATTGCAATCCGGGGTCGTCGCCTGTGACCTCGCTGCCGTTGATCATGAACATGGCCTGCACGCTGTTTCGGATGACGCCGTTGGAGGCGTTGCAGGGCGTGACAATCCATGCCGCGCGCGCCCTTGGCCTGACGGATTGCGGGCGGATTGCACCCGGTCTGCGCGCCGATCTGGCGGTGTGGGAGGCGCGGCATCCGGCTGAACTGAGCTACCGGATCGGGGCCACCGCCCTGCACAAACGCGTTTTCGGAGGTCGTCTTGTTTGAAGTATTGATCCCCGGACAGACGACATTGGCGCAGTTGGAGCGGCTGTATCGGGACGGTGCCCCTGCCCGGCTGGATGCCTCGGCCCGGCCTGGTGTCGAGGTTGCGGCAGCGCAAATTGCTGCGGCTGCTGCGGCGGGTGTTGCGGTCTACGGCGTCAACACCGGGTTTGGCAAATTGGCCAGCCTGAAGATCGCGGCGAAGGATACCGCGACGTTGCAACGCAACCTGATCCTGTCGCATTGCTGCGGTGTCGGTGAACCTATGCCGCGCAGCATTGCGCGGCTGATGATGGCGCTGAAACTGCTGTCGCTGGGGCGTGGCGCATCCGGCGTGCGGTGGGATGTCGTGGCGTTGATCGAGGGGATGCTGGCGGCGGGGGTTACGCCGGTGGTTCCGGGGCAAGGGTCGGTCGGTGCCTCGGGCGATCTGGCGCCGCTGGCCCATATGGCGGCGGTGATGATCGGTGAGGGCGTTGCGGAGTTTCAGGGTCGGGAGATGCCGGGGGGCGATGCGCTGCGTCTGGCGGTCCTGACGCCGGTGGTGCTGGGGCCGAAGGAGGGGTTGGCGCTGATCAACGGCACCCAGTTTTCATGTGCCTATGCGTTGGCGGGGCTGTTTGACGGATGGAATGCTGCGGTGTCGGCACTTGTGACCTCGGCCCTGTCGACCGATGCGATCATGGGGTCGACGGCACCGTTGCATCCGGAAATCCATGCCCTGCGGGGTCATGCCGGGCAGATCGAGGCGGCGGCGGTGATGCGGGCGTTGCTGGACGGGTCTGTGATCCGCGAGAGCCACCGGGTTGGCGATTCGCGCGTGCAGGACCCCTATTGCATCCGCTGTCAGCCGCAGGTCACGGGTGCGGCGATGGATGTGCTGCGGATGGCAGCGCGGACGCTGGAGATCGAGGCGAATGCGGCGACTGACAATCCCTTGGTGCTGACCGAGGCAGGCATGATCGTGTCGGGCGGGAATTTCCATGCCGAACCTGTGGGGTTTGCGGCGGATATGATGGCGATGGCACTGTCCGAGATCGGCGCGATTGCGCAACGGCGGGTGGCGTTGATGGTCGATCCGGTGTTGAGCTTTGATCTGCCGGCGTTCCTGACACCAAGGCCGGGGTTGAATTCGGGGTTGATGATTGCCGAGGTGACGACAGCAGCCTTGATGAGCGAAAACAAGCATCTGGCGCATCCGACGGTGATCGATTCGACGCCAACCTCGGCCAATCAGGAGGATCATGTGTCGATGGCGGCGCATGGGGCGCGGCGGTTGGGCAAGATGGTCGAGAACCTGAATGTCATCCTGGGCGTCGAGGCGATTTGTGCGGCGCAGGGGGTGGAGTTTCGCGCGCCTTTGGTGTCATCGGCCCCGTTGCAGGCCGTTGTGGCGCGGTTGCGGGTTGACGTCGCGACACTGGGCGATGACCGCTATCTGGCCCCCGATCTTGCGGCTGCTGCTGCCTTGATCGGCGACGGCGAAATTGCCCGTGCTGCGGGCGTCACTCTTCCTGTTTTGTGAGGCGTCATGAATTCCAGACACAATATGCGCGACATCTATCCGGCGACGGGCAGCACGATCACCGCGAAAAGCTGGATGACCGAGGCGCCGATGCGGATGCTGATGAACAACCTGCACCCGGATGTCGCTGAAAACCCTCATGAATTGGTGGTCTATGGCGGGATCGGGCGGGCGGCGCGGACATGGGAGGATTTCGACAAGATCGTCGCCACGCTGAAAACACTGGAGGATGACGAGACGCTGCTGGTGCAGTCGGGCAAGCCGGTCGGGGTGTTCCGGACGCATAAGGATGCGCCGCGGGTGTTGATCGCCAATTCGAACTTGGTGCCGCACTGGGCGACCTGGGACCATTTCAACGAGTTGGACAAGAAGGGTCTGGCGATGTACGGCCAGATGACCGCAGGGTCATGGATTTACATTGGCACGCAAGGGATTGTGCAAGGAACCTATGAGACCTTTGCCGAGGCGGGGCGACAGCATTACGACGGATCGCTGAAGGGGCGCTGGATCTTGACCGGCGGTTTGGGCGGCATGGGCGGGGCGCAGCCTTTGGCCGCCGTGATGGCGGGGGCTTGCTGTCTGGCGGTGGAATGCGATGAGACCCGGATCGATTTTCGTATTCGTACCAGATACGTAGACGCCAAAGCGAAGACTTTGGATGAGGCTTTGGCGCTGATTGATGCCTGGACTTCCGCTGGTGAGGCAAAGTCGGTGGGGTTGCTCGGCAATGCGGCGGATGTGTTTCCGGAACTTTACCGGCGCATGAAGGCGGGGGGGCGTCGGCCCGATATGGTGACGGATCAAACCTCGGCCCATGATCCGCTGAACGGCTATCTGCCGCAGGGGTGGAGTGTCGCCGAGGCGAAGGCCAAGCGTGAGACGGACCCCAAGGCCGTGGAACGGGCGGCGCGGGCCTCGATGAAGGTGCATGTCGCGGCGATGGTGGATTTCTGGAACGCGGGCGTACCGACACTGGATTATGGCAACAATATCAGGCAGGTGGCGCTGGATGAAGGGCTTGCGAATGCGTTCGCCTTTCCCGGTTTCGTGCCTGCCTATATCAGGCCCCTGTTCTGCCGGGGGATCGGGCCGTTCCGTTGGGCAGCGTTGTCGGGCGATCCGGCGGATATCCATGCGACGGACGCGGCAATGAAGCGGTTGTTCCCGGATAATGCCCATCTGCACCGCTGGCTGGATATGGCAGCGGAGCGGATTGCGTTTCAGGGTCTGCCGGCGCGGATCTGCTGGATTGGCTTGGGCGAGCGGCACAAGGCGGGGCTGATGTTCAACGATATGGTACGCTCGGGCGCGTTGAAGGCGCCGGTCGTGATCGGGCGGGACCATCTGGATTCGGGGTCGGTGGCCAGCCCGAACCGCGAGACCGAGGCGATGAAGGATGGCTCGGATGCGGTCAGCGATTGGCCGTTGTTGAATGCGCTGCTGAACACGGCTTCAGGGGCCACCTGGGTCTCGTTGCATCATGGCGGTGGCGTGGGGATGGGGTTTTCGCAGCATTCGGGCATGGTGATCTGTGCCGATGGCACCGAGGATGCCGCCCGCAGGATCAGCAATGTGCTGTGGAATGACCCTGCGACGGGGGTGATGCGCCATGCCGATGCGGGCTATGACGTGGCCTTGGACTGTGCGCGCGAGCATGGGTTGCGGCTGCCGGGCATTTTGGGGAACTGAGAATTATGCCCCCGGCAAGGAGAGGTGCCCGCTGCCCTGCAGTATGCCCGGATCAAAGCGTTGGCGCGCATGGGAAATTACGACCATAACGCCATGTCCGAGACGTTCGAGACGCGTATCCCCGGCGCAACCGGGGCCGCGGCGGAAGGGCTGGAGGGCAAGGCCGGACTACAACAGGCCGAACTACAACTGGCCGGACTACAGCAGGCGTGGGTTCCGGGCGTCAACTCCGGTCCAGATCGGGTTGGACCAGGCGCGTTTGCCTGCGGCGTCGATCACGGCCGCGCGGACCCAAGGCGAGTTGTTGAGACGGTGCAACGGCACGGCCCCCGTGGTCAGGGAATGGCCGTGGACGGCCTTGGCCCCGGTGCCCCAGCCGATGGCGATGATCGACGCCACGGCCGAGCAGTCGACGACCAGATGGCCATCCTCGATCCGCACATCGTGCAATTCGGGGCCTTGGGTCGCATAGAAATGCCCGGATTTCAGGGCGGTTAGCAGGGCTTCGGGTTCGTTTTCCGGTGATTTCACCATCACCCAGCCGCCGAAATGGTCGGGTTCGGAAAAATGGGCGTCGTCGGTGGCGATCAGGGTCAGGCGGCACCCCTCGGTCAGCAGTTGATCGGCAATCACGAAGCCGTCGGGCCGGTCGCAGCCCATGGCGCAGCCGTGGTTATAAATCTCGACCGCATGGGCGGCGGTCAGGGACCGGGCGTCTTCGATGGTCAGGCCGGACCATTGCGGGTGGGCGATGGCGACGAAGGCACCGGCTGCCACGGCGCGGGCGGCAATCTGAGGGCCGGTTTCCTGATCTGGTACGGGCACGAAAGTGGGGGTGTTGGAAGGGGCGAAATCCTTGGGCAGACCGACGGCGAGGATGTGCCACAATTCGCCATTGGCCATGGCACCAGAATGAAGTTCCGCGCCAAGTATGGTCGTGAACCTGGCCGTGCGCATCGGTTTTGTGTCAACGATGGGATAGTTGTAGCGGCCCACGAAATGATCGGTCAGGGCGATGAAATCGTACCCCTCGGCGCGGTAGCGGCGGCAAACCTCCTCAGGCTCCAGGATGCCATCGGACCGCGTGGAATGGGTGTGCAGATTGCCGCGCCAGAAACGGCCGGGCGATGTGAAGGCGGGGTCGCGTTGGGTCATGGAATCCTCGGGCTGTTCGGGCGGCACTCTGGCAGCCCGGTGTCTGGGCCTGTTTTGCAACCGCGACCGCTAACCCCGGCCGATATAGGGCATGTCGCGGGCCATGATGGTCATGAAGGGCACGTTGACGTCCAGGGCCAACCCGGCCATGTGCAGGACGGCGCGGGCGACGTCGCCGACATCCATCACCGGTTCGACCTTGATCGCGCCATCGGCCTGCGGCACGCCCATCGTCATCGCGCGGGCCATATCGGTCAGGGCGTTGCCGATGTCGATTTGACCGCAGGCGATGTTGAAGGCGCGACCATCGAGGCCGAGGGTCTTGGTCAAACCCGTCACCGCGTGTTTCGACATGGTATAGGGCACCGAACCGGGACGCGGCACATGGGCGGAAATCGAGCCGTTGTTGATGATGCGCCCGCCCTGCGGCTGCTGGTGGCGCATGATGCCAAAGGCGGCGCGGGCGCACAGGAACATGCCGGTGATGTTGGTATTCTGCACGGCGAGCCAGGTTTCGACCGGGATTTCGTCGATGGGCGCGCCCTTGGCGGACATGCCGGCATTGTTGAACAGAGCGCCCAGGTGGCCCCATGTGGTCGCGGCTGTGTGGAACGCCGTGTCAACCTCGGACGGGATGGTGACGTCGCAGGGCAGGATCAGGGCGTTGGCGTGGCCGCCGGCAGTCTCGGACAGCGCCTCGGCACGGCGGCCGACCAGACCGACGGCCCAGCCTGCGTTCAGGAAGGTCTGTGCGGTGCTGCGGCCGATGCCCGAGCCTGCGCCAGTGATGATGATGGTTTGCATTCAGGCCTCGGTCACGTGATAGGTTGCGGTTTCCAGAAAAGCGGGTTCGATCTCGATCCCCCAGCCGGGTTCGGCCGGGACCATGGCATGGCCGGCCTCGATCCGGTAGGGGTTTCCTCGGAAAAGTCCGGTTTGCCAGGGGTAGTAATCCAGGCCCTCGATCGAAAACTCCAGATATTTGCCGGGGTTCGGGATCGCTTTCAGCAGGTGCATGGTGCACATCGTCACCAGCGACATGTTGGCGGCATGGGGGGTGATGGGCAGGCCGGCCTTGGCACCCATCGCGCAGACCTGAAGGGTACGAGAGATGCCGCCCAGATACATCACATCGGGTTGCAGGATATCGACGGCGTGGTGTTCGATCATCAACTGCCAGCTGGAAAACTCGCAGTCCTGTTCGCCGCCGGTGATGTCGATGTCCAGGGCGGCGCGGACCTCGGCGGTTTGATCGGGGTGCCAATAGGGGCAAGGCTCCTCGAAATGGCCGATGCCGTGGTCTTGCAGGATGTGGCCGACCTGAATGGCGCGCGCAGGGGCGTAGCAGGAATTGGCATCAACCAGTTTATCCATGTCATCGCCCAAGGCGTTGGCCACGATGGGAATAATCGCTTCGGTGCGGCCCGGCCATTCATCCTGACCGCGCCCGCATTCTGCCCCCACACGCCATTTGAACGCGGTAAAGCCAAGGTCATCGCGCAGTTTCAAAAACCGGGCAGCCTCAGCCTCGGGTGTGATGTCGCGCTTCATCGAGGAGGCATAGGCGCGCAAGGGGCCGGGGGTGCCGCCCAGCAGTTCGACCACGGGTTTGCCCGCCAGTTTGCCGCGCAGATCCCAGATGGCGGTATCAAGGCCGGTCTGGGCGCGGCGCAGATAGGAGCCGGGGTATTTGTGCTCGCGTTCGGCGATCAGGTCCAGCGTATCCTCCATCGCGTCGACCGAGGTGCCGATGGCGTGGCGGGCCACCTGGCGGTGAAAGACCTGCGTGGTAATGTCGGCGTTGTAGGTCGACAACTGCCCCCAGCCGGTCGCCCCGGTTTCGGTCGTGACGCGGGTAAAGGTGACGAATTCGTTGCCGAAGGTTTCCAGCTTGGTTATTTTCATGGTTTCAATCCCTTACAGCCAGTTCTTCCATTTGAAGAACAGATAGGTCAACGCGCCCGAGGCGATCATCAGACACACCGCCATCGGATAACCCGCAACCCAGTCCAGTTCCGGCATCACCCGAAAGTTCATGCCGTAGATCGAGGCGATCAGCGTGGGCGGCAGAAACAGCACCGCAACCACCGATACGATCCGCACCGTGGTGTTCTGCGCCAGATTGATCATGCCCAACGTTGCATCCGTTGCCTGCGCCACGCGGTTTGACAGATAGTCGCCATGCACCTCCAACGACTGGATGTCACGCAGCAGGCCCGCGATAACGGGGCGGACGGCGTCGGGCACGGGGCGGTCGTCGGGGGCCAGCACGAAAAACCCCAAGGCGCGTTCCAGCGTCAGCAAGGACAGGCGGCAATGCGAGACCAGATCGCCTTGCCGCCCGGAGTTTTCCAGACTGGATTGCAGAAAGGCCGGATTGTGGCCATCCTTGCCGGGATTGAACAGCGAATGGGTCACGATATCGAGGGCGCGGCCAGCCCCCTCCATCAAGTCGGCTTGACGGCCGATGATCTCCTCGATCAGACCCAGAAACACGCGCTCGGGGCGTTCGCAGCCAAGGCCCATCTTGTCGGCGCGCGGGGCATAGGTTTCAAAGGGCCGCGGGGTATGGTGGCGGACGGTAACAAGGCGGGTGGCGTTCAGGATGAACGTCACTGGGCCCGAGAAGGGGCTTTTTGCCTCGGTCAGGCCGGGCACCAGCACTGTCAGAAAGTCAAAGTCGGCATCGCGGTACAGACGGGCGGAAATCTCGATCTCCTCCATATCCGCCAGTGTCGGGATTTCGGGGACCAGCGGCAAAACGCGGGCCTCCTCCTCGGGGGTGGCTTTGCACAGGTCGATCCAGATGGCGTCCGCGATCGGGGCATCCTCGGCCGCGGGCGTCAGTTTGCCCTTGACCAGATTGTAGATGAACAGCATCCGCACCCCCGAAACGTTGGCCCCATGCCTAACCGCTGGCGCGGCAGTGTCAAAGCATTCCGCGACATGCTGGACAAAAGCCGACATGGGGGGATAACCGTTGCACCGGGAGGACGCGCGTGTCGATTGATCTGGTCATCTTTGATTGCGACGGGGTTTTGATCGACAGCGAGATCATCTCGGCCCGGATGCTGGTGGACGAACTGGCCAGGCTGGGGTTGCAGATCGATCTGGACTATGTGGCGCGGCATTTTCTGGGGCGGTCCTACCCCACGGTGATGGCGACGATCCGGCGGGAGTTTGGGCTGGACCTGCCGCCCGCGTTCGAGGATCAGTACCGCAGCCGCTTGATGGCGGCCTTTGAACAGGGCTTGCAGATCATGCCGCATGTCCGGGGCGTGATCGATGCGTTGGCCCTGCCCTATTGCGTCGCCACTTCCAGCAGTCCGATGCGGGCACAGCGGTCGTTGCAGATGGTGGGTCTGGGCGATCTGACGGGCGAGCGGCTGTTTACCGCGACGATGGTGCAGAATGGCAAGCCTGCGCCGGACCTGTTTTTGCTGTGTGCCGCGCGGCACGGGGTGACGCCCGCGCGCTGTCTGGTGATCGAGGACAGTCTGAACGGCGTGCGCGCGGCCAAGGCGGCGGGGATGCCGGTCTGGCGTTTCGTCGGCGGATCGCACCTGAAGGGCGGCGCGTTGACGGAACCCGACGAGGCCCGCGCAGACCGGCGGTTTGACAGTTTTGCCGGGTTCTACGATATGGACCCAGCTTTGCGGAGGCGCGAATGAGCCGGATCGATAATGAACCCAGTCTGCATGACGAGGCGGCCCGGGCGGGTTGGCTGTACTATGTGGGCGGCATGACTCAGGACCAGATCGCCACCGAGTTGGGCGTGTCACGGCAGCGGGCGCAGCGGCTGGTCAGTCGCGCGATGGCCGAGGGGTTGATTCAGGTCCGGCTGAACCATCCGATCGGGCAATGTCTGGATCTGGAAACCCGGCTGACCGACCGCTTTGGCCTGTTGCGCTGCCGGGTGGCCCCCAGCCTTGGCGCGCAAGACGATGCCGTGCGCAGCATCGCGCCCAGTGCGGCGGTTGAATTGGAGCGGTATCTGCGGATGACCCAGCCCAAGGTGATCGCCTTTGGCACCGGTCGCGCGCTCAGGGCGATGGCCGAGCAATTCAACCCGACCGAGGCTGGCCATCACCGGATCGTATCCCTGATCGGCAATATAGCGCCGGATGGCTCGGCCACATTATACGATGTGATTCGCCGCGTCGCAGAAAAACTGATGGCGCCGTACTACCCCATGCCCGTCCCCGTGATCTCTGACACGCTGGAGGAACGGTCCTTCTATGATCACCTGCGCCCGGTGCAGGCGGTGGTGGCCTTGGTGGCGCAGGCCGATGTGACGTTTGTCGGCGTGGGGCAGATGACCGATGACGCGCCGCTGATCCTGGACGGCTTTGTCTCGCCGCAGGAAATGGAGCGGTTTCAACGCCTTGGTGCGGCGGGCGAGATTGCGTCCTGGGTCTATGACGATCAGGGGCAGTATATCCAGTCGGACCGTGATGGACTGGTGGGGGCTGTGCGGGTTGATCCGGGGCGGTCAAAGCCGGTGATCGGTGTGGCCGCAGGGCGCAGCAAGGTGCGGGCGATCCGGGCCGCCTTGCTGGGGCGCATTTTGAACGGTCTGGTCACCGACGAAGCTACAGCTGCCGCTATTTTGGCCATGGACTGACCCAAACTGCCTTTGCGCGTGCAGCGTAAGAAGGGGCTTGACGAAACACACCATTTCGTGAGTAATTGCCCATTAAGCGATGATTTGCTCAATCGCTTTCCCAGGGAGGATACACATGAAAATGACGCTTCGCGCGCTGCTTGGCGCGTCGGCTCTGCTTGCCTTGACCGGCATTGCACAGGCCCAAACCACCGAGATCACCGTGGCCACCGTGAACAACGGCGACATGATCCGCATGCAAGGCTTGATGGACGACTTTTACGCCAAGAACCCCGACATCAAAGTCAACTGGGTTACCTTGGAAGAGAACGTCCTGCGCCAGAACGTGACCGCCGACATCGCGACCGGTGGCGGCCAATATGACGTTCTGACCATCGGAACCTATGAAGTTCCGATCTGGGGCAAGCAGGGCTGGCTGGAAAGCCTGAACGACCTGCCCGCCGATTATGACGTTGACGACCTGCTGCCGGCCATCCGTGGCGGTCTGACCGTGGACGGCAACCTGTATGCCGCGCCGTTTTATGGCGAGTCGTCGTTCGTGAACTATCGCACGGATCTGGCCGAAAAGGCTGGCATCACCATTCCCGATTCGCCGACATGGGACGACATCAAGGCCGCAGCGGCCGCGATGACCGACACCGAGGCTGGCGTCTATGGCATCTGCCTGCGTGGCAAGGCCGGCTGGGGCGAGAACATGGCCTTCCTGACCACCATGGCCAACTCGTATGGCGCGCGCTGGTTCGACGAAAACTGGCAGCCCCAGTTCGACCAGCCGGAATGGAAAGCCGTGCTGACCGACTATGTCGAGATGCTGACCAAATTCGGCCCGCCCGGCGCGTCCAACAACGGATACAACGAAAATCTGACACTGTCGCTGCAAGGCAAATGCGCGATGCGGATGGATGCAACCGTGTCGGCCTCGTCGCTGACCGACCCCAAGCAAAGCGAGTTTGCCGACAAGGTCGGCTTCACCTTGGCCCCCGATATGGGCCTTGGCAAGCGGGCAAACTGGCTGTGGGCGTGGTCGCTGGCCATCCCGGCGTCGTCTGACAGCAAGGACGCTGCCAAGACCTTTATCAATTGGGCAACCAACAAGGACTATCTGGCCCTTGTCGCGTCCAAGGAAGGTTGGGCCAACGTGCCCCCGGGCACGCGCACCTCGCTGTATGCCAACCCGGAATATGCAGCACTGCCCTTTGCCAAGATGACCATCGACTCGATCAATGCCGCCAATCCGACGAACCCGACTGTCAAGCCGGTGCCCTATGTCGGCGTGCAGTTCGTGGCAATCCCCGAGTTTGCGGGCCTGGCCACGTCGGTCGGCGAAATCTTCTCGGCCGCTTTGGCCGGTCAGAAAACCGTCGATGCCGCCTTGGCCGAAGCGCAGGCTCTGGCTGTGGACGAA
>JBBQGU010000007.1:0-30466 GCA_038323315.1 Rhodobacterales bacterium | reverse complement strand
CGAGGCTGTTCTACGCATTTTGCGTAACGGTGCGATGCAAACAATGCAAGCGCAACCGCCCCCCTGCGCAGACCAGCTGGATGAATGCTGGAAATCTTGGCAGCACTGCGGGAAACAGGGCGTTTTCCTGCCCCGGATGATCTGCTAAGTGCTGGATAGCAAGGGACGGGCCGAACGGCTTTCGAAAGGATAACTTATGGCGGGCAGATTTTTGATGGTGGGTGCCGGATTGTCCGGTGCCGTAATCGGGCGGCATCTGGCCGAAGAGGGCCACTCTGTCACGATTGTCGATGCCCGCCCGCATGTCGCGGGCAACTGCCACACTGAACGCGACCCCGAAACCGGTGTCATGGTCCACATCTACGGCCCACACATCTTTCACACCGACGATGCCGAGGTGTGGGACTATGTGAACCGCTACGAGCCCTTCAAACCCTACAAGAACCAGGTCAAGACCACCTCGGGCGGCAGAGTCTATTCGCTGCCGGTCAATCTGCACACAATCAACCAGTTCTTTGACGCCACGATGGGCCCGGATGAGGCTCGGACATTCCTGACCGCTCAGGCCGATACGACCATTACTGATCCCCAAACCTTTGAAGAACAGGCCCTGCGGTTCGTGGGGCAGGGGCTGTATGAGGCGTTCTTCAAGGGCTATACCCAAAAGCAATGGGGCTGCCACCCGTCGGCCTTGCCCGCGTCGATCCTGAAGCGGTTGCCGGTGAGGTTCAACTATGACGACAACTACTTCTTTCACAAATTCCAGGGTATGCCCGAGAATGGCTATACCCCGATGGTCGAACGCATCCTCGATCATCCCGGCATCACTGTCCATCTGAACACCCGCTTCACCCGCGATCAGGCGGCGGAGCATGACCATGTCTTCTACTCCGGCCCGCTGGATGGCTGGTACGATTTCGACATGGGGCGTCTGGGCTACCGCACACTCGACTTTGAACGCTTCACCCATGACGGCGACTTTCAAGGCTGCGCGGTGATGAATTATGGCGAGGTTGCGGTTCCCTATACCCGCATCACCGAACACAAATACTTTGCCCCATGGGAGAGTCATCAAGGCTCGGTGTGCTACCGCGAATTTGCCCGTGAATGCGGACCCGATGACATCCCCTACTACCCGATCCGCCTGATGCAGGAGCAAGAGCTGCTGCGCCAATATGTGGCGCGGGCCGAGGCGGAAACCGGCGTGACCTTTGTCGGTCGCCTGGGCACCTATCGCTATCTGGATATGGATGTCACGATCCGCGAGGCGCTGAACACCGCGCGCGCGTTCACCGACCATCTGGCGCAGGGCACTGCAATGCCGGCCTTTGCGGTCAAACCGATATGACCGAAGGTTTGGCCGGGTTGCATGACCCGGCCCCACGAATTTTGGCGGTTGTGGTGACTTACAACCGACAGGTGCAACTGGCCCAGACTGTGACGCGGCTGTTGGCCGAGCAGGTAGATGACCTGATCGTGGTCGACAATGCCTCCACCGATGACACCGCCGCGTGGTTGAACTCGGTTGGTGACCGGCGTCTGCACGTCCTGCGGTTGGATGAAAATCGTGGCGGGGCAGGCGGCTTTGCCGAAGGGATGCGGCTGGCCGTGGCGCAGTTCGATGCGGATTGGATTCTGGTGATGGATGACGATGCCCGTCCCGAACCGGGGACGCTGAACCGTTTCCGCAACATGGACATGGCTGGAATTGCTGCTGTTGCGGCAGCCGTTTATAAGACGGACGGTGGGATTTGCGACATGAACCGCCCTTCCGTCAACCCGTTCTGGCACCGCGAGGCATTTTTGCGGACGCTGATGGGCGGGGGGCGGATGGGGTTTCATCTGCCCGACACCGCTTATTCCGGAACCGATCTGGTGCCCATCGATGCTGCGTCCTTTGTCGGCCTGTTCATGTCACGGGCGGCAATTGCTGCGGCTGGCCTGCCGGATGGCCGGTTGTTCATCTATGGCGATGACGTGCTGTACACTCTGTCGATGCGCCGTGCCGGATTGGAGTTGGTCTTTGCACCCGCCCTGCGATTCGAGCATGATTTCAAGACCTTTGACGACACAAGCCGCGCATTCAAGCCATTGTGGAAGACCTACTATCACCACCGCAACCTGATGCTGGTCTATCGCTCGGCTGCCGGGTGGCTGTTCTGGCCCGCGTTGCTGCTGATCTTGCCAAAATGGCTGATGAAAGCGCGGCATTACGGCGAGGATCGCGGTTTGTATATGCGGCTGCTGACATTGGCCATCGGCGATGCCCTGCGCGGCAAACTGAACCGTACCCACCCCGAAGTCGTCGCGCGCGCGACGCCGCAAACTTAGCGCCATCGCCGGTCTACAGGATACCTGGATTTTGCAAAAAATGTGCCTGGGTGGCGGCCTGATAGCAGGCTGCAAAATCCAGCGCGCTCAGTGGAACGAATTGCGTGCTGTCACGTTGATCGGTGCAGCCTGATGACAGGTGTGACCCATTGACCAGAGTGGAGAGCATGATGATTGGAGAAGACGACGACCATCTTGCCCTCGGCAAGCCTGGCAGCACTTGGCACCAGTCCTTTACCTCAGTCGAAGCAGATATCGAGAGTGGGCTGTTCGACGAGATCGACGACGATCGGATAGATTCGGACGGCAACCCCTTGGAAGAAACAGAAGACGAAGAATTCACCGATGACGAAGCCGAGGACGAATTGTTCGGCGGCGCCGAGGACGATGACTATTAAGCGGATGGCGAAAGTTTGGATTCGCCCACCACTCGCCAAGGCGCCAACTGTGCGTTGAGATGTCCGATTTGACCAAAACGCCCAATTTCGGGTGCAAAAGAACACAGCCAAGCTGGATCGGCGCGGTCGTCCCCACTGCGTAGATCTGCTGGAAGCGGCCCCCCCCTTCTGGGAGGGGCCGTTTTTTACTGTCTGGCGGCGTCGCATGTCGATGACGGGTTGCCGATTGCGGAACAATCCGGCGGGTTGAAGGTTGCAGTCGTTGACATAACCAAAACCGGAGTTTCAGCCATGCAGCGTCCCCTGTTCTTTGCCATCCTGCTTGTCCTTTCCGCCCCGCTTTCGTTGCCGCTTGTGGCGCAAACCAGCACTGATGACCTTGCCGCTACGGAAAACTGGTGGGACAGGGTCGGCGCGCGGTTCTTTAGCGACGACGGTCTGACCACCATTCGGCCCGAAGCTGAAATTCGGGCGCAATGGACGGGCCTCAGCGCGGACGATCAGGCGGCGGTGCGCGCCCGGTGCGCCGCGCTGGCGGGTGTGGGAGACGGCGAGGCCACCTCGCAGCAGCAGGGCGCGAATACCGGCCTGGGCGGCTCGAACGATACCGCAGAGGCAAAAGACAACGCGAACGAAACAGCGGCAGATGGGGCACCTGCGGACAGCCAGGCCCAGACATCCGACCTGACCCCCAAGACTGCCGATCAGACCTCGGTGACCGGTGCAACGGGTGGCAACGAAGTCCAGCAACCGGCCCAAGGCACCGCAGGATATACCGGGCTGGCAGGCGGAAACCCCGATGATGGCGCGTTTGCCCCGGTCTGCAAGGTGATCATGAGTATTTGAAACTGCCTCATGGAACCATGGCCCGACGTTCAACACGCGGCTAACGGCCAAACCCATCCAAAACGAGATTTGGTCACAACCTTGGATGGTTTTTTTCGGGTTGACTCATCTTCTATGGCGCTTTCTTCTGTACAGGTATGAAAGGGTCTAGGTGAAGTGTCGGCAGAATGTTGAAAACCTGCTTTCCTTTGGCGCAAGGCCGCGCTGGTGCAGATGCGAGCTCCCCTTTGTCACCCGCTGTCGAATTGGCGCCGAGTCGTGGCAATGCTTTTTTGCTACCGCTCGCTGCCATCCTGGTGCCGGCAATCATTCTGGCGGTGGTTGCATGGATCAGCTGGAATTCCGTTTGGAAAGACGCCAAATCCGACATGCAGCGATCTGCAATATCGGCGGCCGAGTATGGCAAACGGACCCTTGAAGGTTATGCCGTTGCGGCAGGTCGGCTGAACGACCGTCTGCGCGGTATTTCTGATGAAGATGTTCGCGGCAATGAAGCGTCGCTGCAAGCGGACCTGAAAAAAATGTTGAGCGATCTGTCGCAAAGTGAACTTGCCTATGTCATTGATCGCAAAGGCTATCCACTGGTCGCCACAAATCTTTACCCAGTGCCGCGCAACAGGTCGCTGGCTGATCGGGATTATTTTCAGGTATTGAGTGCCTCGGTTCGCCCGGACGTGGTGATCAGCCAGACGTTCATCGGCCGTTTCGACGGAAAGCTGCTTTTTACCGTGGCGCGTCCACGGTCCGACACTGGCAATCCGGCCTCTGCGGATGGGTTTGACGGGGTTGTTTTGGTGTCTGTCAGCCCTTCGGTACTGGCCGACGGACTGGGCCACTTGCTGTTGGCACCGACGGACCAAATGGCGCTGACCCGCGCGGATGGTAACCCCATCACTGCGACCGGCGGGCTGCTGGACACTGGACAACCCTTGCCGCGCGTAGGGCCAGACAGTCCGTTTTACACCTATGTCGCCCAAGGCGCCGATAGTGCAACTTACATTTCGGATTCGGCGATTCCGGGATCTGGCGCCCTGCTGTCCATTAAACTGATTGACGGCTTTCCGATCTATGCCGTCAGCCTTCGCCCGAGTGCCCAGATCGTGGCCCGCTGGTTGGGCATCATTGCGACGGAGCTGGCAGTCGGCATTCCAGCGACGATCGCATTGTTCCTGTTGAGCCTGCGGGTGATGCAGGATCAACGCCAACTTGCTGCATCCAACTTGGTTCTGAAGCAATACAATGCCCTTAGCGCCAACCGGCTGATGCGGACGCAACGCTTCGGCCTGGTAGGCACCTTTGAATTCGATCTGCGCAGCGGCATCAGCCGCCGGTCTCCGGAATATATGGCGATCCACGGTCTGCCGGCCATTGCAACGTCTGAAAGGCTTGGCGACTGGGCCAACCGCCTGCATCCCGATGACAAGGCCAGCGCACAACACGAACTGAGCGAGGCGCTGTCCGATGCCAGCGTCACCACGGAATACGCGCAATCCTACCGCATCGTCACGCCCGCTGGCGACGTTCGCTGGATTGCCGCGCGCGGCGAGGTGATGCGCGACAATGGCGGACGGGCCTATATGATGCTGGGTGCTCATATCGATGTGACGCCGCTGCGCAATACCGAACTGGCGCTGGCGGAAACCGATGCCAGATTGCGGCTGGCGCAAGAGGCTGCAGGGATCGGGTCGTGGGAATGGAGCCCTGCCACAAAGGCGCTGATCTGCTCGCCCAAGATGCTGGATATATGGGGCCTGCCTGCCGACGAGACGAAGGTGACGCTGGGTGCATTGATGGATAGGGTCCATCCCGACGACCGTGCCAAATTGCGCGCCATGATGCGGCAACTGCGACAAGTACCGACCGCCAGTCTGGAATTCCGTATCCAGCGGCAGACTTCTGGGGGCTGTCTGGAAACCTTCTGGCTGGCAGCGCGCGCAAATATGGTCACACCGATGCAGGGATCGCGTCAACGGGCCATGGGCGTGGTTTTTGACATCACCCAAGGCAAACGCGCCGAGGAATTGTCGATGCTGATGGCGCATGAGGTCGAACACCGCGCCAAGAATGCGCTGACCGTCGTATCCAGCCTGTTGCGCATGACCAAAGCTGGCAGCGCCGAAGAGTTGGCCCGCGCCATGGAAGGGCGCGTAAGGGCGCTCAGTGCCACGATGGCGTTGTTGGGTAAGGCCCAGTGGCAAGGCGCCGGGTTGCGCGACATCGTCGAAAGCGAGTTGCAACCGTTCACCCCGTCAGACAGTGGCGGCGGGCACGCCATGACCTTGTCAGGCCCGCCGATCCTCGTCTCGGTCGAGGCGGCACAACCCTTGGCGATGGCCTTGCATGAACTTTCGACCAATGCCGCCAAATATGGCGCCTTGTCGGTATCGGGCGGGCGTATCGACGTGTCGTGGCAGGTCGAGGGTGACCGTGTTCATCTGCGCTGGCAGGAGCAAGGCGGACCGCCGTTGTCGGGCGCACCGGCGAATTCTGGGTTCGGGTCGCGGCTGATCACCATGCTGTTTGAAGGACAGGTTCAGGGCGAGATTGAGCGGCGTTGGGAGCCTGCCGGCCTGCTGTGCCTGATGTCATGGCCGATGGGGCCGCAGACCGCGCCGCCGAGCATTGGCTGACCTGCCTGTTTGACACGCTCTTATGGGCGGTGGTCAGTATGGATGGTTCCCCTGCGCGATGAAACTTTGAACGGCGGCGGTCACGGACTCGGAGGCATAGGGTTTCGCGATGAACATGCCACCTTGCGGAAAGGTCTCGGGGCCAGGTTTGAGGTTGCCCGAGGTCACGATGATGCCGACGCCGGGCCATTTGTCACGCACAGCGGCTGCCAGCCCAAGGCCGTCCATGGATCCGGGCATCTGAATGTCGGTGAACATGACTTTGATCTGATGATGCAGCAGCATTTGCCGCAGGGCGTCATCGGCATTTCGCGCCTCGCAGACGATGAATCCCGCATCCCGCAGATCTTCGGCAATCGAAAGTCGCACAAGCGCTTCGTCTTCAACGACAAGGACGGTGGCAGACAAGTCGGTCATGGCAGTTCTTCTCCTTGCCAAGCGATAAAGGGCACGGCCGAGCTGGGCATGGGTGCCGTCAGCTCGCATTCGACACCGTGTTCATAATAATCAAGCCGGACCGAGCCTTCAAAGTCAGATGCCAACACCCGTTCGACCAGGAATGTTCCAAAACCCTGCCTGACGGGCGTGACCACTGGCGGACCACCGCTTTCGCGCCACCGCCAGACCAGCGTCGGACCTGTCTGATCTGTGGCCGGGTTGGACGCCCATTCGATCGCCACCGACCCTGTCGGCGTGGAAAGCGCGCCGTATTTCAAGGCGTTGGTGCCAAGTTCGTTGACGGCCAGGGCCAGTGACAGCGCCATCTTGGGGCCAATCGCAACCGGCGGACCGCTGATCGCAATCTGAGCGACCGGAAAAACCGACACCGTGTTTTCGATGACCTGCCGCAACGAGGCGTCAGTCCAGCGCGTGTTGGTCAGCAGATCATGCGCCTTGGCAAGGGCGCGCAGTCTTTCGTTGAAAACCGTGCGGCCCGTGTCGATGTCGGTGTTGCGCAGCGTCTGCGACGCAATGGCCGCCACCATGGCGATGATGTTCTTGATCCGGTGCTCCAGCTCGTGCGTCAGCATCTCCTGACGTGTCTCAGCCTCTTTGCGCGCGGTAATGTCCTGCATCACCCCGAACATCTTGACCGGTTTGCCGTTCTGGTCGTAAACAAAGTCGATGCTGCGCGACAGCCAGCGCAATGCGCCGGTATCCGCGCGCCGGATACGATATTCCGCATATGGCCCTCTCCAGCCCATATCGCGCGACTGCGCGGTAGAGTGGATATCGCCATCCTCTGGGACAATGATCGCCTCCAGCATGCTGATATGTGCACGGTCGTGTGGTGCAAGGCCCCAAAGGTCCCAAAAACCTGTCGTGCCAAAGACGCTGCCCGTCGCGATGTCCACCTCCAGCGACGAAATTCCTGCGGCAGTCTGCGACAACTGCAATCGCCGCTCACTTTTCGCCAGCGCTTCGGTTGCGATCTTTTGATCGTGGATATCCGTGTTCGTGCCGATCCACTGCACAACCGCGCCATCTTCGTCGCGGAACGGAACCGCCCGCGCGAGGTACCACCGAAAGGCCCCGTCATGGCGGCGCAACCTGAACTCGGCTTCATAGACATCACCGGACGCTAGGGCATCGTTCCAGGCACTGGCGGCGCGGGGCCGATCTTCGTGATGAACTATGCCTACCCAGCCCAGACCATCAAGCGTGCCTTGTACCGCACCGGAATAGTCGTAGACCAGCGGGTTGAACCAGTCGAGCAGACCATCTGGCGTCGAGGTCCAGACCTGGTCCGGCATGGATTCGGCCAATGTGCGAAACCGGGCTTCGCTGCGCCGCTGCGCCGCTTCGGCGTTCACGCGGTCTGTCACATCCGAACCTTGCACAAATATCCCGATGACATCGCCACCGGGATTGCGCACCGCCTGATAGATCGCATCGAACCAGCGTTGTTCCCGTCGCGCACCGGGTACGCGTTCAATCTGGACCGGCAACGACGATCCGACAAAGCTTTTACCCGTCTGGTAGACCTGATCCAGCAGTTCAAAGTAGCCCTGACCATCGACGTCGGGCAAAGCGTCACGCACGGTCAAACCCAGAACATTGCGGTGCCCGACCAACTGCATGTAGGCCGCGTTTGTCAGTTCGAACACATGTTCGGGGCCGAACAGCATCGCCATGAACCCCGGCGCCTGTTCGAACATCTGTCGCTGGCGCTCCCGTTCACTTGCCCTCCAGTGTTCCGCCGTCACCTTTTCCGTCGTTTCTACCACGATGGCCAGGACACCGGCGGGCCTGCCAGATATGTCAAGGACCGGCGAGTAGTCGAGGTTCATCCACACCTTTTCAGGTTGGCCCGAGCGGCGCAGTTCCAGTTCCTGATCCCGGTATGTCAGCGTTCCACCGTTCAGGCATACCTCCATGACGTGTTTGTTGAAGTCGGCAACTTCCGGCCACCCTTCAAGGACATTCAGGCCCAGAACCTCTGGATGCCGGGTGGATGAAAATCGCGCGAAGGCGTCATTATAGATCATGACACCGGTTGGCCCCCAAAGCACCACCATTGGCACTTCGGAACGCAGGATGATCGACACGGTCGTCTTTAAACTATGGTCCCAGTCGCGGATCGGTCCAAGCGGCGTAGATGACCAGTCGCGCGCAGCGATCAGGGTTCCCAGCTCTTTACCGCCCGATAAAAAGGCCAGATGGGAAGTGCTTTCGTCGGCTACTCCCACGATTCACGCCTTCGGCTGAATGACAACTTCATACCTTTCTTTAGCGAACGACCTCTATACATGTCCATTGAAATAGAATTGGTTCCCGGCACGCCTTGGCGATCGGTCGTCGGATCGACGACCAACGGTGCAAAAATAGCCATGACTTTCGCCAGTCCGCAGCGCGCGGATGGCGTGGTGGTGGTCGTCATTCCCTTCGGCATCCTAAAGTCCATTGTCAGCCGCGCACGTCGTCGGGCGAGCCATCGACGTTGTACGGCGCATACGGCTAGATGCCGTCATGACCCATCCCCGTTGGCTAAAAAATGCGACGCCGACATGACCTCGAATGGGTTAAATCCAAGTTCTGCAACGGCGCGAGGCCCCGCCCACCAGCGCGCCAAGCCGTTTCATGCTGGCGTTACAACAGGTCAGCCGGCATAGATCCTGGGGTTGGCGCAAGCCATGTTTGGCGTGCCGTGCGGGCCAACTCCGAAGTTGCGGTGATGTTCTCAGCGGGGGTCCATCAAACGTCGGGCAGGTCGTCTGGCGGGGGCAAGTCGGCCTGACGATCCAGAGCGGTCTGCAGGTCTTTGGCAAGTTTGACCAATTGCGATGGAACGCTTTCGGACCCGATCGACTGCAACGCCTCCGCCGTCAGATCGGTCAGATCGGGCGTACTTTGTACGGCATACGGTTGGTCAGGCTGCATCGTTTCCCCCAGCAGCAGAAGTGCCATCGAAGAATTAACGCAGTCGGGGAACCACAACAATCAAAATCGCGTTTTCTAGTCAGGCGAACGTGACGCGAGGCCGACCCATGAACCAATTGATCGAACATCCGGTTGTGCCAGACGTTTTGGCGCTGATCCCGTCCCTGCGCGCTTATGGGCGGGCGTTGTGCCGCAATGTGGTGGACGCGGATGATCTGGTTCAGGAAACCTTGGTGAAAGCCTTGGCGAATATCGAAAAGTTCACTCCTGGAACCCGGCTGCGCCCGTGGTTGTTCACGATCATGCGCAACTCCTTTTATACCAACACCCGCCTGCGTGCGCGGGAAGGGACGGGCGCCGAAGATTGCGTATCCATCACGAAATCGACGCCCGCGACGCAGGAATGGTCGATGCGCGGCCGCGAAGTCATGGATGCCATCAACCGTTTGTCACCGCACTATCGCGAGATGATCATCCTCGTGGTGATGCTGGGCGAAACCTATGAGGATGCGGCGCGTTTGTGCGACTGCGCTGTCGGCACCGTCAAAAGCCGGGTCAACCGGGCACGGCAGTTGGTGATCGAGGATCTGGGGGCGGATGCCTACTGATCGCCGCACCAGACCGCAGCGCCAAATCGTCGCCGCGCAGGAACATCGCGCCGTACTGCTGGTTGTGCCCATGAACAACCACAGCGGAGCACCGAAATGGCGTCGACCCCCAAGCCCACCCAAGCCCCCATGAAGGCCCAGCATCAGGACAAGCAGCCGGGCACCGAGACGGAACTTTCGCCGCAGTCCGACTTTAGCCCGCGTTTCCCCGGATCGGGACGGCTTCAGGGCAAGACGGCGTTGATCACCGGCGGTGACAGTGGCATCGGGCGGGCCACAGCGGTGCTGTTCGCCCGTGAGGGGGCAAATGTCGCGATCCACTACAAGGACGAACACGAGGATGCTGAAACGACCATCGGCCTTGTGCGGGCCGAAGGGGCCGAAGGCATCGCAGTGTCCGGCGATCTGGGCACCAAGACAGAGGCGGAACGCGCCGTAAAGGCTGTCATGGAAAAGTTTGGTCACATCCACATTCTGGTGAACAACGCCGCAGAACAGCACGTGCAGGACAAGGTCGAAGACATCTCGGAACAGCAGTTGAAACGTACCTTTGCCACGAACATCTTCAGCCAATTCTTCATGGTTCAGGCCGTGATACCGCAAATGATCGCGGGCGATGCCATCGTCAACATCACCTCTGTCACCGCCTTTCGCGGTCAGCCCACCCTGATCGACTATTCATCGACCAAAGGCGCAATACTGTCGTTCACCCGTGCGTTGGCGTCCAACTTGGCGTCTACCGGCATTCGGGTCAATGCCGTCGCGCCCGGCCCGATCTGGACCCCGCTGATCCCCGCTTCGTTTGCAGCGGACAAGGTGGCCGAGTTCGGGTTGGATAGCCCGCTTGGACGGCCGGGACAGCCAAACGAGGTGGCCTCGTGCATCCTGTTTCTGGCATGTGCCGATGCCAGTTACATGACGGGTCAGACCCTGCATCCCAATGGCGGCGAAATGGTGGGCAGTTGAGTCAGATCCGCACGCGCCGATAACGGCCCTGGCTGCGGCGCATCTGTTTGGCCAATGTTCAACTGCGCGATCCATGGCCGGGTTTCCGGCACGACGGCAGCCGCCGTGTCTGAATATCCGGAAAGCCGGTCGTGTCGCAGTCCTGTGTGCTGTCGCGACTTGACTCGGGATGCGCGCACCCGCAAGACGCCGAAAATGGAGGCTGCCATGGCTGATGACCGTCTGATCGTTGCCCTTGATGTGCCGAATGTCGTGCAGGGTCTGGATCTGTGCGCCAGGCTGGGCGATGCGGTCGGCTTTTACAAGATTGGCCTGGGGATGTTGACGGGCGGTGGGCTCGCCCTGGCCAACGAGTTGAAGCAGGAACATGGCAAGCGGATTTTTCTGGACATGAAGCTGTTCGACATCGGCGCGACCATCGAGGCGGCGGTGCGTGGCCTTGCGCAATATGACCTTGATTTCCTGACTGTGCATGGTGATCCGCAGGTGGTGCGCGCGGCGGCCGAGGGGCGCGGCGGCACGGGGATGAAGATTTTGGCGGTCACCATCCTGACCTCGCTGGACCGGGCCGATCTGGATGCCAACCTGATCAAGCCCGGCGATATCCACGACCTGACGCTGGAACGTGCCGTGCGGGCGTTTGAGGCGGGGGCGGATGGCGTGATCGCCTCGCCTATGGAGGCTGCGATGATCCGGGCTTTGCCACAGGCACAAGGCCGGTTGATCGTGACGCCGGGTGTCCGGCCTGCGGGTACGGCACCCGGCGATCAGAAGCGGATTGCCACGCCGCATCAGGCGATACTGGACGGGGCAGACCATATCGTGATCGGTCGGCCGATCTGGCAGGCCGCCGATCCTGCCGGGGCCGCGCGGGCCGTTGTGGCAAACCTGCCGCCCCGCTAAGGCTTCCGTGGCGCTTTAGACAAAATCATATGGACTGATCCCGCTGCGGCCATGCCTCGGGCGGCTGATGGCAATGCTTTCTTAAACCCTCACCTGTATCCCTTCTCAAGAGCCGCGTCGTTGGCTGGTCCCGGGCCTGAATGCCCTGATAATTCCTTGTGAGAGATGCTGATGCCGAATGACTGGAAGCAGTTCGAACAACAAGACCGCATTACTTCGGGGTCGAACGACCCGTTGATGAGCTTTTTGCGGGGCAATGAGGGGACGCATATCAAAGTGTCGCTGCGCACACAGCGCAAGACTGATTCGCAGGTGCTGCAAATCCTGCTGACCGCTGCCAAAGCTTGGAAATTACGCGGCTTGGACTTTGACGTCACGGACGTGCCGTCACGCATCCAGCAAGACTGCAAGCTGATGGGAATAAACGCAGAAACGACTGGCTGGAGCGGATTGAAATGACATTGAAAGTGCTTGCCATCGACGATTCCCGCACCATCCGCGAACTTTTGCGCGTGGCGATGGAGGGGGCGGGCTTTGACTATAGCTCGGCCTGTGATGGCGTCGAAGGCGTCAAGCGGTTTTCCGAAGTGGTGCCAGACGTGGTTATCACCGACATCAACATGCCGAACATGGACGGCTATGGCGTGATCGAGGCCATTCGCGGCGGCAATCTGGAAAGCAAGGTGCCGATCCTGGTTCTGACCACCGAAAGCGGGGACAAGCTGAAGGCGCGGGCGCGGGCCGCAGGCGCAACAGGCTGGATCGTGAAGCCCTTTGACGATGCCGCACTGGTTTCGGTCGTGCGCCGTGTGACGGGGGCTGCATGATGTCCAATCCGATCCTCGATACATTCTTTGAAGAAACCGAAGAATTGCTGGAAGCGCTGGCCGAGGGTCTTGCCGCCATGCAGGCGGGCGATCATGAGGCCGAAACGCTCAATTCGGTCTTTCGCGCCGTGCATTCGATCAAGGGTGGCGCGGGTGCGTTCAAGATGACGGAACTGGTGGGCTTTGCCCATCACTTTGAAACCGTGCTGGATGCTGTGCGATCCAACGCGCTGGATCTCAACCCGGCTATCATGCACACCCTGACCAGATCGGCTGACTTCCTCAGCAATCTGGTCGAGGCGGCGCGCAGTGGTGCCAGCATTTCCGAAGATGTGACGGCGGGGTTCCTCGCAGCCTTGCAGCAATGCTTTGGCGACAAACAGATCGAGTCGGTCGACGCCTGGGACAATTTCGAATTTGCCGCGATCACACTGGATCTGGATACGCCGCAGGTCGATGTGTCTGTGGAAACCAACACGATCAACCGGTTCGTGATCACATTTCGTCCCTATGCCGCTCTGTATACCAATGGCCATGAGCCGGCCTTGCTGATCGGCGCCTTGGGCGATCTGGGCACGATTTCCGCCCAGTTCGACGCGGATGTGCTGGCCGAATGGGAAGATTTTGATCCCCTGGACCCCCGCCTGTCCTGGACGATCGAGTTGCAAACCGAGGAAAGCGAAACCCAGGTACTGGAAGTTTTCGAATTCGTTCAGGGCATCTGCGATCTGACGATCAGCCCCCTGCGCACCGTGGCGCCAATCAGCAGTCCGCTCATTGCCGCCAGCGCGCAGGCCCTCACCGGCCCCGCCCCCGTACCGATGCCGACAACCGGGGTTTTTAGAGAGGCCGCCCCGCCCCCAAAAGGCGAGGCGGCCGTCCCATCGGTTAAAACAACTGATGCCAAAGCCGATGAGGCTTCGGGGAACAAGGGACCCAAGCCTACATTGCGGGTCGATCTGGAACGGGTTGACCGGCTGATCAACACGGTCGGCGAATTGATCATCAATCAGGCGATGATCGCTCAGCGATTTGCCGACATGACCGACACTACGGATGACGATCTGGTGATCCACATCGAAAACTATCGGCTCCTGGCCCGTGACATCCAGGAAGGCGTCATGGCCATCCGCGCGCAGCCCGTGAAATCGCTGTTTCAACGCATGTCGCGCATCGTGCGCGAGGCGGCGGATGCTACGGGGAAGATCGCGGAACTGATCACGATCGGGGAGGGGACTGAGGTTGACAAGACCGTCGTGGAACGGCTGGCCGATCCGCTGACCCATATGGTGCGCAATTCGGTCGATCATGGCTTGGAGGGGCCGGAGGCGCGGCTGGCTGCGGGCAAACCTGCGGTCGGCACCATAAAGCTGTCGGCCTCGCATCGTTCGGGGTCGGTGTTCATCACGGTCAAAGATGACGGCGCGGGTCTGAACCGGCCCAAAATCCTCGGTATAGCCAAGAAAAAGGGTCTGATCGCACCGGACGCCGACCTGAGCGACTCCGAGATTGACGGTCTGCTGTTCCTGCCCGGATTCTCGACCGCTGAAACGATTTCCAACCTGTCGGGTCGCGGTGTCGGTCTTGACGTGGTGCGCAATTCGGTGGCGGCCTTGGGCGGGCGGGTGTCGATTGCCTCGGTTCCTGGGCAGGGCACGGAGTTTACCATCACGCTGCCGCTGACCTTGGCGGTGATGGATGGGATGGTCGTGACAGTGGCGGGCGATACCTTGGTGGTGCCGATTACGTCGATCATCGAAACCATCAGGCCCTTGCCTGGCGATCTGCACCGTATCGGCACGGATGACATGTTGTTGTCGATCCGGGGTCGGATGATTCCGGTCGTGGATGTGGCGCGCAGCCTGGGCTTTGTGTCAAAATCGGATCAGTCGATGGCACCGTTGCTGCTGTTGGTGGAATCCGAAACCCTGGGCGAATGCGCCTTGGTGGTCGATGCCGTGCAGGATCAGCGGCAGGTCGTGATCAAAAGCCTGGAAAGCAATTTCGGAACGGTGCCGGGCGTCTCTGCGGCAACCGTTCTGGGCGATGGGCGCATCGCGCTGATCCTCGACCCCGAAGCGATTGCCGCCAACCGTATGGGTCCGCAATCCCCCGTTGCCAATTTCAGCCCCAGCCATGGACGGAGCGCGCATGCAAACCTCTAGCGAACCCACGAAAACCTCGGTTGAATTCGTCACATTCTCGGCTGGCGACCAAAGCTTCAGCCTGGAAATCACACAAGTCCGCGAAATCAGGCGTTGGAGCCCGGTGACTGCCTTGCCGCATGCGCCGGTCGAGGTGCTGGGTGTGATGAACCTGCGCGGTTCGGTGATCCCGATTTATGATCTGGCGGCACGGTTCGGTCTGGGCTCGACCAAGGAAAACCCGCGCAATGTGATCGTCGTGGCGATGCATGGAAATCAGACGGTCGGCCTGCTGGTCGAAGCGGTGTCCGAGATTCTGTCGGTGTCGCGTGACAAGATTCAGGATACGCCGGATATCAGATCCGACATGGCGCGCCAAAGCATCACCGGCGTTATCCCGATCGAGGACGGCATGACCCGCGTCATTGACCTTGGCGCCGTCCTGTACCCCAATGGAAGGTCGCTTTCATGACGGCTGCGGCCTCGCGACACCCTGAACCCGACCGGGCCAACCTGACGGATGCCGATTTCGCTGTGATCGCCGCTCTGGCGATGCAGGATTTCGGGTTGCACCTGACGCCCGCCAAGCGCGAACTGGTGTATTCCCGGCTGGTGAAACGGTTGAACCTGTTGGGGTTTGACCAGTTCCACGGCTACTGCGCTTTTGTTCAAAGTCCCGAGGGGACCGCGGAACGGCAAGCCATGCTATCCGCCCTGACGACGAATGTGACGCATTTCTTTCGCGAACACCATCACTTTCAATTGCTGCGCGAAAAGGTTCTGCCCCCTCTGATCGAGTCTGCGCGCAACGGGGGCAAGGTGCGGATTTGGTCTGCCGCCTGTTCTGCCGGGCAAGAACCCTATTCGCTGGCCTTTACCGTGCTGAATCTTTGCCCGGATGCGCCCCGGCTGAACATCCGAATCCTTGCGACCGATGTCGACCCGCAGATCCTGCAACGCGCGCAAAAGGGCACCTATCCGCTGGACGAGTTGAAAGCCGTTCCCGAGGATGCGCGGCACTTTGTCGAGACGTCGGAGTGTGCCACGTTCAGCATTGGCGCCAAGGCGCGAGAGTTGGTCACCTTTGGCAACCTGAACTTGATCGACGCATGGCCGGTTAAAGGCCCGTTCGACGTTATCTTTTGCCGCAACGTCGCGATTTATTTTGACAAGCCGACGCAATCACGCCTGTGGGCGCGCTTTGCCGATTTGCTTGTGCCCGGCGGTCATCTGTGCATCGGGCATTCCGAACGGGTGGCCGGCCCCGCAGAAGCCGTGCTCCGTCCCGTTGGCGTCACCGCCTATCGGCGTCTGGGCGTGGGCGACCAGGCGACGGCGTCCGTTACTCCACTGACACAACAAGAAGGAACAAGATCATGAGCCTGCGCGATAGTCTTCGCATCATGATTGTGGATGACATGTCCGTCAGCCGCGCCCTGATCGCCCAATCCCTCGAAGAATTGAAGATCAGCAAATATTTGACCGAAAATGACCCAAAATCCGCCTTGGGAAAATTGGTGGCCAATCCGGTTCATCTGGTGCTTAGCGACATGAACATGCCCGGTATGAACGGAATGGAATTGCTACATGCGCTGCGAAACAACAAAAGTACGCAACGCATCGGCTTTATTCTGATTACGGGTCAGCCAACGCCTGAATTGCTGCGCGTCGGGCAGGAATTGGGCTTGAACAACCTGATCCGCAAACCTTTCACCACTGCCACGATGAAGGCGAGTATTGAACGTGTGGTCGGCGCATTGTGAGTTTTCAAGACCCTTCCAGCCACATTGCCGCTGACAAGCTGCTATTCCGCGTCGAGCAGGAGCTTGCGGGTTGTCGCAACCTTTTGATCAAGGTGGAAAATGCAGTGGAAACGCTGCTCAAATCGGGCAACATCGCGGCCGATCACCCGCTCCATATCATCGAAATGCAGAATATTGACCTGCTTGATCAGATCCTTGACGATTTGATCCTGTTCATCCAGGATCTTGCCGCATCCGACTCTATGATCAATTTGCAACCCGTCAGGGTGAACCAGGTGGTTCGTCGCATCCGACTTGCTGCGCTGCGCAACCGGATTGCGGGCTTTGCCCATCTGCCGGATGAAAGCGATGGGGTGGAACTGTTCTGATACCAGTCCTTGAAAACTCGGAATAGGCGTTGGTCGTTAATCTCGTCTTAAATTGATGGCTCTAGGTTGACCTAAGTCGAAGCTATGTCTTGCCACAAATGTTGAAAGAAGATCAACCATGCCAAAACTCGGCTCTCTGCCATTGAAAATAAAATTCCCTATGGTCAGTGTCGGCATTGCCTTGGCAATGGCTATGATCATAATCTGCGTCTCATACTTTAACCTTCACAACCTTGCGCGCTCAAACCTGGAAAAGCAGGTCAACGCGATCCTTATTGATCGAAAGGCAATGGTGGAGGACTTTTATGGCGACCTCAGCCTTGCCATCACAGATATGGCCGCAAACCCCACCACCATAACTGGCCTGCGCAGGCTTGGTGTGGCCTGGGATGCGGGGGGGCAAGACCCGGTCAACACATTGACATCAATCTATATTGACAACAATCCCAACCCGGCAAACGCCCGCGCGCAGTATGACAAGGGGCCGGAACCGATTACCTACAACTTGCAGCACAGTGTCTATCATCCCGCCTTTCGCAACTGGATCAAACTGCGGGAGTTCTACGATTTCTTCCTGATCGACATGAAAGGCAACATCATCTACACGGTCATGAAGGAAAGCGATTTTGCCAGCAATCTGATCACGGGTCCGGAAAAGGATGGTCCGCTGGCTCAGGTTGTAAAAATAGCTTTGGCCGATCCCAAACAGAGTGTGCATTTTTCTGATTTCGCGCTGTATCGGCCATCGAATAACATCCCCGCATCCTTTGCTGCCAAAGTTGTCACGGGCGACGATGGCAAGGTTCTGGGGGTGGTGGCGATCCAGATGTCCGACACGGCGCTGGCCAGCGCGATCAACGACCCCAACAAGTTAGGCAAGACCGGCGAGGCATTTATTGTCGGCGCGGACCATATTGCACGGTCTCCCTCGCGCTTTGAAGGTCGGTTCGGCCTGCTGGACGCTTTGCCGATCCCCTCCGATCTTATCGACAGCCGAGTTTCGGCGCCCGCTCTGAATGAAGGTGTTCGACTCGTCTCGGGTGAAGCGGGGTCGTCGATGGTGACCCGGCTCGATCTGATCGACGTCGAGTATGAACTGCATGTCGAAATTGCCGACAGCGAAACCTATGGTCCGGTAAATAGTGCCTTGAATGCGCTGATCCTGTGGACATTCGGCGGCTGTATGGTGATTTCAATTTTGGGCCTGCTCATTGCACGCGGCGTCACTCATCCAATAAACCAACTTGTAACTGCGGTTAAAAACATTGCGGATGGCCATCTGGACTCGGAAATCAGTAATATCGGCCGTCACGACGAGGTCGGTGACATTGCCCGATCGCTAGACGCTTTGCGCCAGAAACTGTCCGTCGCCGTCAGTCTGGAGGCCGAGCGTGATCGTCAGGCCGAAGTGCAACGCACGGTCGTGGATGGTCTGACGGTGGGCCTGACCAAACTGTCCGAGGGTGATCTGGCGCAATCTATCGATGCGGATTTCGGTGAGCAATATGAAGAGCTTCGCGACAAATTCAACCAAACCATTGAAAAATTGCATGAAACGATCAAGATGGTCGTCGAAACTTCGGACAGCATTCGGTCGCGCAGCCGTGAAATGAGCCAATCCTCCGATGATCTGTCGCGCAGGACCGAGAATCAGGCCGCCACGCTGGAACAAACGGCAGCTGCCCTGGACGAGTTGACCGCCTCGATCCGGGGCGCCGCAGAAAGCGCCAAAGAGGTCGAGAGTATTGTCCGCTCTGCGCGCAGTGAGGCCGAGGAAAGCGGCAAGGTGGTCGAAGGTGCCGTTGTGGCGATGACGGAAATCGAACATTCCTCTGAACAGATTTCGCAGATCATCGGCGTGATTGATGACATCGCGTTCCAGACCAACCTTCTGGCGCTGAATGCAGGGGTCGAAGCGGCCAGGGCTGGCGAGGCAGGCAAGGGCTTTGCCGTGGTCGCCAGCGAAGTTCGCGCCTTGGCGCAAAGATCGTCGGCGGCGGCGCGTGAAATCAAAGCGCTGATCAGCGCCAGTACGCAGCATGTCGGCCGCGGTGTGGAACAGGTTGGCCGTGCTGGTACCGCCCTGGCGAATATCGTTAACCGGGTCAGCCATATTTCCACTTTGGTGTCGAACATTGCCTCGGCAGCCGCCGAACAGTCCACGGGCCTGGCCGAAATCAATCTTGGCGTGACCCAGCTTGACCAAGTGACCCAGCAGAATGCCGCGATGGTCGAAGAATCGACTGCCGCCAGCCAATCGCTGAACCAAGAGGCGGCCGGTCTCGCCGATCTGGTTGCGCAATTCACGATCCGCAAAACCCGCTCTGCGTCGCGACTGACCGAATTTGCATCTGTCATGCAGCGTGATGCCCCCAATATGTCAGAGATCCCGCAGCCGATCGCACCGGCGCTTGCGCAGCCCATGGCAGCACAGGCTTTCGCCAGCGGCGCAGGCAATTGGCAGGATTTTTGATCCGACATTTCGGGTCGGACGCTGCTGGAGCGAGGAGACAGACGTGTCAGGCATCAAGGTCCTAATTGCTGGCGCCAATCCGGTGATGCGTATGCGGTTGGTCAAGGCGGTGTTGGCCGGTACAGGCATGCAAGTGACAGCCGAGGCGACCGACCTGCCGGAAACTTATACTCGAGCAGAGGCTTTGGAGCCCAACGTCGTGCTCGTTGCCCGCGAACTCACCCTAGTGCCCGAATTCAGCTTGATGATCTCCCTGTTTCGCGCGCTGCACTGCCGATGGTTGGTGGTGGACCACCGCGCAAGCGCAGGGGGTCCGGGCGAAAGCGGGTTGCCGCCACTCGACACAAACCAACTGCCTAACGAAATTTGCCAACGAATTGTCGACGCCTCGCGTCTGGTGGAAAGGCCGGTCGTTGCGCTGGCCCGACCTGTGGTGACATCAATGCCGATGCGGGCAGGCAAATTGATTCTGATGGGGTCCTCGACCGGCGGGGTAGACGCTTTGTTGACCGTATTGTCGCAATTGCCGCCGGATTGCCCGCCTGTTGCGTTGGTGCAGCACACTGGCCAAGGCTTTTCGGACAGCCTGATCCGCCTGCTCGCCCGGCGCTGCTCGGTCAAGGTCGAGGCCGCGACGACGGGTATGGAACTGCGGCCCGGTCATGTCTGCGTGGCGGCAGGCTCTGCCGGTCATCTGCGGCTGCGGCTGGGTGGGAGCGTGAATGCCAGCATAGAGCCTGGCCCGCCGATTTCGGGGCATGCGCCATCGGTTGACGCATTGTTCCGCTCGGCTGTGCCCCTTGCCGCACAAGTCGTTGCCGTCCTGCTGACCGGCATGGGGCGCGACGGGGCAGAAGGGTTGTTGGAACTGCGCCAGGCTGGTGCAGTCACCATCGGGCAGAATGAAGCGACAAGTGTTGTCTACGGCATGCCGCGCGCGGCGTGGGAGTTGGGGGCCGTCCAGCACCAGGTTGGTTTGGGCGATGTTGCGGCCTCGATCCTGCGCGCCTGCGCCGACCAGAGCGAAGAAAGGCGGATTTGGCCATGACGCTTATTACAGAAGGCAAAGTGACCTTCGTTATTCAAGGCACGTTCTTTGTCTCCGGCCACGCCGCCGCAAGATTTTCGACGGTGCTGGGCTCCTGTATTTCTGTCTGCCTTCATGACCCTGTGACGGGGCTGGGAGGCATGAACCATTTCCTGCTTGCCGCAGGGCGGGGCGAGGATTCGGGCCATATCCGTTTTGGCGTGAACGCCATGGAAAAGCTGATCAACGAAATGCTGAAAGCAGGGGCCAGTCGCGCCAGATTGCAGGCCAAGCTGTTCGGCGGCGCGCGCATGTCGGCCAACCTGGCCGACATCGGCTCTGCCAACGCCGTCTTCGCCGAATCCTTTTTGCAGGACGAGGGCATCCCGGTCCTGTCGAAAAGCGTCGGTGGCAATTCGGCCCGCAGGTTGGTTTTCACCCCCTCAACCTGCCACGCCAAGATGCTGTTCGTCCCTATCGACGCGGTGGACCCGGCCGAAGTGCCGCAGCGCCGCCCCGTCGGCCCGACACAAGAGAGCACAATCGATCTGTTCTGACCCGCTCAGGTATTGCGCGTCAGATGCAGGCTGCGAATCTGGAAGGGTGCGAAACTCAGGTCGCCATCAACCGGCTCCTCAAGCAGGTTGACATGACCTGCCACCTTCCACCCCTCGGGCAAGGCCACCGTCGGCATACTGCGCCCGCCGGAGGGTTCATAAACCCGCAGGATCAACCCACCGCCATCCTCTGCAGGCTTTAGCGCCGACAGCGCCAGCGGCCTGTCCGATAACCGTGCCGCGTGCCAGCTTGCATCACCCGCAACCTTTGTCGCCCGCACCAGCAAGGGCTGGTTCAAGTCCTCGGCTTCGGCCAGCACACCGCCTGCAAACCAGTCGCCTTGATGTGGCAGCAGCGCATAGGTAAAGCTTTGCTTCCCCTCATCCGCCAGCAAATCCGGGAATACCGGCGACCGCAAAAGGCTTAACCCCATCACATTGCCCAGCACATCATGCCCATATTTCCCGTCATTCAGCAGTGCCACGCCAAAGCCGCTGTCCGACAGGTCCGCAAAGCGGTGCCCCGCCACCTCATACTTCGCCGCATCCCACGGCGTGTTGCGATGCGTCGGCCGACGGATCACGCCGCAGGCACATTCAAACGTGGCAAAATCCGCATGCACCGCCAAAGGTATTCGCGATTTCAACAGGATACGCCGGTCATGCCAATCCAGATCGGTCTTGATCTCGACCCGGGCCGAGTTCGCCCACAGCCGGATCGTCTGCGTGATCGTGCTGCTGCCAAACCGCCGCTCTATCCGCACCGCCACCCGGTGCGGCCCGGTTTCCACCACCTTTGCCGACCCCAAAGCCAGCACTTCCTGGCCATTGGCCGCATAATCCTCCTCGATGTCCCAGGCGTCAAAGTAACGCGGCTTGTCGACATAGGCCCAGATCTGGTTGCCCCGGATCACTTTGTTTGAATCGGCCGCCAGACATTCCCGCCCGGCGCGCTTGTCATACAGGCTGGCCAAAGTGCCGTCCGCATTCAGCCGCACCTTGACCAGATCATTCTCCAACCGCAGCGACGACACCGACAGCCCCGATGGCAACGGCAGCGAGCCCGCCTTGACCGCCAACACCCCCAAGCCGCCGATCAATGCGGGCGCCGACAGCACATGCCCACCCTCGACAGTCTGCCCGCCCGGCAACGGCCCCGCCGACTGCAACCGCAGCACGCGCGGCGACAGGTCCGGGTTCACAACAACCATGCCTGCCTGATCCCCGGCAAAGCCTGCCACCAGATCATCCATAGCCGCACCCTGCCGCACCAGACCGGCCTCTATCACGCCGGCCAACTCTGCCTCGGCCACCTCATAAACCTCACGGATCGACGACCCCGGCAGAATGTCGTGAAACTGATTGCGCAGCAAAACCCGCCAATCCGGCTCCAGCGAAGCCGCAACGAAGTCCCCCCGCATCGCAGCCATCGACCCCAAGACCTCGGCCGTCACCAGCGCCCGCTCCGCCCGCCGGTGCAGATACTTCGTCCGGCCTTGGGTCGTCAGCGTCCCGCGATGATACTCCAGATAAATTTCACCCACCCATTTCGGCAGCGGCCCGGTCAATCGCCCCATCACCCCGTCAAACCAGTCCGACACATTCACATGCGCAATCTTCGGCAGCACCGGAAAGTCCTGCATCTGCCGCAACCGCAGCACATAATCTTCGGTCACTCCACCGCCGCCATCGCCATGGCCATAGCACAGCAGGCTTTGCCCATGCAGTTCCTTGTCCTGATAATTGCCCCAGGTCCCCAAAACCGCCCGCGGCCCCATCTCGGCATTATACCCATCGGCGGGGTTCTCGAAGGTATGCAGGATCACCTGCGACCCATCCAGTCCCTCCCATGCAAACAAGTCATGCGGCAGCTTGTTGATCTCCGACCAGTTGGTCTTGATCGTGAACACCGAAGTCATCCCGACGCCGCGCAGCAATTGCGGCAACACGGGCGAAAACCCAAAGACGTCGGGCAGCCACAGCACCGTGCTGCGCTTGCCGAACTGGCGGTCGAACCAGCGGATGCCATACAGCAACTGCCGGATCAGCGACTCGCCGGATGGCATGTTGGTGTCCGGCTCGACCCACATGGCACCGATCGGCTCCCACTGGCCTGACCGCACCTTTTCCGTAATCGCTGCCAACAACGCAGGGTCATCTTGTCCCAAGAAATCATACAGTTGCGGGGTCGAGTGGTTGAACTTGAACTCCGGAAACCGGTCCATATACTGCAAGGCGGTGTGGAACGTCCGCACCGCCTTGCGCCGGGTTTCCACCATCGGCCACAGCCACGCCAGGTCAATATGCGCATGCCCCGTCGCCGCAATCACCCCTTCCTGCGGGAACCGAACCTGCAACCCGCGCAGCCCCACCCGCAGATGATCCCGCGCCTTCACAACCGACAAACGCGCGCTGTCCGGCAACGGCAAAAGTGCGTCTTCCGGCGGCAGCACCCAGATCGACTGCGACTCGGCGGTGCCGCGTATCCGGCCCAGATAGGCCTGCGTTTCGGTCGGCCAATCCAACATGTGAAACGCCGCCTCGGCCAGTTCCATCACCGGTTTGCAGGCGGCGTGCGGCTCGGAATGCGGCGGATGCTTGCGGTTCGTAAAATACCCCGGTACCGGCCACGGCTCCACCTCATGCCCACCCAGAAACCGTACCATTTCAACCACTTGCCGGAACATGCGTATCAGGTCATCAAGGTCGGCCTCCAGCCAGACCAGTTCCGTCACCCCCAAAGCGGCCTGATAGTTCGGCACCCCCTGCGGCAACCGGGCGACACAGTCCGCCTCGATCCGGAACGCCCGTTCACGCGGCATAAAGGTCATGTGCCACGGGTTCAGCCCGAAACTGTCGGTCCGGTCCCCCATCAGCCGTACCAACCCCTCGCCCCCCAGCCACAGGCTGACGCGCACCTCCTCCAACGGCCAATGCGCAGGCACCTCGACCGCAGGATGGGCAAACGCCAACGGCGTCCCGCTATCCTGCCAGGCATGGCCCCTGCCGACCGCAACGCCTTCCAGCGTCCATCCCGTCAGCGGCACAGTCTCCCGCGCCACCCACCGGTCCAACTCCTCCAACCGTTTCGCCATCCGGCGCAGACGCATTTCAAGGGGCAGATTGCTGGGCATGATGAACCTCAATCGGATTTTGCCGCAACAATGCTGCGGCAAATTCCCCAAGTCCAGATCAATCCGGCTGCAACATATAGCCCTCGCCGCGGACGGTTTGCAGATAGCGCGGCTGTTTGGGGTCATCCTCGATCTTGCGGCGCAACCGGGTGATCTGCACGTCCACCGCCCGATCTCCACCAGTGGCAGCGCCGCCCGCCTCTCGCTCCAGATCGCCCACCAGCCGCTCGCGCGGGATGGCCGCGCCGGGTGCTGCGGCAAAGATCCGCATCAGCTGGGCCTCGGTCGCGGTCAGGCGGATCAATTCCGCCCCGCGCCACAACTCGCCCCGGTCCGGATCATAGCGCACCGCTCCCATAACCAGCGCCTTGATGGCGGCCTGAACCGGCTTGATCATCGGCATCCGCCGCAGTATCGCATTGATCCGCAACAACAATTCCTTGGGTTCAAAGGGTTTGACCAGATAGTCATCCGCCCCGGCCTCAAACCCTTCGATCCGGTTCACCGCCTCGCCTTTGGCAGTCAGCAACAGGATCGGCGTGGTCATTTGACGGCGCAGGGCGCGCGTCAGGCTGATGCCGTCCTCGCCCGGCATCATCACATCCAGCACCAGCAAATCGAACTCCAACCCCCCCAACAACCGACGTGCCTGCGCCGCATCGCGCGCCGTCGAGACCAGAAACCCACTGCGTATCAGGAATTTCTGCAACAGTCCGCGAATGCGTTCATCATCATCCACGACCAACAGATGGGGCTGCACTTCGATCATGGTTTCCCTTCCCGCAGACCCTGATATTGCCGCCGCATTTCGGGGTCCATCATCGCCTCCAGCACGGTGCGAAACCCCTGTACCGCCTCCGGCCCCGCCGCGCGGTACGCCGCCCGCATCCGCGCGCGTTGGGCATCCGACAATGAGCGCTCCAACGCCGCCCCCTTTACGGTCAGATGCAAGCGCCGCTCGCGCTTGTCGGTCCGCCCGACCCGCGCTTCGACCAGGTCGTCGTCAAACAGCGTTCGCAGCACCCGGTTCAGGCTTTGCTTGGTCACCCCCAAAAGCCCCAATAATTGCGACACGGTCAGCCCGGGTGATCGGTTGATGAAATGCACGGCCCTGTGATGCGCCCGGCCATAATCCAGCGTGCCCAAGATACGGTCGGGGTCGGCGGTGAAGCCGCGATAGGCAAAGAACATCGCTTCTATCCCCTTGCGCAACTGCTCATCCGTCAGGAAAAGCAACCCCTCGCTTCCACTTGCACCCTCGGCCATGGCGTCCTCCTCGACTCAAATCTATGTCAGCCTTGTTGACACTCCAAGACCCAACTGCTAGCCCATCCACGATTTCGCGCAACAATATGTCCGAAACGGACTTATCTTGCGCAACATATGCAAAACGGGGGATGCAATGGCAGGCTATGACGATCGTGACGGCTTTATCTGGATGGATGACAAACTTGTCGAATGGCGTTCTGCCAATGTCCACATCCTGACCCATGCCATGCACTACGCCTCCGCCGTGTTCGAGGGTGAGCGGTGCTACAACGGTAAAATCTTCAAATCCCGCGAACATTCCGCCCGCCTGCGGATGTCGGGCGAACTCCTTGACATGCCCCTCCCTTTCTCGGTCGATCAGATCGAGGCGGCGAAAGACGCCGTGCTGAAAGCCAACAACCTGACCGACGCCTATGTCCGCGCTCTGGCGTGGCGTGGCGCGGGTGAGGATATGGGCGTTGCGGCCAAGCGCAACCCGATCCGTCTGGCCGTGGCCTGCTGGACCTGGGGCAGCTATTACGGCGATGCCAAGTTCAAGGGTGCCAAGCTGGACATCGCCAAATGGAAACGCCCCAGCCCCGAAACCATCCCCCACGCCGCCAAGGCCGCAGGTCTGTACATGATCTGCACCATGTCCAAACATGCCGCCGAGGCCAAGGGCTGTTCTGACGCCATGATGCTGGACTATCGCGGCTATGTGGCCGAGGCGACCGGCGCCAACATCTTCTTCGTCAGGGATGGCGAGGTTCACACCCCCAAGCCCGACTGCATCCTGAACGGCATCACCCGCCAGACCGTCGTGCAGATGCTGCGCGATATGCAGATCAAGGTCCACGAACGCCACATCGACCCGTCCGAACTGGAAACCTTCCAGCAATGCTGGCTGACCGGCACCGCCGCCGAAGTCACGCCGGTTGGCCAGATCGGCGACTATAATTTCGAGGTTGGCGATCTGACCAAACGCGTCTCGACCCAATACGAGGCACTGGTCCGCGCCTGACCCTTGCGCCGGATGGGCCAACCCCATCCGGCGATCCAGTAAAATTTACTAAAAACCCCTTCGCACCGGCCCCGCCCCCTGCTAACACTTGCCCATCTTGGGAGGGATATCATGACAGTTCGTTGGGGCATCATCGGGCCGGGCGCTATCGCCAACAACTTTGCCGACGGTTTGGCGCAATCTGAAACCGGCACGCTGACGGCCATCGCTAGCCGGGACGCGACACGCCGCGCGTCTTTCGGCGACAAATACGCCATTGCCAGCGACAAGCGCTATGCCGATTACGCCGCGCTTCTGGCCGACGACCAGATCGACGCCGTCTATGTCTCGACCCCCCACCCCTGGCACGCCGACCTGTCCATCGCAGCCCTGCGCGCAGGCAAACACGTCCTTTGCGAAAAGCCTGCCGGAATGAACGCGGCCGAGGTCACCGCCGTGACCGAGGTTGCCGCCCAATGCGAACGTCTGTTCATGGAGGCGTTCATGTACCGACTCCACCCCCAGATTGCCCGTGTGCTGGACATTATCGCTTCCGGCGAAATCGGCACTCCCCAGCACATCAAAACCCATTTCGGCTTCAACGCCCCCTACCGCCCGGGCTCGCGCCTGTATGACCTGGCCCTCGGCGGCGGCGGCATCCTTGATGTCGGCGGCTACACCGCCTCGCTGTCCCGCCTGATCGCCGGAACCGTCATTGGTGAACCCTTCGCCAACCCGATCAGCGTCAAAGGCACCGGTACCCTCGCCGAAACCGGCGTTGATACCGTAGCTTACGGCCTCCTGACCTTTGCCTCGGGCTTCACCGCCGAAATCGCCGTCGCCGTCGCCCGTAATATGGACAACCGCGCCGTGATCACCGGCACCCTTGGCAGCATCACCATCGACGACCCCTGGACCCCCGGCCGCAACGCAGGCCCCTCCGACGCCACGATCCACATCACCACCACAGACACCCGCACCGAAATTCTGCGCGACCCCCGGATGCTCTTCGCCTTCGAGGCCGAGCATGTGAGCGCCGCCATCGCCGCTGGCCTGCTGCAAGCCCCGTACCCCGCCCCCTCCCATGCCGACAGCATCGGCAACAACGAAACTCTCGACAAATGGCGCACTGAACTCGGCTACAAAACCTTCGCCGAAATCCCGGCGACAAACCGCATCCTGCCCGGCGCCCTCCCCGCGGGCCTGCCCGCCATGCCCAAAATTGTCCTTCCAGGCGTCCCCCAACCCGTCTCGCAACTGATCCTCGGCTGCGATAACCGCAACACCGTGGCCGAGGGCGCCATCGTCTGGGACGCGTGGCTGGAGGCTGGCGGCAACGCCTTCGACTCCGGCTTCGTTTATGGCGGTGGCTTGCATGAAAAGGTTCTGGGCGACTGGATCAAAACCCGCGGCGTGGCCAAAGACACCGTGGTCATTGCCAAAGGCGCACACACCCCCTACTGCACGCCCCGCGCCATCGGCATCCAGCTTGACATGTCGCTCGAACGCCTTGGCCTCGACCACGTCCCGATCTACATCATGCACCGCGACAATCCCGCCGTCCCGGTGTCCGAGTTCATCGACGCCCTGAATGTCCTGAAAACTGCGGGCAAGATCGGCATCTTCGGCGGCTCCAACTGGTCCCCCGCCCGCCTGACCGAGGCGAATGCCTACGCCGCTTCCAAAGGAATCGAACCCTTCCGCATCATGAACAACAATCTGTCATTGGCCGTGATGGAAAAGCCGGTCTGGGCCGGCTGCATCACTTCCAACACCGCCGAAACCCTGCAATACCTCCGCCAAAACACCGTCGCCCACCTGTCATGGTCATCGCAGGCGCGCGGATACTTCCTCCCCGAGGGTTTGCGCAACCGCCTGCCCGCTGACACAGCGCCCGAAACTTGTTTCGGCAGCCCTGCCAACGCCGAACGCCGCCACCGCGCCGAAACCCTGGCAATCGAAAAAGGCGTCTCGGCCCACAACATCGCCACCGCCTGGGTCCTCAGCCAATCCTTTCCCTCTCTCGCCCTGATCGGCCCGCGCAGCCCCGGCGAAATCGCCACGACCCTGCCCGGCGCCGCCCTGAAACTGACCGGGGCCGAGGTGCTATGGCTTAATCTGGAAGCCGACGCCCGCTAGGCAAAGGGGATTGTCGGTTCCCTGACAATCCCGACGGTCACACCGCCGAAAACCCATTGTCCACAAACAGTTGATGCCCGTTCACAAACTCGGCGTCATCCGACGCCAGATACAAAGCCGCCCGCGCAATATCCTCGGGCCGCCCCATCCGCCCCTGCGCCGCCTTGATCGCCGCCTCCGACACATCCACCCCCAATGCACTCAGCGCCGCCACCTCCCGCATGCCATGCGGTGTCTCGATAAACCCCGGACAAACCGCATTGCAGCGAATGCCCCGGTCGCGAAACTCCACCGCAATTGCCCGTGCAAACATGTGACAGGCCCCCTTGGTCGCATCATACAACACCTCATTCGGCGTACCATAGACGGCCGAGATCGACGAGGTGCAGACAATCGCCCCCTTGCCCTGCGCCAGCATCATCGGCAAAACCGCGCGTGTCATCAGATACATCGACTTCACATTCACATCGAACAGAAAGTCCCAATCCGCCTCCTCGGTCTCCAGAAACGGTTTTATGACGATGGTTCCGGCATGGTTGAACAGCACATTCACCGGCCCCAAAGCATCGGCCACAGTCGCAACCGCCGCTGCAACCTCCACGCCCTGCGCTACATCGGCCGCCACAAAACACACGGCAAACCCAGCCGAACTCAGTTCATCCGCCAAAGCCTGCCCAGCCCCGACGTTGCGGTCAATGATCCCGACCGCCGCCCCTTCCGCCGCAAACAACCGCACCGCCGCAGCCCCGCATCCCGTGGCCCCGCCCGACACAATCGCCACCTTACCCGCCAACCTGTCGCCCATGCCTCACCTCCTCAAGTCGTCCAACCGCCCAGCGCGCCGCATCCGCCACGGCCTCATCCGCATCCGCCATCAGCCGCACTGCAACCGTCGATAACTCCGGCATGCCCGAGTTGCCGATGGCATACAACACGTTGCGCACAAACCTGTCCCGCCCGATCCGCTTGATCGGACTGCCCGCAAACCGCGCCCGAAATCCCGCATCGTCCAAAACCGCCAGTTCCGCCAATTCCGGTGCCCCGACCCGCGCCTGATACCCCATCTCCGACGCCGCCACCGCAAACTTGTTCCACGGGCACACCGCCAGACAATCGTCGCAGCCATACACCCGGTTGCCCATCAATCCGCGCAGCGCCACATCCACCGGCCCCTTGTGCTCGATCGTCAGATAGGAAATGCAACGCCGCGCGTCCAACTGATAGGGTGCCGGAAATGCCCCGGTCGGGCAAATGTCCAGACAAGCGGTGCAAGACCCGCAATGACTGATCTCAACCGCATCCCGCTCCAACTCCAGCGTGGTGAAAATTGCTCCCAGAAAAAACCAGTTCCCCAGATCGCGGCTCAACAGGTTGGTGTGTTTGCCCTGCCAGCCTAAGCCCGCCGCCTGTGCCAAAGGCTTTTCCATCACGGGGGCGGTATCGACAAACACCTTGATCTCGCCCCCGCCCGCCTCGATCAGCCACCGCCCCAACCGCTTCAGCCGCGACTTCACCAGATCATGATAATCGCGCCCTTGCGCATAAACTGATACCGCCGCCCGGTCGCGCCGCTTTAACACTGCCAAAGGATCAGTCTGCGGCGTATAACATTCCGCCAGCATGATCACCGACCGCGCCTCAGGCCATAGCGCGGCAGCCGATCCCCGCCATGCCTCCCGCTCGGCCAGCCAGTCCATCTGCCCTTGCCGGCCCTCGGCCAAAA
>JBBQGU010000006.1:0-30525 GCA_038323315.1 Rhodobacterales bacterium | reverse complement strand
ACACAAACCGAAGAATGCCCGCAAGGGAATGATGAGGGGCCGACTATGGCACGGCGCCTGACATGCGCCTGAAACCCGCGCCTAAACGATCAGCGACAGCGCACAGAACCGGTCCAGCCCGATTTCCTCGGCGCGTGCCGTAGGCTCGATCCCCACCATGCGCAGCTTGTCCTCGATATTCGGCCCCATCGGCTTCAGGCTCGACCGCAGCATCTTGCGGCGTTGGCCGAACGCCATCGTCGTCACCCGATGCAACGCGGCTTCAATGGCCGGATAACGCGGCACCTCCAACCGTGTCAGATGCACCACGGCGGAATGGACCTTTGGGGCAGGGGTAAAGGCTTCGGGCGGCAGATGCATGACAATCTTGGCATCGCAGCGCCACTGCGCCAGCAGCGCCAACCGCCCGTAATGCTCGGTTCGGGGCCGCGCGACGATCCGCTCGGCCACCTCTTTTTGAAACATCAGTGTCAGGCTCTGCCAGAAGGGCGGCCATACAGCAGGGGTCAACCAGCGGATCAACAGTTCGGTGCCGACATTATAGGGCAGGTTGGCCACCACCCTGACCGGCTGTGTCAGATGCGCCGACACATCCAATTCCAAAGCATCGGCGTTCAAGACCTCCAGCCGACCCGGATAGACGGCGGCAATCTCGTGCAGGGCTGCGATGCAGCGCGGGTCCTTTTCAATCGCCAGCACCCGTCGCGCCCCCTCGACCAGCAACCCGCGCGTCAGCCCACCCGGCCCCGGCCCGACCTCCAGCACATCACAGGCGGAAAGGTCGCCCGCCATCCGGGCAATCTTGGCGGTCAGGTTCAGATCCAGCAAAAAGTTCTGCCCCAACTGCCGCTTGGCCACCAGATCATGCGCCCTGATCACCTCGCGCAGCGGCGGCAGCCCGTCGATCATCGCCACGGCGCGCGCCCCTTGGCCATCTGAAACGCCATCCGCAAGGCTGCAACCGTGCTGTCCGGCCGCGCAAGGCCCTTGCCCGCAATGTCAAATCCCGTGCCATGGTCGGGCGAGGTGCGGATGAACGGCAGCCCCAGCGTCACATTCACCCCACCGTCAAAATCCAGCGTCTTGATCGGGATCAGCGCCTGATCGTGATACATGCACACCGCCGCATCATAGCCCGCCCGCGCCCGCGCATGAAACATCGTGTCCGCCGACATCGGCCCTGCGACCAACATCCCCTCGGCCCGCAACTGCGCCAGCACCGGCCCGATCAGCGCAATCTCCTCGCCCCCCATGGCACCCCCTTCACCGGCATGCGGGTTCAACCCTGCGACGGCCAGCCGAGGCTCGGCAATCCCAAAGTCCTGCACCAGCCCGGCATGGGTCAGCCGCAATGCCTGCTCCAGCAGCGCCGCCGTCAGGGTCGTTGGCACCTCGGCCAGCGGAATGTGAATGGTCACCGGCACCACCCGCAGCATCGGGCTGGCCAGCATCATCACGACCGGAACCCCACCCCCCAGATGCGCCAGAAACTCGGTATGCCCCGGATAGGCAAAACCCGCGCCATCCTGCAGCGCCTTCTTGTGGATCGGCGCGGTGCAGATGGCCGCAGCCGCACCAGCCCGCACCAACCCGACCGCCCGCTCGATCACCTGAACCACAGCCACGGCGTTCAGCGGATCGGCCCGGCCCTTGACGGCATCGCCGGCAAAGCCATGCACCAGCACCGGCAAGACATCCGCAGGCACCGTCAAAGCCTCGGCAGGCGCGGCAATCGCAACCCACGCGCCGGTCAGAAACCGCGGGTCGCCGATCCAGAAAAACGGCACCTCGGCCCCCAGCACCCGCCGCGCAGCGATGGCCAGTTCCGGGCCGATCCCCGCAGGCTCGCCGCAGGTCATCGCAATCGGCCGACGGATCAGCCCGCTCATGGGATGCGGATATCGGCGTTGGATTTCAACTCGGTCAGATAGGCCGCCGCCAACAGGCTCAGCTTGCGGTTCAGCAAGGTCGTGCTGACATCGTCGCGCGACGGCGCAATCGCCGATTGCGGCACCCGCGCGCACAGCATCACCAGCGAGCCAGCCATAACCGCCGTCTCGCCCACATCCAATCCCGCCATCACGCCGCGCAGGGCAGGGGCCAGACCAGATTCCAGCACCGTCGCCCGTTGCAACGCCTCGACCGGCAAGCCCTTTGCGGCGTCATACAGGTCGTCGCAGGTGTCCAAGCCCGCCCGCACCGACGCCAGATCGGTGCCGACCGGTGCAAAAAACTGCGCATACTCGACCTCGGGCGCGCCAACCACCTCGCCCCCGGACAGGCTTTTGTCGCGCAGCAAGAACAGTTGCACCCCCTCCGGAACCCGGATCGGGTCAGTCACCTCGCCCACCTCCAGCGCCAATATCTGCGCCGCCACCGCAGGCGGCAAGGCCGAGGCCGGGATCCAGCCCAACACGCCGCCCGCCCCGGCACTGCCGGATTTGGAGTAATTCCTGGCCGCCATGCTGAAGGTCTGCGGCGTCGTCGCGGTCTGTTTCAACCTCTGCGCCAGCGCCATCGCGTTCACCGTGCCTTCGGTCGGCAGCACGATCTCTGACAACAGCACCCGCAACTCTCCCCCCGAGGCGGCACCCGCCCCGATCGCCCGGTCAATCTCGGCATCCGAAATCCTGGTCGCCGACGGATCGTCCGGCGACACGAACTTGGCCCGGATCACGCTGCGCCACAACAAACCCGCCTCGACGAAATCGCGCAGCGTCTCGGGCTCGACCCCACCAGTGGCCAGTGCCTTCAGAAATTCGTCCAGCGGCAGCGTGGTGCGCGAGGCGAACTCGGCCATCCCGGCCTTTACCTGATCCGGCGTCACCGTGACATCCAGCGCCTTGGCCGCCTGCCGCCGCAAACTGTCGTCGATCAGACTGGTCAGCGCCGCTGAGGATATGTCACCCGGCTGCCGCAGCAGGGTCATGAACAACACCCGCTGCTTGAACTCATACTGGCTGATCACCCGCGCATTGACATAGGCTTTCGGCGAAAAGCCGTCTTGCGCCTGTGCAGGGACAACCCCCAACATCAGCGCCAAACATATCAGCATCATCGATTTCATCAGGGTCATCGCCTTGGTTTCCATGCTGTTCATCCCGAAATCAACGCCCTATCTGCGGCAAACCCGCGACGGACCAGCACCCGAGCCGCCGCCAAAGCCCAGCAATTCGACAGACAGGCCCAGATCGGTGGACGGTGTCAGATTAGACGACGACGAATAGCTGCGCGAGAGCGAAAACGTCACATCGATACATTCGTTGCGATAGTCGAGTGCAAGGCCCGATTCCGCCACCCGCTCGGCCCTGATGTCATAGCGCCCGCTGACCACCGCCGACCAGTTGCGGGTCAGGGCGGTCTCTGCCTCCAGCCGGATCTCGGATGTTGTCGCGTCCCGGTTCTCGCTTTGATCGGCCAGCAGATATTCGTATCCGCCCGACAGGGTCAGGGCGGGCTTGGTATAGTCGAACCGCAACTCGCCCTTGGTCAGCGAGAATGTCGGATCGACGATCAACCGGTTGGTCAGTGCCAGCCCGTCGCCAGTGTCCAGCGACCAGGCCAGCAACCAATCCGACCTTGGCCCGTCCAGGCCGGATGCCGCGCTGAACTGTCCCTGATCCACCAGGCGCACCACCTGACCGACCGTGACCCCCACCGTCCAGCCCTCGGGCGCGGTCCGCAACCAGGACACACCCAGATTGAGCCAGGTCCCCCCCTCGACGGCATCCGAGCCGGGATAGCGGTCCAGACTGTACAGATTGCCCTCGTCAAACTCGACCAGCGTCGAATCGCCGTTCGGCACGGATGGGTCGGGCGCAGTGGCGGTCACCAACTGCATCACCGGCTGCAAGACCTGCGCCGCGCCGTCCCGGCCCGCCTTGACCATCGGCCAGCGCAATTCCACCCCCGCCGCGCCCGACAACCGCTGGGGCCGGCCGCCAAAATCCTGATCCTGCACAATGCTGTAGCGGTCATAGGTGCCAACCCCCATCGCCGACAGCACCATGCCATTCGGGGCAACCCAGTTGCGGTCCCAGTCCAGTCCCAGACTGATGCGCCCCAGATCACGGCCATCCGCCACCCCGTCCGCATTGTCGTCGGACGGGCTGATCGAACCTCGATATTCGCTATGGGTGTCAAAGGTGAACCCCGTTGATCCGCCAAGGATCAGGAACCGCTTTTCATAGCTCAGATCGGTCAGGGTGCTGGGCAACGTGCTGTTGCTGTCCCCCTCCCGCACCGATTGAAAGCCGACCAGCTGCACCGCAAAGGTCAGATCGCGCCGCACCCGGTCCAGGCCGATCCGACTTTCCAGCCGGTCCGCCGTGCTGATCCCGTAATCCGACAAGTAGGCATCGTCGCTGACGCTGATGCCATTAAACGACAGCTTGTAATCACGGCCCAGATCGAAATCGCCTTTGGCCGACAGATAGCCACGCGGTGAACCGTCGCCCAGATTGTCATGTGACACCGATCCGTCTACCTCGACCCTGCCGGCGGCAAAGGCTTGCCGATACTTCAGCGCCACGGTCTGGCCACCCAAGGCCGTCAGATAGGGCGTCAGGGTCAGGTCACGGCTTTGACCCAAGGTGATGAAATACGGCGTCTGAATGCCAAAACCCAACGCGGTGGTCGACCGCAACCTCGGCAACAAGAATCCGGTTGCCCGCTGCAGATCCGGGTCAGGCACGCGCAGGACCGGCAGATACAGCACCGGCAGTCCGTAGAACCGCAGTTGGGCACCGCTGAAGTAGATCTGCTGCGCCGTGGCATCATGCACCACCTCCTGCGCCCGAATCTCCCACAACGGCACCGTACTGCCCGCGCAGATCGTGCAGGACGAGGCGACGACCGACCGCAGCGCCGTGATAGTGCCACCCTCGCTGCGCAGGATCTGCGCCGCCGCCATCTGCAATTGCTGGCTCAGCACAAGGCGGGCCGAGGTCAGCAAGCCTTCGGTCAAATCCGCCGACATTTCGGCCTGTTCGGCAAGGAAAAGATTGCCCTGTCCATCGTCGATGCGGATCGGCCCGGTGATGACCAGCCGGTCGGCCTTTTGGTCATAGATGATGGCTGTGGCGGTCAGGCGCTGCCCTTTGAAAAACACCTCGACATGGCCGGTCGCGGCCAGCGTCGTGCCCGACTGCACCGTGACACTGTCCGCCACCAGCGTGGCGCGGTCCTGTGCCTGTGCGACGACGCCGATCCACGCCGCAACGACCGCAATCAACAGCCGCCGCATCACCCATCCTCCAGATGCAGCAACAACCCCAAGGCCAGCATGGTCGCGACAATCGGAGGGCTCCATGCAGCCAAAGCGACCGGCAATTCGCCGTTATCGCCCAATATCTGCCCGAAATTCCGCAGGAAAAAGACGGCAAACCCGCATAGCAGCGCGGTCAGAACCAGGCTGGATGTCCGCGCCATCCGGGCATGGCGCATGGTAAAGCCCGCCGCAATCAGCACCATCGCGGCCAGCAACAGGGGCTGCGCCAACTCCATCGTGTACCACACCTTGTGACTGCGCGCCGAAAAGCCAGCCGCCTCCAACTGCTGGATATAGGCGGGCAGATCCCAGAACCCGATGGCACTGGGCGTGCCAAAACTGTCGCGAATGCGCTCGCGCGTCAGGTCCGTCAGGATCGCGGTCCCATCCACCAGGCGCACCGCCTGCCGTTCGGGATTGGCCGCGTCCATCGGCCAGCTTTTTGCGCCCCGGATCGCCCAATAGCCCGGCTGCAAACTCGCCTCTGTCGCCATGATCCGTGTGACCGGCGTGCCGTCCCGCGCAAAGGTCAGAAAAGTGACGTCATACAACTCGGTCCCGTCCAGATTGGCCCGCTCGGCATGGATCACCGTCTGGCCGTCCTCGCTGCTTTGCCGCAACCACAGACCCCCATCCGCCATCGACAGCACAGATCCGCCCCGCGCATGCCCCGCCGACAAGGCGTCATAGCGTTTCGAGGTGGCCGCGACGATCGGGTTCAACACCGCCACCGCAAACGCCCCGATGACCAATGCCGTAACCACGGGCGACACCAGAAAGCTCAACCCCGACCGCCCCGCCGCCCGGACCACAACCAGTTCCGACGACCGCGCCAGCCCCAGAAACAACCCGATCGCCGACAGGATCAGGATCAGCGGCAACACCTGATATATGGTCGCCGGCACATTCATCAACGCCAGCACCGCAGCCTCACCCAGCGAGATGCCCGGATCATCAAAACTGCGCAATTCGTCGATGATGTCGATCATCATCATCAGCCCGAAAAACCCGGCAAACACCCGCAGGAACAGCCCCAGAAACCGCCGCGCGATATACAGGTTCAGCGTCATGCCACCACTGCCTCGGCCGCGACCGCCCGTGCCGGAACCCGCCTCGGCCGCCCCGCCCAACCCAACATCGCCCCCGCAATCGCCAAGCCCACCACGGGTCCGACATAGGCCATCATCCAGCCCTGCGCCATCCGCTGCCCGACCTGCGGCGCCACCGTCACGATGCCCTGCACCACCGCCAGCAACACCACCGCCAGCCCGATCTGCCGCCACAACCCCATCCGGCTGAACCCGCCCAGCAACAGCGCCGCAAAACCTATCAGCGCGACCGAGGTCGCCAGAAACGGCTCGGCAATCCGCGCGTTCATCTCATAGGTCATCGCCGCGGCCGTGCTGCGCGTCTCGGCCAGCAGGTCGGCACCCCCGAACAGCAATTCCACCGTGGTGATCTCGGACAGGCCACGCCTGCGCGCCCCGGGTTTGACCAGCAACGCCCCCAGATCATAGGTGAAATCGGCAAACCGCGTGACCGACATGCGCTGACTGGCCCGGTTCAGCGTCTGCGCCATCCCGTCGAACATGATCAGCTTCGGCCCATTGTCGCCCCGCACGAACAAGGCGCGCTTGGCGGTATAGGTCATGCTCTCTGCCGGGCGCCGGTCGTCCTGCAGATACAACTCGCGCAACTGGCCTGTGGCATCGATCTCGTTGATGTAAAACGTCACCTTCTTGCCGGGATGCGTAAACTGCCCGTCCGTCAGGAACCGCGCCGTGATGTTTTCCGACAGCGCCGCGCGTTCGGTGACCATCGAGGTCCGGCTCATCGGCACCAGAAAATTCACCAGCACCGCCATCATCAGCGTCACGACCAGCCCAAAAAACAGCACCGGCCGCGCCATCCGGAACGGCGAAAATCCGGTCGACTGCATGACCACCAGTTCGCTTTCCGATGTCAGCTTGTTGGCGACATAAACTGCCGCAACAAAGCCCGCAATCGGCAGCACCAACCTGATCACATTGGGCAAGGACAGCAAGGAAAACTGCACGAACACCAAGGCCGTCTGCCCGTCGCTCATCAACTGATCAAACAGGATCACCGCCCGGTTGATCCAATAGACCCCGACCAGAACCAGCGCGAAAAAGCCGAAATGGGCCATCAGTTGCGCCATCAGGTATCGGTCAAATCTTGGCACGCGGCGACAACCCCTCTGCTTTTCCGCCCGACGCTATCCGAAATGCCGACAAGGTAAAACTGGTATCTGGCCATTCCCGCCCCCAAGGTCTAGCCTTGGCAACAAGCCGCCCCCACAGATGGAACCCCCCATGCCCAAACCCGTCCAGCCCATCTTTGCGCCCGGCGATCTTGACGCACTTGCCACCCAACCCGGCCGCATCGCCCTGCTGGCCGAGGGCGGCAGCCCCAAATCCGCCGCCGCAAAGCGCCTTGATAAACTGACACGCGGCGCGGTCGCCCGCCTGATGGCGTCCGAGCCTTGGACCAAATGCAAACCCGGCGACGCGATGGACCTCGCCTATCCCGCGGGCCTTGCCGCCGAGACGCTGCAACTTATCTGCCTCCCCCGCCGCGCGACCATGGCCGAGGCGCAAAAGGCCGGCGGCACCATCGGCCGGGCTCTGGCCAAAACTGCAACCCTCGTCGTGGCCGAAAACCACCCCCGCGCCGCCGATGTGGCCTATGGCCTCGCCCTCCGCGCCTATGACTTCACCCCCCACAAAACCGCCGAGCCCAAGGAAACCGGCCCGGTCACCTTCCATGTCGCCACCCCTGACGCCACCGCCGCCGCCTATACCGACCTCGCCGCCGTGGTCGAGGGCGTGCATTTCACCCGCGACCTCGTCAACGAACCCGCCAACATCCTGACCACCGTCGCATTCGCCCAGCGGCTGGAGGCGCTGCGCGACCTCGGCCTGGAGGTCGAGGTGTTCGAGGAGGCGCAGTTGTCCGATCTGGGCATGAACCTCCTCCTCGGCGTCGGCCAAGGCTCTGAATCGCCGACCAAAATGGTCGTCATGCAGTGGAAGGGCGGCGACAAGGACACGCCGCCCCTCGCCCTCGTCGGCAAGGGCGTGGTCTTCGACACCGGCGGCATCTCGATCAAGGGGGCCGGTGGCATGGAGGAGATGACGATGGATATGGGCGGGGCAGGGGTCGTCGCCGGCACCATGCGCGCCCTCGCTTTGCGCAAGGCCCGCGCCAATGTCGTGGGCCTCATCGGCCTCGTCGAAAACATGCCAGACGGCCGCGCGATCCGCCCGGGCGACGTGATCCGCTCGATGAAGGGTGACACGGTCGAGGTGATCAACACCGACGCCGAGGGCCGCCTGCTGCTGGCCGATGTCCTGTGGTACGCCCAGACCCGCTTCAACCCGACCGGTGTCATCAACCTCGCCACCCTGACCGGCGCGATCATCGTGGCGCTTGGCCACGAACATACCGGCGTCTTCTCCAACAACGACGCTTTCTGCGACAGCTTCCTGAAAGCCGCCAATGCCGAGGGCGAGGGTGCCTGGCGCATGCCGATGGCGCAGGCCTTCGACGACCGCCTGAAAAGCCGCATCGCCGACATGATGAATGTCGGCGGGCGCGAGGCCAGCGCCACCGTCGCCGCCCATTTCATCCAGCGTTTCATCAAAGACGGGATGCCGTGGATTCACCTCGACATCGCAGGCACCGCGCTTGTGAAATCTGACCTGCCGCTGTCGCCCAAAGGTGCCACCGGCTGGGGTGTGCGCAGTTTGAACCGCCTGATCCGCGACACCTGCGAAACCTGACACGATGCCCGCGACCACGATGTTCTACCACCTTCAGCACAAGGGGCTGGATGAAAGCGTCACCACCCTTGTGACCCGCGCTTGTGGCCAGGGCTTGCGCTGCATGATCCGCTGCGCCGACCCGGCCCTGACCGATCATCTGGACGCCAAACTGTGGCTCGGCCCCGCAGAGGGCTTCCTGCCGCACGGGCAGGAAGGCGGCCCCCACGACGCCCAACAGCCGGTGCTGCTGGGCGCAGGCCCGATCACCAACGCGGCCCAGGGCTTGTTCCTGCTCGCCGGTGCGACAGCGACTCAGGCCGAGGCCGCGACCCTGAACCGCATCTGGCTGATCTTCGACGGTGCCAATCCCGCCGCCGTCGCCGCCGCCCGCACCGAATGGACCCGCATGACCGGCTGGGGCCTCGCCGCCCAATACTGGTCGGACGAGACCGGCAGTTGGGTCAAGAAAACCGAAAAACCCGCCGCCCCCGCTCCTTGACAGCGCCAAAACATCACCGGCTCCCAGTTTGCATTTGCTGCAAAATCCTTTAACCTGACGTCATTGCAGGCGGGCGGGGCTCACATGACATTCCGAATTTCGTCGCCACATTCTGTGCCGGACATGGCCGCGCTAGAGGCGCTGCTGGTCGAATTTTACGGCGTGGTGCTTGGCAAGTTGAGGGTCGCCGGTGGCCCGTCCCACTACACCCCCGAAGACCTGATGGTGTCGTTCCGGCCCAATGTTCGCAATCTGCCGCCTGATGGCTGCCTTGTCGTGGTGCACGATGCTGTCAACCGGCTTGTCGGGTGCTGCACCCTGCACCAGATCCGCCCCGATGCAGGCGAGTTGAAACGGCTCTATGTCCGGCCGCAGGCCAATGGCCACCGGCTCGGCCAACAGATGATCACGACCCAGATCGCCGCCGCCCGCGCCATGGGCTGGCACAACATTCTGATCAACGTCGTCAAAGGCAATCAGGACATGCTGCGCCTCTGCGCCAAAATGGGATTTCGCTTCATCGATCGCTACCCCTAATGCGCCGACCCCGCCGAACTCGCCGATGTCTTTGACTACCTGCAATACGACCTGACGCGACCATCAGTCTGACCACATATCCAGCCACACGACGTCAAAAGCCCCGCTTTCATTCTGACAAAAATATCCCACGGGGGACGCCCCATTGCCCTCGGGCTATGGGGCGCGGGGGTGTGAAACCCCCGTCTTCCTCCCCCCATATCCAACATCACACAGCCGCCCAAAACCTAACCGTCAGGTTAGTTGAAAACCCATAACCCCATGACATAAAACATTATTCCAAATCTCTCAAATATGGGAGCCCCCCACGCTCACCGCGTCAAAACCATCCGATCGCCCGCCATGGTCACGGAAAACCGCCCCAGATAGTCCATCCCCAACAACGACCTGTCCATCTCGGATTCGTTGACCTGCGCGATGACCCGGTCATCCTGAAACGGCCCCAACCTCACGTCCCGCAAGGTTACCGTCGCCGTCCGAACCACCCCATTCGCCGTCATCGCCTGCCCCATATAGGCCAGCGCCCCGGTATCGATCCCCAAGGCCCGCGCATCCGCCGGCGACAAGACCACCGAGCTTGCCCCGGTATCGGCCAGAAAAGACAGGCTCTGCCCGCCAATCATCAATTCCGGATGATAATGCCCGTCCTCTGCCAGCGGGATCACGACCTGCTCGCCCGACACGGTCTGAACCGGCAGAATATCCCGCCTGATATCGCCCCACAGCCCATAGCCCGCCATCAGTCCCACAAAGATCATCACCCAAGCCAGCGCCGTCCGCAAAGCCTGCCCCATCCTTTTGCGATACTCCACCATGATCCAACCGCCCAGCGCCGCCATCAGCAGCCCCAGATAAATCAGCCTTGCCGTGTTTTCTCCGTCCATCATGGCGCCAAGATGGGGCAGGGGCGTCATCCGATCAACCCCGTTCCCCGCACCCCATCGATCACAAACTGGACAGACAACGCCGCCAGCAACATCCCCAGCAACCGCGTGATCACCACAGTCCCGGTCCGCCCCAACAACCGCTCCAACGGGGCCGAGGCAAGCAGAAACACAAACGTCGCCAGGATCATCGCATACTGCAACCCCAGCACCGCCAACTTGGCCCCCCAGTCACCGTCAGCCTGCCCCATCAGCAGGATCATCGTGGCAATCGCCCCCGGTCCGGCAATCAAAGGCGTGGCAAGGGGAAAGACCGAAGGGTCATGATCGGGGTCCGGATGCTGCCCCTCGCGCCGCTGCGTGCGACGTTCAAACAGCATGTCGAGCGCCGTCAAGAACAGCAAGATCCCGCCCGCAATCCGAAACGCCGCCATCGAGATGCCGATGAAATTCAGCAATGTCTCGCCAAACAGCCCAAACAGCGTCAGCAATACCGCTGCAATGATACAGGCCCGCCGCGCCAAGTTGCGGCGTTGCGCTGCATCCATCCCTTGCGTCAATGCGATGAACAGCGGCACCAAACCCGGCGGGTCGATCACCACGAAAAGTGTCGCAAAAGCCGTGATCAAAAAGGGCGTCATCGGAAAAAGTTTTGCCGCTCTGATGCTTCCGCGCAAGCCATGTCAGGCCGCCGCCTCCAGCTTTTCCGACGCCGTCAGCCACATCGCCTCGGCCTTGTCCAAAGCGTCCATCACTTCGGCATATTTCTTGTTCCAGGTGTCCAACTCGCCCTTGCGGCTGTCCTCGTACAAGGCCGGATCGGCCAGCTTCCTGGCCAGTTTGTCACGCATTTCGTTCAGCTTGGCCAGCCGTTCCTCGCATTTGCGGACCTCGCCGCGCATCATCACAACCTCGTCGCGGCTGGCTTTCTTTGGCTTGTCGACCGCCTTGGCGACGGGCCTGGCTTCGTCATCTCCCGCCAGCAGCATCCGGCGATAAGCGTCCAGATCGTCCAGATAGGGGGTGACGGCGCCGCCCTTGACCAACCACAACCGGTCCGCGACCAGACCCAGCAGGTGCATGTCATGGCTGACCAGAACCACGGCACCGGAATACTCGGTCAGCGCCTCGACCAAGGCCTCGCGGCTTTCCATGTCCAGGTGGTTGGTCGGTTCGTCCAGGATCAACAGATGCGGTGCGTCGATCGTGGCCAGCAGCAGCGACAGACGCGCCTTCTGCCCCCCCGACAACCGCCCGACCGCCGTTTCGGCCTGATCCGCGCCCAAGCCAAACCCGGCCAGCCGGGCGCGCAACCGGGGCTGACCCTCATCCGGGCGCAACCGCTGGATGTGTTGCAACGGCGTCTCGTCGATATGCAACTCGTCGACCTGATGCTGGGCAAAGTACCCGATCCGCAGCTTTGACGATTGCACCAACCGCCCCTCGACAGCCGCGAGCTTGCCCGCCAGCAGTTTGGACAGCGTCGATTTGCCCTCACCGTTCCGACCCAACAAGGCGATCCGGTCGTCCTGATCGATCCGCAGCGACAGCTTGCGCAGGATCGGCGGACCGTCATAGCCGACCGCGACGTTTTCCATGTTGATGATCGGCGGCGAGAGTTCCTCGGGCACGGGGAAGGTAAAGACCACCTTCTTGGCATCCTCGGGCGCGGTGATCGTCTCCATCCGCTCCAGCATTTTCACGCGCGATTGGGCCTGCGTGGCCTTGGAAGCCTTGGCCTTGAAACGGTCGACGAAGCTTTGCAGATGGGCGCGGCGGGCGTCCTGCTTCTTGGCCTCGGCCTGCAAGACGGCGCGACGTTCGGCCATCTGGCGGGCAAACTGGTCATAGGGGCCGTTCCAGTAGGTCAGCTTTTTGTTGTCCAGATGCAGAATGCCGGTCACGGCACGGTTCAGCAGACCCCGGTCGTGGCTGATGATCAGCACGGTATGGGGGTATTTTTGCAGATAGGTTTCCAGCCACAACGCGCCTTCAAGGTCGAGATAGTTGGTCGGCTCGTCCAGCAGCAGATAGTCGGGCTGCGCGAACAGCACCCCGGCCAAAGCCACCCGCATCCGCCAGCCGCCCGAAAAATCGGAACAGGGGCGCAACTGCGCCTCGGCGTCAAAGCCCAGACCCTTCAGGATCGAGGATGCCCGACCCTCGGCGCTCCAGGCGTCGATATCGGCCAAGCGCTGCTGAATCTCGGCGATGCGGTGCGGGTCGTGGGCATGTTCGGACTCGGTCAGCAGCGCGGCGCGTTCGGTGTCAGCCTCCAACACGGTGTCGATCAGGCTGGTCGACGACGACGGCACCTCTTGCGCCACACCTCCGATGCGGGCGCGGCTGGGCATGCTGATATCGCCGCCCTCCAACGCCAGTTCCTTTTTGATCAGGCGGAACAGGGTGGTCTTGCCCGCCCCGTTGCGGCCGACAAGCCCGACCTTGTGGCCGGTGGGGATGGTGGCGGACGCGCCCTCGAACAAGGGGCGGCCTTCGACGGAATAAGTGATGTCTTGGATTTTCAGCATGTGGCGGGGCTTGCCCTATGCAAGGCGTCAGGTCAACTGTCCGCCAGCGCGAAAACGTCAGGGAAAGGGTAGGATGGGCAATTTGCCCATCTTCCGGGCAAAACCCTCAGATGGACAGCCGCCCCGCGATGGACGGTGCGACCGTGCCTTGAGTCCCGCGCTCGCGGTAAGGGGTCGTGTTGTAATGGCTGCGGTAGCATTTCGAGAAATGTGACGGGCTGGCAAAGCCGCAGGCCAAGGCCACGTTGATCACCGACATATCGGTTTGCATCAGCAGATTGCGCGCCTTTTGCAGGCGCAACTCCATATAGTACCGCTTGGGGCTGCGGTTCAGATAGCGGCGGAACAGACGCTCCAGTTGCCGGGTCGACATGCCGACCTCCTCGGCCAGTTCGGCGGGCGACATCGGGTCTTCGATGTTGCCTTCCATCATCTGGATGACTTGAGACAGCTTCGGATGCCGCACGCCGATCCGGGTCGGGATCGACAGACGTTGCGTGTCCTGATCGGTGCGGGGGGTGGAATAGATCAACTGATCCGCCACGGTGTTCGCGACATCCTCGCCGTGATCCGCCGCGATCACCTTCAACATCAGGTCCAGTGACGAGGTACCGCCAGCCGTCGACCACCGGTTGCCATCCATGACGAAGACCGACTTGGTCAGATTGACTTCCTCGAACTCCTCCAGAAACCCATCCTGATTTTCCCAGTGGATCGTCGCCTTCTTGCCGTCCAGCAGCCCCGCTTTGGCAAGGGCGTAGGCTCCGGTACACAGCCCCGCGATCGTGGCCCCACGTCGCGACTCTCTTCGCAACCAGTTCAGCACCGGCTTGGTCGCAGATTTCTGAACGTCGATGCCACCGCAGACCAGCAATGTGTCATCGCGGTCCGTTTCGTCCAGTCCCATATCCAACCGGAACGCAGCACCGTTGGAACAGGTGGCTTGGGCGCCGCCTTCGCCAGCCAAGGCCCAGCAATACACCTGTTCGCCGATCACCCGGTTTGCAATGCGCAACGGCTCGATGGCACTGGCAAAGGACAACATGGTAAAGCGGTCCAGCAGCAAAAACACAAATCTCCGCGGCCCCTCGTCATGCGAGGTTTGGGTGGCTTTGCGGGGAGGAGATGCCATGTTGCGACCTGTCATGTCGGATTTGACGCATCGATACAGGATTGGCCGCGCGCTGCAAGGGCATTCGCAGGCTTTCTCTCTTTGCATTCCGGCGACTTATCCTTATACGGCGCGGATCAGTCGAGACGAGGGGGGTCACATGACCAAAGGTTGGACAAAATCGGATTGGCGCACCCTGCCAAGGGTGCAAATGCCGGATTATCCGGACATCGCTGCGCTTAAGGCAGCCGAGGGTCAACTGGCAAAATATCCCCCGCTGGTCTTTGCCGGTGAAGCGCGCAAGCTGAAAAAGCAGCTTGCCTTGGCAGGTGAGGGCAAGGCCTTTGTCTTGCAGGGCGGCGACTGTGCCGAAAGTTTCGCCGAATTTTCTGCCGACAATATCCGCGACACCTTCCGTGTCATGCTGCAGATGGCGGTGGTCCTGACGTATGGTGCCAAAGTGCCCGTGATCAAGATCGGCCGCATCGCAGGACAGTTCGCCAAGCCGCGCTCGGCCGGCAGCGAAGTGGTGGGCGGCGTCGAACTGCCCAGCTACCGTGGCGACATCATCAACGGCTTCGACTTCACGTCTGGCGACCGCATCCCCGATCCGGCCCGGATGCTGCAAGCCTATACCCAATCGGCCGCGTCGCTGAACTTGCTGCGCGCCTTCTCGACCGGCGGGTTTGCCGATATTCACCGCGTGCATTCCTGGACCCTGGGTTTCGCCGAGCATGACAAGGCTGAACGCTACCGCGAACTGTCCAACCGCATTTCGGATGCCTTGGACTTCATGACGGCGGCAGGGGTCAATGCCGACACCGCGCACACCCTGTCGACCGTCGAATTCTACACCAGCCACGAAGCCCTGCTGCTGGAATACGAAGAGGCCCTGTGCCGCATCGACAGTCTGACCGGTCTGCCGGTTGCAGGCTCGGGCCACATGATCTGGATCGGGGACCGCACGCGCCAGCCGGACGGCGCGCATGTCGAGTTCTGCCGGGGTGTGTTGAACCCGATCGGTCTGAAATGCGGACCGTCAACCACAGCCGATGATCTGAAGGTCCTGATGGCCAAGCTGAACCCCGGCAACGAACCGGGCCGCCTGACCCTGATCTCGCGTTTCGGTGCCGGCAAGGTGGGTGACCATCTGCCCCGCCTGATCAAGGCGGTGCGTGAGGAGGGGGCCAACGTCGTCTGGTCCTGCGACGCCATGCATGGCAACACGATCAAGGCGGCCTCAGGCTACAAAACCCGACCTTTCGAATCAGTGCTGCGCGAAGTCCGTGAGTTTTTCGGCATCCATAAGGCCGAGGGCACCGTTCCGGGTGGCGTGCATTTCGAGATGACGGGTCAGGATGTGACAGAATGTACCGGCGGTCTGCGTGCCGTATCGGATGAGGATTTGTCCAGCCGTTATCACACCGCCTGCGACCCGCGCCTGAATGCCAGCCAATCGCTGGAACTGGCCTTTTTGGTGGCCGAGGAGCTGACCTCGCGGCGGGCCGAGAACCGTCGTGTTGCGCTTTGATGCAGTTGCAAGAGTGATGTCCTACGAAAGGGCGGCTCGGTTGAGCCACCCTATTCTGTACAATTGGATGTAGGACCCAAGAAAATCCCCCAAGACGTCACAGTCCCGAAAATCACCAAATGGTTGTGCGTGTCTTGGACCGCTATTCAGACACTAGTCCCGCGAATGCACCAGCCGCAGGTTGGGTTTGCCACGCGGTGGACGCGGACGCTGCGCGGGGGTGAACGTCAGCGCCATTTCGGCCATTCCGGGCATCGGGGCTAAGGGGATCGGCTCGCGGCGATCGTCTTCATCGCGCCCGACAGTGCGGCTGTCGCTCAGGCGACGTTCGATCTTGGCAGCCATGATCCCTGAAATCGCAAAGCGACGCGGCGCGCGACCCATCGCACCATGAATGGCCAGGCACCCCAGAGCGAGATCCACCGTGCCACGCATACCCGTCAGCGGCAGCAGCAGCATCCGCGCCTCCAGTGCCGGACGGCCAAGGCCGCGTTCAGCCTCAAGCCAGATTTCAAGCGAGCCAGGGCCGGCGAACACGGTCTCCAACTGCTCGCTGACCCGGCTGCGGCCTGCGGGGTCGATCAGCGCGGTCAGCGGCATGCCACGCACATCCATGCCCATCAGATCATGCAACTGCATCCCCGCCAGCCGAAACCGCGCCACACCGGGTGCCACACGCTCCAGCAGAAAGGTGTTCTCCAACGCGCCTGAAATGCCACGCGGGTCAATCCCATCCCGCCGTGGCAGGTCGGTTCCTGTACGCAACCCCTCCCAATAGGCGCGAACTTCGGCCAGCATCGCAAAACGGTTGGCTATGTTGTCGGTGTCAGTCGGGCCGCCGTGCCCGCCTTTGCCAAAATATGACATTCCTCGATACCTCTGCAACTGGGCGCCAAGCGGCTGCCCAAGATGAACGCCCCGTAAGAGCACATTGTCGCCTTGGTTCCGCTCTGCTAAGCCTGCCACCAAGGGTTGGGTTAATTCTGCGGAAACACTGGTTCGTTACCATAGTGTTAACATAGCGCAATTGACCGGCATTTGGCAGAAAATCTTGTCGAATGGTAAACACCCGCACGCCAGGGTTGCAGGACCCGGAAACTGACGGAACGATGACACTGAAACCATGACATTGGGGGTGCTATGACGATATCCATGACCGGCTTTGCCGCACGCAAGGGGCAAGGGGCCGGGCATAGTTGGGCTTGGGATATCAGGTCGGTCAACGGCAAGGGTCTGGACCTGCGGCTGCGCGTCCCCGACTGGATCGACGGACTGGAAGTGGCGTTGCGTGGCGAATTGAGCCGGGCCTTGCAGCGCGGCAATGTCTCGCTGACCCTGAAGGTCATGCAAGAGGGGTCGGCGGCGTCTGAGAGCCTTGGCGTCAATCTGGCGACCCTGAAATCTGTGCTTGCCGCCTTGGGCCATGTCGAGGCAGAGGCGATGTCACAGGGGGTTACGCTGCGGCAGGCAACCTCGGCAGACATTCTGCTGGTGCGCGGGGTCATGGACCTGGCCTTGCCCGACATTGATGTCGGTCCTGTAAGGGCGGCCATCCTCGCCGATCTGCCCGCCCTGGTTCAAGATTTCAACGCCATGCGCGCCAGCGAGGGCGCCGCGCTGAACGGCATCATCACCGCCCAACTGGACCAGATCAACGCCTTGGTGGCCGAGGCGACGACCGAGGCCGCCGCCCGCCGCGACACTGCCGCCGCCACGCTGCGCGAGGCCATGGCACGGGTGCTGGCCAATGCGGAGGGCGTAGACGAAACACGTCTGGCGCAGGAATTGGCCCTGATCGCGGTGCGCAATGACGTGACCGAGGAACTTGACCGCCTGACCGCGCACATCGCCGCTGCGCGTGCCCTGCTGGACGAACCGGGACAGGTGGGCCGCAAGTTTGATTTTTTGACGCAGGAATTCATGCGCGAGGCGAATACCCTGTGCTCCAAGTCGCAAGCTAAAACTTTGACGCGGGTCGGCCTTGACCTGAAAACCACGATTGATCAGATGCGCGAGCAAGTGCAGAACGTGGAATAGGGCAGGGATGGTGCAGATGGCCAAAAGACGGGGTATGTTGGTGATCCTGTCGTCGCCTTCGGGGGCGGGCAAGACCACGCTGACCCGGCGTCTGATGGACTGGGACAAGACAATGCAGTTTTCTGTATCCGCCACGACAAGACCGCCCCGCAGTGGTGAGGAGCATGGGCGAGAATATTACTTCGTCAGCCGGCCGGATTTTGACCGGTGGGTGAACGAAGGTGAAATGCTGGAACATGCCGAGGTTTTCGGCAACTTCTATGGCAGCCCCAAGGGACCGGTTCAAGCGGCTATGAGCGAGGGCCGCGACACCGTCTTTGATATCGACTGGCAGGGCGGCCAGCAGATCCGCAATTCCACCCTTGGCCGGGATGTCGTGTCGATCTTCATCCTGCCGCCCTCGATCGCCGAGTTGGAACGGCGCTTGCATGGCCGTGGTCAGGACAGCGACGCAGTGATCAATGACCGCATGGCAAAAAGCCAGGACGAGATCAGCCATTGGGCGGAATATGACTATGTCATCGTCAACACCGATCTCGACGCCGCTTTCAACGATTTGGTAACCATTCTTGAGGCAGAACGAAAGCGGCGCGACCGCCAACCCGGATTGGCAGAATTCGTGCGCGGTTTGAACAAGGAGTTTGCGGCCAGATGAAATACGTTCTTGACGGCGCGACACCCGAAGTTGGCGTGGATGTCTGGATTGCGCCGACAGCGGTCGTTCTGGGCAAGGTCGTGCTGGAGGATGCGGCGAGTATCTGGTTCGGGGCCGTACTGCGCGGCGACAATGAGGTGATCTGGGTCGGGGCAGGCTCCAACGTGCAGGAAAATTGCGTGTTGCATACCGATATGGGTCATCCGCTGCTGATCGGCCCCAATTGCACCATCGGTCACGCGGCCATCCTGCATGGTTGCACCGTGGGGGAGGGCAGTTTGATCGGCATGGGGTCGGTGATCATGAACGGTGCCCGGATTGGCAAGGGGTGCATCGTGGCTGCGGGGTCACTGGTGACCGAAGGCAAGGAAATCCCGGATGGTACACTGGTCATGGGCAGGCCGGGCCATGTCTCGCGGCTTCTGAACGCGGACGAAGTGGAAAAGCTGATTGTGTCAGCCGCGCATTACCGCGCCAATGCGGCGCGCTTTGCCAAGGGTCTGAAACAAAAACGCAAATGAAAAGGGGGCCGATTGGCCCCCCGATGTCGCAAAACCGGTGTTTCGGTTTCAGGTCAGGGTTTCAACCCCAAACAGCCTTTGACGCGATCCTCGCTGCATCCTCGGGGTAGATCCCCAAGTCGAGCGCATCGCGACGCGACAGGCTGGCAATTTCATTCCGCATCCTGCGGTATTCTGCACGCTTGGCGGCATTGGCGAAATAGGTGGTCAACAGGTTGGTCATCTTGGTCCTCATCTCATGCGCTGGTCGGCCCGAACGGCTTGTCCCGTTTCGCATGATTGAGATATGGCTGTGAACCGGGCCCGAACAACCGACCTGGCGGAAGCACCGCCATGCGCCTGATGCATGGGTCCGCCACAATTGCCTTGCCAGAACAAAGGGCGCCCAAAAAGCGCCCCTTCAAATTTCAGGTCCCGAGGATTGAAGAATTTATCAGATCAGCTTGCCCATCGCCACAGCGGTATCCGACATGCGGTTTGAAAAGCCCCACTCGTTGTCATACCACGACAGGATCGACACAAAGGTTCCGTCCATCACCCTGGTTTGGTCCATATGGAACACCGACGAATGCGGGTCATGGTTGAAGTCGGACGAGACCAGCTTTTCCAGCGTATAGCCCAGAATGCCTTTCAGCGGCCCATCGGCGGCAGCCTTGATCGCGGCGTTGATCTCCTCGACCGTGGTTTCGCGCTTGGCCAGAAACTTCAGATCGACGACCGACACGTTGGGCGTTGGCACACGGATCGACATGCCGTCCAGTTTGCCCTTCAACTCGGGCATCACCAGACCGACAGCCTTGGCTGCGCCGGTCGATGTCGGGATCATGGACAGGGCGGCAGCGCGGGCGCGGTACAGGTCCTTGTGCATGGTGTCCAGCGTCGGCTGGTCGCCGGTATAGGAGTGGATTGTGGTCATCATGCCTCTTTCGATACCGATGGCCGCATGCAGTACCGAAACCACTGGCACCAGGCAGTTGGTGGTGCACGACGCGTTCGATACGACGATATCATCCTTGGTCAGCACATGGTCGTTGACGCCATAGACGATGGTCTTGTCAGCACCGTCACCCGGCGACGAAATCAGCACCCGCTTGGCCCCAGTCGACAGATGGGCCTGCACCTTTTCCTTGCTGGTGAAAATTCCGGTGCATTCCATCACGATGTCGATGTCGCCCCAGGGCAGTTCAGCGGGGTTCTTTAGGGCGGTGACCCTGATTGGTCCGCGACCCGCATCAATCGTATCTGCGGTTGTGGTCACGACATGGGGAAAGCGGCCATGCACCGAATCGTAACGGAGCAGATGGGCGTTGGTTTCGACCGGGCCCAGATCGTTGATGGCCACAACCTCGATGTCAGTACGGCCGGATTCGATGATGGCGCGCAGCACATTGCGGCCGATGCGGCCGAAGCCGTTGATGGCGACTTTGACGGTCATGAGAAACTCCTGTTCAAGAAAGGCGACTTAGGTAACACTTGCTGGCGTTCAAAGCCCGAAACGACGCTGATTTCAACGCCAGATTGCCCGGTTTAATGCCAAAAGCCCAGATAATCGACCAAGTGAAACAGTTTTCTGATCAAAAACACAGACGCGATGCTGTCATTCGCAAAAGCATCGGTCAAAATCAGCAAGCCAATCAACCCCGCAATGCCGAGATAGATGCGATCTGTCACGTAAACCCCGGTCTTGACGGCTGCGCGCGTAACAGCCCTATGGAGATGACGCTGCCGGACTGTCAAAGTCAACCGCCCGGGGCCCCATTGCGCTTGGCACAGAGTAGCCTAGATAACTTGGAATGGAACAAGGAAGTGTGACATGAGTGGATTGCTGGCCCTGTTGGACGACGTCGCGGCGATTGCCAAGGTGGCGGCAAGTTCGATCGACGACATCGTGGGGGCGGCGGCCAAGGCCGGGTCCAAGGCGGCGGGCGTCGTCATCGATGACGCGGCCGTCACGCCGAAATACGCCCAAGGCTTTTCGGCGGACCGGGAATTGCCGATCATCTGGCGTATCGCCAAAGGTTCGGCGCGCAACAAGATGTTGATTCTTTTGCCGGCGGCCTTGTTGCTGTCGACCTTTCTGCCGCAGGCGGTTACGCCGCTGTTGATGTTGGGCGGGGCTTATCTTTGTTTTGAAGGCGCGGAAAAGCTTTATCACGCCATGTTCCCCCATGCCGATGCCGAAGTGGCGCATGACTTTGACACAAAGGACCCCGCGCATCTTGAGGAGGAAAAGGTGGCAGGTGCCATCAAGACGGATTTCGTGCTGTCGGCTGAAATCATGACCATCGCCCTGTCCGCAATTCCTGATTCGACAATCTGGCTGGAGGCTACGACGCTGGCCATTGTCGGCATAGGCATCACGGTTCTGGTCTATGGCTCGGTGGCGCTGATCGTAAAGATGGATGATGTGGGTCTGTTTCTGGCGAAATCTGCACGACTGGCCCCGACGCGCGCTTTGGGGCGTGGTTTGGTGCGAGGGATGCCTGTCTTGATGAACGTGCTTTCCGTTGTCGGCACTGCTGCAATGCTGTGGGTTGGCGGATCGATCCTGACCCATGGGGCCGAAGAGTTGGGCTGGACCTGGCCCTATCACACCATCGAGACGGTCGCCCATGGCGTCGCTGCAATGATCCCGGCCTTCGAGGCTGCGGTCACCTGGGTGGTGACGGCGGCGCTGGACGGGGTCATCGGCGTCATCATCGGGGTTGCGCTCATCCCGCTGGTGACGCGGGTGTTCGTCCCGATCTGGAATCGTGTCCAGCCCGCGAAATAGGTTGGGCGTGCAGGCTGGCAAACACTGCTCATCATTCCCGAGCGGTCATTCTTCGCTACACAAGGCCCAAATCGCCGAGCAAAACGAAGAATGATCGGACCGGAATGATGAGTGGCGCTGCAGTTGCAAAGGTTGATCCTGCGCCAGCCCGTTCAGCCGCCTTAAAGCAGCGCCCTGGCCTTTGCGACCGTCGCCTCTGCGGTGATGCCGAACTCCTGATACAGCCGGTCAATCGGGGCGGAGGCGCCAAAGCCGGACATGCCGACGAAATCGGCCTTGCCCTCGCGCCCACGCTCGCCCAGCAGCCAGCGGTCCCAGCCGCCGGCGCGAACGCCCGCCTCGATCGCCACGCGCACGGGGCCGGGCGGCAGGATGCGGCGGCGGTAGGCTTCGTCCTGAGCGGCAAACATCTCCATACAGGGCATCGATACGACGCGGGTGCCGACACCGTCCGCTTGCAGCAAGTCGCGTGCCTTCATGGCAATCTCGACCTCGGACCCGGTCGCGATCAGGATCACCTTGCGCGGGCCGGTCGCCTCGGCCAGCACATAGGCCCCTTTGGCGGTCTGGTTGGCCGCGACATGGATCTTGCGCATGGCAGGCAGGTTCTGGCGCGACAAGGCCAGCACCGAGGGCGTGGATTTCGAGGTCAGGGCCAGTTCCCACGCCTCGGCCGTTTCCACCAGATCGCAGGGCCGAAAGACCCAGGTGTTGGGCGTGGCACGCGAAATGGCCAGATGTTCGACCGGCTGATGGGTCGGGCCATCCTCGCCCAACCCGATGGAATCATGGGTCATCACATAGACCACCGGCACGCCCATCAAGGCCGACAGCCGCATCGACGGCCTTGCATAGTCGGTAAAACACATGAACGTCCCGCCATAGGGCCGCACCCCGCCATGCAGCGCCAAACCGTTCATCGCCGCCGCCATGCCATGTTCGCGGATGCCGTAATAGACGTAACGACCCTTGCGGTCCTCTGGCGAAAACACACCCAAATCGGGGGTCTTGGTGTTGTTCGATCCGGTCAGGTCAGCCGAGCCGCCAATGGTTTCCGGCATCACCGGGTTGATTGCCGACAGCACCTTTTCCGAGGCGGCACGGGTGGCCAGCTTTGGCGCATCCAAGGCAGCCTGCTTCTTGAAGGCGGTGATCACCGATTTCAACTGCTTGGGCGCCTCGCCCGAAAAGACCCGCTCGAACTGCGCCCGCTTGGCCGTGGGGAGGGAAGCAAAGCCAGCCTCCCACGCGGCGCGCGCCGTGGCACCCCGCGCGCCGATCGCCTCCCATTGTGATTTCACATCGGCGGGGATGGTAAAGGCCGGATAGTCCCAGCCATAGGCCGCTTTGGTATCGGCAACCACTTTGGCATCGGTCAAAGCGCCATGGCCTTTGGCGGTATCCTGCGCCGCAGACCCAAGGGCGATATGGGTCTTGCAGGCGACAAAGGCCGGGCCGGGGCTGGCCTTGGCCGCCGTCAGCGCGCGGTCGATATCGACCGGATCATGGCCGTCGCAGTCGAACACATCCCAGCCCGAGGCGGCAAAGCGCGCCTTCTGGTCGGTCACATCGGCCATCGACACCTTGCCGTCGATGGTGATGCCATTGTCGTCCCACAGCACGATCAGGTGATCCAACTGCTGCTTGCCCGCCAAAGTCAGGGCCTCTTGACTGACGCCTTCCATCAGGCAGCCGTCGCCGACGATGACATAGGTGTGGTGGTCGACGACCTTGGCGCCGTAAATGGCGCGCAGGTTCGCCTCGGCAATCGCGAAGCCGACCGCATTGCCGATGCCCTGACCCAAGGGGCCGGTCGTCGTTTCGATCCCAGCCGCGTGGCCATATTCCGGGTGGCCTGCGGTGCGGTAGCCCCACTGGCGGAAATGCTTGATCTGGTCCAGCGTCATGTCTTCGTAGCCGGTCAGATGCAGCAGCGCATAGAGCAGCATCGAGCCATGGCCCGCCGACAGGATGAACCGGTCACGGTCGGGCCAATGCGGGGCAGAGGCGTCAAACTTCAGATGTTGGCCGAACAGCACGGTGGCGACGTCGGCCATGCCCATCGGCATGCCCGAATGGCCAGAATTGGCGGCGGCCACCGCATCCAGCGTCAAGGTGCGAATGGCGCAGGCGCGCATCCAATGTTCGGGGTGCTGCGCGCGCAGAGTGTTGATGTCCACGGAATGCCGTCCTGTTCCTGACCAAAGGTTGCCGACTTGCATAACAACCTTGTCGGCAAGTTCAAGCATGCAGGCGGTCAGATGGCCCCGCAAACCCGCCAAAGCGCGGCTATCTGCCAAGATGGCCCTTGACGAACCCACCCAGTGATCCACAAGCTGTAGTCAAGTCGATTGCAGAAGGGGCACCGCATGGGCCAGCTACAGGATCTTGAGCAACGCATCGCTGCGGCATTTGCCCGGATCAGTGCCGGTGTGGATGTGATGACGTCGCAAGGTGCCGCACCGCAGCCGGTGCTGGCGCAACCCGTGATGGCGCAACCCGTGATGGCGCAGCCCGTGATGGACGGTGATGTGCAATCTGCCCTGGATGAACAGCGCATGGCCAACGCCCAGTTGCACGAGCGGCTGGCGATCCTGAAATCCCATGCCGCAGACACCGAACAGGACCTGCAGGCCCAGGTCGAAACCCTGACGCGCCATCTGGACGCCCAGGGCCTTGACCTGCAACGCCTGTCCAGCACCGTCGCGCAGCTGCGCGAGGATCTGCGCCGCTTGCGCGAGGCTGCGGTACAGGGCGTCGTCGATCCCGGCCTGATCAACAAGGCGTTGATGGCCGAACTGGACGCACTGCGCACCACACGCACCGCCGAGGTGAATGAGATGACCGACATCCTGTCCGCCCTTGAACCGATCCTGCAAGCCGAGGAGTACCGCCCCCATGCCTGAACTGGAAATCGTGATCGGCGGTCGCAGCTTTTTCGTGTCCTGCAGGGCAGGGGAGGAGCATTTTCTGAACGCCGCCGCCAAGATGCTGGATACCGAGGCGCAACCGATCCTGACCCAGCTTGGCCGCCTGCCCGAAGCACGGATGCTGCTGATGGCGGGCCTGATGCTGGCCGATCGCACGGCAGCGGTCGAGGATGAACTGAGGACGATGAAGACGAAACTGACCGATCTGCAAACCGCCGCCGCCGTGCCGGTGCGTCCCGAGCGGATCGAGGTGCCGGTCATCCCGCAGGACGTCACCGACAGCCTGGCCGAACTTGCCGCCCGCGCCGAAGCCCTTGCCGCCCAGATTGAAGGTGCCCAGATCGAAGGTGCCCAGATCCCATCCGGACGGGCGCAATAGCCCGACCTTGTGCGCCCCTGATCTGCGACGGAATGTCCTGACTACGGCGTTGTATCCGTCTGCCGGACTGCGCAAATAGGGGACTTAAGGGGTTTTGATGACTGCCGACACCACCGTTACCGTTGATATGATCACCCGCCGGCGCAAGCGCCGATGGCTGCGTGGCTGGATGATCTGGGTCTTGTTGTTGATATGCCTTGGGGCTGGGGGTTATTGGTATGCCTTCGTGCGCGAGACAAAGACCGCCACCATCAACTATACCGCCACCCCCGTGACCAAGGGCGACATTACCGTCATCGTCACCGCCATTGGCACTGTCGAGCCCACCTTGCAGGTCGAAGTCGGTTCGCTGATCTCTGGCACCATTTCGCAGGTGCCGGTGGCGATCAATGACGAGGTTACAAAGGGTCAGGTCCTTGCCCGTCTGGACACGTCTTCGCTGGAGGCTGAACTGGCGCGCGATCTGGCGTCGTTGACCGCGCGCAAGGCCGAGGTCGAGGATCTGCGCGCAGCCGAGGAGGCGGCAAAGGCCAGCCTCGTGCGGGCGCAAAAGATGCGCGACCGGGGCCTGAACTCGGAGGAGGTGATGGCGACTGCCACAACTGCCATGCGCCGGGCGGATGCGGCGTTGGCGTCGGCTTTCGCGAATGTGCAGGTGGCCGAAGCGGATGTGAAACTCAGCCAGACCAACATCGACAAGGCGGTGATCGTGGCACCGATTGACGGCATGATCCTTGATATGGATGCCAGCGTTGGCCAGACCGTTTCAGCCTCGACCACCACCGTCATCCTGTTCACCCTGGCGCAGGATCTGGGTCAGATGCAGTTGAAAGTTGATGTCGATGAGGCGGATATCGGTCAGGTTACCGTTGGCAATGGCGCGGTCTTTACCGTCGACGCCTATCTGGGTCGAAATTTTCCGGCATCGGTCAGCGTCATGTATTATGCGCCAAACAAGGTCGACGGGATCGTGACCTATCCGACCATCCTGGCCATCGACAATTCCGACCATAAACTGCGGCCCGGCATGACTGCATCGGCCGATATCACGGTCGAGCAGGTCGGCGACGTTCTGTCCGTGCCCAACGCCGCCTTTCGCTATATGCCGCCGGTCGCAAAGACCGCAGCGCCGCGCAGTTCCGGCCTGTTGGGAATGCTGTTTTCGGGGGGCGGGCAAGGGCGGCAAGGCCGGCAATCCACCAGCGTGACAAATGACGTGACCAGGGACGGCTTTCGCAACCTGTATGTCCTGCGCGACGGCATCCCGCAGCGCATCGCCGTCAAAACGGGTTTGACCGATGGCGACTTTACCCAAGTGATCGAAGGCCCCCTGACCGAAGGCGATCAGGTCATCACCGCCCAATCCGCCGGACGCGGCTGATGGAAGACGGCCCCATGCTGGAGTTTCGCCGGCTGTCCAAGGTCTATGGCGTTGACGAAGCACAGGTTTTCGCCCTGAACGACGTCAGCTTTGCCATCACCAAAGGCGAGTTCGTGGCGGTCATGGGCCCCTCGGGTTCCGGAAAATCCACTGCCATGAACATTCTGGGCTGCCTCGACACTCCCAGTTCCGGCCAATATCTGCTGTTCGGGCATGAGGTCAGCGGGCTGGAGCGTGACCAACGCGCACTGTTGCGCCGCTACTTCCTGGGGTTTATCTTTCAAGGCTTCAACCTGTTGGCCCGCACCACTGCGCTGGAAAATGTCGTGTTGCCGCTGATCTATCAAGGCATTCCCGCCGATGAACGCCACGAACGCGGCATGGCGGTGCTGGAGAAGGTCGGCTTGCAGGGCAGGGCGGGGCACCGACCATCCGAACTGTCCGGTGGTCAGCAACAGCGCGTCGCCATCGCTCGCGCGATCGTCACGCGGCCCGGCCTGATCCTCGCCGACGAACCGACCGGCAACCTCGACTCGGCGCGCAGTCGCGAGATCATGGAGCTGTTGGCCCAGTTGAACCGCGATGAGGGCCTGTCGGTCCTGATGGTCACCCATGAGCCGGACATGGCCGAATATGCCGGGCGCATTTTGACGTTTGTCGACGGCCGCCTGCAATCGGACCGGGCCAGACATGCTGCTTGAAACCATCATTCTGGCGCTGCTGACCGTGTTTCGCAACAAGCTGCGGTCGTTCCTGACCGTGCTGGGTATCGTGATCGGCGTGGCCTCGGTCATCGCCATGGTGACGGTGGGGCAGGGCTCGACCCAACAGGTACAGTCCGACGTCGCAGCCCTGGGGGCCAATCTGCTGATGCTGCGCCCCGGCTCGCCCAGCCGTGGTCCGGGCGGTGGTGCCAACGACGCGCCCCCGCTTTCGCTGTCCGATATGGAGGCGTTGCTGCGCGACATCCCCGACATATCGGCCGCAGCCCCCAGTTCATCCCGCGGTCAAACCCTGGTCTTTGGCGAAACCAACCATATCGTGCAGGTGATCGGCACCGACAACGCCTATTATGGCATCCGGGGCTTTACGCTGGCCTATGGCCGCCTGTTCAGCGAAAACGAAATGCGCGCGGGAACCCCGGTTTGCGTGTTGGGAACAACCACGTCGGCGGCCTTGGTCGGAGAGGGCAACCCGGTCGGCATCACCATGCGCGTCGGCAAGATATCGTGCGAGGTCATAGGCTTGTTGGCCAAACGCGAGGCAACCACCTTTGGTCAGGACGAAAACGACGCCGTGCTGATGCCGCTGAAAGCGTTTCAAAGGCGCATCTCTGGCAAGACGGATGTCGCGTCAATCTCGGTCACATTCGCCGACACTGCCACGGCGGATGACGTCACGGCACAAATCCAAAGCCTGATGCGGGAGCGCCGGAAATTGACAGGCGATCAGAACGACAACTTCAATGTCTTTGACATGAAACAGATTTCCTCGATGCTGACTGGCATAACCTCGGTCCTGACCGGGCTGTTGTCCGCGGTGGCCGCTATCTCATTGTTGGTCGGCGGAATCGGAATCATGAACATCATGTTGGTAAGCGTCACCGAACGCACCCGCGAGATCGGCATTCGTATGGCCGTTGGTGCCACCGCGGGGCAGGTCCTGATGCAGTTCCTGGTTGAGGCTATCGTGCTGTCCCTGATCGGCGGCATCCTGGGCATCGGCTTTGGTCTGCTTTTGGGCGCGATCGGCTCTTACGCCCTCAACATCGGCTTTTTCCCGGATTGGCGCGTCATCGCAGCCTCATTCGTCTTTTCGGCCTTTGTCGGCGTGGTCTTCGGCTATTTCCCGGCGCGCAGGGCGGCACGACTGGACCCAATCGAAGCTTTGCGGCACCAGTAGCCCCGGCCTATCAGATTATCCGATAATCTATATTATGTAATATGAGTGCTGCGTCGCAGCAGGTAGATATCCATGATCCAGCCATGGGCAGCCCGCGCATTTGCCCGCATTTCCACGATCTGCGGGCCGACAACTGACAGATCACCGGCCAGGATGATTTGCTCTGGCATGCCGACATAAGCGCCCCACCAGATAGAAATCCCAGACGGATCAAGCGATTGAAAGCTGCACTGACCATCCAGCATGATCACCAGCGTTTCCGCACCCTCTGGCCAGCCTAGCAACAACTGTCGACCGGTCGTGATGGTGACGGCCGCACCCAGTTCATTCAGCGGAATGGCATGGGCAGCGGTCAGCCCTTGGATCGAGGTGATGCCCGGAATGACATGCAGCGCCACCGGAGCCGTCAGCCGCGCGGCAATGCGCAACGTGCTGTCATATAAAGACGGGTCGCCCCAGACCATCATGGCCACATTTTCCGCGCTTGGATGCGCGTCCATCGTCTGCTGCCAGACCGCCGCGATGGCGTCATGCCAGTCATTGACGCCCGTCAAGTAGTCCGGGTTGCCGGCATCGCGCACCGGCAGGTCAAATTCTGCGATCTGCGTCAAGGGGTTGGTGATAACCTCGGCGCAGATCGTGCGGCGCAGTTCGGCCAGATCGGCCTTGCTGTCGCCCTTGCGCGGGATCATCACCAGATCGGCGGCATTCAGTGCTTTGACAGCCTGGAGCGTCAGGTGATCAGGGTTGCCGGTGCCGATGCCGATCAGGTGCAATGTGATCATGCAGTACGGTCCAGGAACCAGCGACTTAGACCACCTAGCGTCACCCAGACCACCATCCCGACGCCTAGGCTGCGGGCCGCATGTTGGGCAGCCATCTCGGGCGGCAAAATCCCTGTAAATTCAGACAGATGTGGCGCGCCTGTGATGTGCGGTACTAGTATAAAAGCCACTCCCGCAAGCCGCACCAACCCATGCCCATAGGCCAAGAGTCCCAGACCAGCCACCGTCGCACTGGCACAAAACAGCCACCAGATCTGCCGCGAGGTCAGGTCAGCCCCTTCGATCCCCGGCAGACTTGGCGCAAGCCCCATTGCCGGCGCCAGCGAAAACGCCGCGAAGCCGGCCAGTCCCCACAGCAAAGCCTGCGTCGCGCCAATGCTCTTGCCAAAATGGCGGGCCAGCGAAATTCCCGCAATCATCCCTAGACCGTAGCCGCAGTACGTGATGATCAGCGTCAACAGCGTTTTGGCTTGACGTGGCCAGAACCGAGACACTGCATGGTCGTGACCTGCTTCGGTATGGTCATGCCCTGCCCCAACTGCAAAATGGGTCAACTCACCCGTTTCATATTGCTCAGCCAGCAGAATGTTGCGCTCAAGAAACGCGAACTGAAGCAGCGTCGCAAAAATGGCCACAACCAAGCCAGCGAGCAAGCCGCTGGTCATCAGATGTTTTGTCATCGTATGGGGAACCCCGCCCTAGTGGCAGGGAAAGCCGGTCGAATGGCGCGTATCATGCGCCGCGTCATGCATCACAGACGAATTGGCAAATCCGGCCGCAAAGACCAGTGCCGCCCCCAAAAAGCCGACCATGACCATCGACATCACGCCCGATGCGGGTTTTGAAATAGTTTGTACGTTCGCGTTCATCTTATGCTCCTGTCCGTCACACCCGACGGCATGCGTGTTTCACCTTGCAAGGCCGGTCTCCTGACTCGCGGGTTGTGGCTGCTTTCCGCCTTCCCGGGGTGTTCCCAGTGGCATATGGAAAGCGGCTACCGCTTACAGTCGCGGGG
>JBBQGU010000005.1:0-30676 GCA_038323315.1 Rhodobacterales bacterium | reverse complement strand
CTGGGCATGGAGGGCAATGACTATATCTATGGCGGGTTCGGCAACGACTCGCTGTATGGCGGCTTGGGCAATGACCGGTTGGTCGGGGGGGATGGGCTGGGGCTGCTTTATGGTGGCGATGGCAACGACCGTCTGACCGGTGGCGTCGATGCCGACATGCTGTATGGCGGCGTGGGCGTTGACCTGCTGGAGGGCGGCGATGGCAATGACGGGCTGTATGGCGGCGACGGTGCCGACACGCTGATGGGCGGCACGGGCGACGACGCGCTGTATGGCGGTGCCGCCAATGACACGCAGTATGGCGATGTGGGCCGCGACAGCCTGTATGGCGGCGATGGGGCCGACAAGCTTTTCAGCGGGCTGGATGATGATCTGGTGGATGGCGGCGCGGGAAATGACCTTGTTTATGGTGACCTTGGCAATGATTCCATTCTGGGCGGCGCGGGCAAGGACAGGCTGTTCGGCGGCACCGGCATCGACACCTTGCGAGGCGGAACCGAGGAGGATCAACTGTATGGCGGCGATCTGTCGGATCAGTTGTTCGGCGAGGATGGCAATGATGCGCTGTATGGCGGCGTCGGCGATGACGCGCTGTTCGGCGGCAATGGCGATGATCTGATGGCAGGGGCCTCGGGCAATGACAGCCTTGCGGCGGGGGCGGGCAATGACGTGCTGCAAGCCAGCAGCGGCAATGATGTACTGTCGGGCGAGGCGGGCAATGATCTGCTGTTTGGCGGCGATGGCGCGGACCTGCTGTATGGCGGCACCGAGAATGACCGTCTGATGGGTCAGGATCAGGCGGACCAGCTGTTTGGCGGCGCGGGCGACGACTGGCTGAATGGTGGCGCGTTGCAGGACGTGCTGACAGGCGGCACCGGAGCGGACCGGTTCGTGTTCGAAAAGGGCGGGACGCAGGACCGTATCACGGATTTCAATGCCGCCGAGGGCGACCGCATCGCAATCGAGGCGGTGATTGGCCGGGTCGGCATGACCGCGGCGGATCTGGTGGCGGCCTATGGGCGTGTCGTGGGCGGCAACGTGGTCTTTACATTTGACCACGGCGATGCGTTGCAGATCGACCTTGCGACCGATCTGGCGGGGTTGGCTGGATTTATTGATCTTTATTGACGGGCAACGCCCCTTTGATCGGGGCGTTGCCTGCGATCAACGTCAGGATTTCTTGGTGTCGGCAGCCGCTTTCAGGCGAGCCAGCAGGGTGGCCTTGTCAGGCGTCTGGCCGTGCTTGTCCTTTGGGGCGCCGCGCGGGTTTTGCGCGTCAAAGCGCGGGTTGCCCTTGGCGCTCTTGGTGTTGCCGGATTTGGAATAGTCCATGATAGGCTCCGTAAATGGGAAACGCGCGCCACGGAAGGGCGCGCGCGTTGAGACGTGTCATAGCATCAAACCAGCGAAGGGTCGATGGCCTTGCAGGCGGCGACCAGCCCTTTGACGGCGTCGACCGACTTTTGGAACATGGCGTTTTCATCGTCGGTCATCTGAATCTCGACCAGACGCTCGACGCCGCCCGCACCCAGGATCACCGGGACGCCGACATACATGCCGTCAAGGCCGAACGCGTCTTTGACATAGGCCGCGACGGGCAGCAGGCGCTTTTGGTCTTTGAGGTAAGCCTCGGCCATCTCGATCGCCGACGAGGCGGGGGCATAGAAGGCCGAGCCGGTCTTCAACAGGCCAACGATTTCCGCGCCGCCGTCACGGGTGCGCTGGATGATGGTGTCGAGCCTTTCCTGCGTGGTCCAGCCCATCTTGACCAGATCGGGCAGCGGGATGCCTGCGACAGTGGAATAGCGGGCCAAGGGCACCATCGTGTCGCCATGACCGCCAAGGACGAAGGCGGTGACGTCTTTCATGGACACGTTGAACTCGGTGGCGAGGAAGTGGCGGAAGCGGCCTGCGTCCAGAACGCCCGCCATGCCGACCACCTTTTCGTGGGGCAAGCCGGAAAACTCGCGCAGCGCCCAGACCATCGCGTCCAAGGGGTTGGTGATGCAGATGACGAAGGCGTTCGGCGCATGGGCCTTCAGACCCTCACCCACCGCTTTCATCACTTTCAGATTGATGCCGATCAGGTCGTCGCGGCTCATCCCCGGTTTACGGGGCACACCGGCGGTGACGATGCAGACATCGGCCCCGGCGATATCGGCATAGGAATTGGCCCCTTTGAGGCTGGCGTCAAAACCCTCGATCGGGCCGGACTGGGCGATATCCAGCGCCTTGCCCTGTGGCGTGCCTTCGGCGATGTCGAACAGGATGATGTCGCCAAGTTCCTTGATGGCGGCGAGGTGGGCGAGCGTGCCACCGATCTGTCCGGCACCAATCAGCGCAATCTTCGGTCTGGCCATGTGATAATCCCCAAGGTTTGACGTGGTTAAGCGGGTTCGCCCGATGCGTAAACGCAAACGCGGGTCAAGCGCAAGCCTGCTGCGCAGTGTCCGGTCGCTAGTTGGTGGTGCTGGCGTGGCGATTGCGTTAACAGGACTGCCGGAACGCGGGAGATGGGCATGAGCGGCTGGGAATTTTGGGTGATCGCCGTGATTGCCGCAGGTTTGACGGGCGTCAGCAAGGGCGGTGTGCCCATCGTGGGCGCGCTGACCGTGCCGCTGTTGTCGCTGGTGATTTCACCGGTTGCGGCGGCGGGGCTGATGTTGCCGGTCTATGTCGTGTCGGACTGGTTCGGGCTGTATGCTTACCGCAAGGAATTTGACAAACGCATCCTGATGATCGCCTGCGTATCCATGACGCTGGGCGTGGCGTTGGGTTGGGCGACCGCCCGGCTGATCCCGGAAAACTGGGTGACGGTGCTGGTGGGTGTCATCTCGGTCGCGTTCGCGTTGAACCAGTTGTTGCGCCGCGCGGTGTTGGTCGCTCCGCGCCGGGCGGAATGGGGGTCGGGGCTGTTCTGGTGCAGCATTGCCGGGTTCACCAGCTTTGTCAGCCATACCGGCGGGCCGCCTTATCAGGTCTGGACCCTGCCGTTGGGGATGAAGAAGGCGGTCTTTGCCGGAACCTCGACCATCGCATTCGCCTATATCAACATGATCAAGCTGGTGCCCTATTACTTTCTGGGTCAAATCAACCTGGACTCGCTGGAGGTTGCGTTAAGGCTGGCACCGATTGCAGCGGCGGCGGTGTTCTTTGGGGTTTGGGTCGTCAAGCGGTTGCCGGAAAAGCTGTTCTTCCAGATTGTAACATGGTCTTTGTTGCTGATCGGGTTGGAGCTGGTCTGGAAAGGGTTGCAGGGCTAGGCCGGGTCGCCCTTGGCGGTCTGGACGGGTTGCACGGTTTCAAAGTTTTGCCCGGACGCGATAAGGCAGGTCAGGCCGTTTGGCAGGGTGGCGGTCAGCGTCCAGGTGCCGGTGGGCGCGGAATACACCTGCATCACGGTGTTATCCTCTGCCAGACCCATGCTGCTGGGCTGTTCGCCGAACCTTGCGGCAAGCTCGGCCGATACCTTGTCATGCGGGGCGCATCTGGCGGCGGCGTGCAGCAGGCCGGGGGTCAACAGCAGGCCCGCAAGGCCGAGTGACAGGGCAAAAAGCATACGGTCCATGATCTACCTTTCCGGGGTTTTAAGGGACGTGGCATCATGCTGCGCCCGGAATCCGAAAATTTGGTTAAGGGTGCGCGCCGGAATGCATGGCGTGGGATTGGGGTGGCGGGCAGGGCGGTAACTGCCTAGTCTGCGGGAAAACTGGCAAGGGATGGGCAGATGGTCTGGCTGACATTGGGCGTGGCGTTGTGGTCGTGGTCGCATCTTTTGAAACGGGTTTCGCCGGGCTTTCGCGCAAGTCTGGGCGATGGCCGGGGCAAGGGGCTGGTCACTGTTCTGTCGCTGCTGGCGATCGGGCTGATGATTTATGGCTATATCCATGCCGAGGTGGTCCAGTTGTGGAACCCGCCCGCATTCATGCGCCATCTCAACAACGCGCTGATGGTGATTTCCGTTCTGCTGTTGAACCTTGGTGCCTCACGCGGGGTGATGCGGACGTGGCTGCGGCATCCGATGCTGACGGCGGTCAAGGTCTGGGCCTTGGCGCATTTGCTGGTGAATGGCGATCTGGCCTCGGTCATCCTGTTTGGCGGGTTGCTGGCCTGGGCGGTGTTCGACGTCATCAAGATCAACCGGATGGAGCCGCCATGGGTGCGGCCTGCGCCGGGTCCGGTTCTGAACGATGTGATCTATGTGGTGGCGTCGGCCGTGTTGTTCGGCGTTATTGTCTATATCCACGGATGGCTGGGCTATCAAGCGCTGGGGTGAAAAGACTGGGGGGGGGTAAGTCATGAAGCTGTATCGGTTCTTGTCTGAGGATGACACGCCGGCGTTTTGCCACAAGGTTTCCTTGGCGTTGAGCAAGGATTGGGTGCTGCAAGGCGACCCGGTCTATGTCTATGACGCCAGTCGGGGGGTGATGCGATGCGGGCAAGCGGTCGTCAAAGAGGTGCCGGGCAGTTATCATCCCGATCTGAAACTGGGCGAGCAATAGGGTGTGATCACAGCAGAAAAATTTGTGATCACGTTGGTGGGAATTTACGCCGCGATGCGGCATGAAGTCGGAAAAGTGATAAATCCCGCGTGACAGTCGGGATTTACGCGTTATTTAACGCGAACGTTTAGGAATGCCGGAAGGTGTTCGCCATGAAGGGATCAGACATGCCAGAGCTCAACCGGGCTGGGGTCAAACGGGCAGAGCGCCCCCTGTCCCCACATATGCAGATCTACCGGATTCAGATCACTTCGGTGTCATCGATTCTGACGCGGATAACGGGGAACGCGATCATCGTCGGGGTGATCATGGCGGTGTGGTGGCTGCTGGCGGCGGCGCTGTCGGACCGGGCTTTTGCCACGGCGGATGGGGTCGTGACGGGCTGGTTCGGCGATCTGGTCTTCACGTTGTCGCTGCTGGGGGTCTGGTATCACTACCTCGCGGGCCTCAGGCATCTGTATTGGGACGCCGGCCACGGGCTGGAGATCAAGACGGCCGAGCGGTTGGGCTGGGCTTGTGTGATCGGGTCGCTGGTGCTGACCGTCTTGACGCTGAACGTGATCTGAGGGGGATGACCATGCGCTATCTGACAGATCGCAAACGGGCCGTGGGCCGGGGTGCCGCCCATAGCGGGACGGATCATCACTGGTCGATGACGGTATCCTCGGTCGCATTGGCCTTCATGATCCCGGTGTGGATTTATGTGTTCGGCCATGCGCTGGGCGGGACCCGCGTTGAGGTATTGGCGACCTTTGCAAGGCCGTTTCCGGCCATCCTGACGGCGTTGGTTCTGGTTGTTTCGATGCGACACTTTGCCAAAGGTGCCACGACGATGTTGCAGGACTATACCCATGGGACCACGTTGAAACTGGCGATCATGTTTGTCACCTCGCTGTCCGGGGTGATTGCGGCGACGGGGCTGTTCGCCCTGATCAAGATAGCCCTGTAAGGACCTGAAATGACTGCTTATCCGTATGAAGTGCATGACTATGACGTCGTTGTCGTGGGGGCTGGCGGCGCTGGCCTGCGCGCGACTTTGGGCATGGCGGAACAGGGCTTGCGCACGGCCTGTGTGACCAAGGTCTTCCCGACCCGCAGCCATACCGTGGCGGCGCAGGGCGGGATTGCGGCCAGCTTGGGGAATATGGGGCCGGATTCGTGGCAGTGGCATATGTATGACACCGTCAAGGGCAGCGACTGGCTGGGTGATGCTGATGCGATGGAGTATCTGGTGCGTGAGGCGCCCAAGGCGGTTTACGAGCTGGAGCATTACGGTGTGCCGTTTTCGCGGACCGAGGACGGCAAGATTTATCAGCGGCCCTTTGGCGGCCATACCACCGAATACGGCGAGGGGCCGCCCGTGCAGCGGACCTGTGCGGCGGCTGACAGGACCGGGCATGCGATCTTGCACACTCTGTATGGGCAAAGTCTGAAGAATAATGCCGAGTTCTTTATCGAATTCTTTGCCATTGACCTGATCATGAGCGAGGGGCGTTGCACCGGGGTTGTGGCGTGGAAGCTGGATGACGGCACGATCCATGTGTTCAACGCCAAGATGACGGTGCTGGCGACGGGGGGGTATGGCAGGGCGTATTTCAGCGCGACCTCTGCCCATACCTGCACCGGCGATGGTGGCGGGATGGTGGCGCGGGCGGGGTTGCCGTTGCAGGATATGGAGTTTGTGCAGTTCCATCCGACCGGCATCTATGGCTCGGGCTGTCTGATCACCGAAGGGGCGCGCGGCGAGGGCGGCTACCTGACCAACTCGGAGGGCGAGCGGTTCATGGAACGCTATGCGCCGACCTACAAGGATCTGGCGTCCAGGGATGTGGTCAGCCGTTGCATGACGATCGAGATTCGCGAAGGCCGGGGGGTTGGGCCGAACAAGGACCATATCCACCTGAACCTGAACCATCTGCCAAAGGCGACGCTGGACCTGCGGCTGCCGGGCATTTCTGAATCCGCGCGGATTTTCGCCGGGGTGGATTTGCAGAAAGAGCCGATACCGGTGTTGCCGACGGTCCATTACAACATGGGCGGTATCCCGACGAACTATCTGGGTGAGGTGTTGAACCCGACCGCCGATTCGCCCGACGCAATCTTTCCGGGGCTGATGGCGGTGGGGGAAGCGGGTTGCGCTAGCGTGCACGGGGCGAACCGGCTGGGGTCGAACAGCCTGATCGACCTTGTGGTGTTCGGCCGGGCGGCGGCGATCCGGGCCGGTGAGATCGTCAACCCGAAGGAAAGGTTTGCGGCGGTAGACAAGACACAGGTCGACAAGGCCCTGGCGCGGTTCGATGCGCTGCGCCATGCGGCGGGGACTGTACCAACTGCCGAATTGCGGCTGGATATGCAAAGGGCGATGCAAGCCGATGCGGCAGTGTTCCGTACCGACAAGACGCTGGCGGACGGCGTGACAAAGATGACCGCCATGGCGGGCAAGATCGCCGATATCAAGGTCACCGACCGTTCTATGGTCTGGAACAGCGACCTGATGGAGACGCTGGAACTGACCAACCTGATGCCCAACGCCCTTGCCACCATCGTGGCCGCCGAGGCGCGCAAGGAGTCGCGTGGGGCCCATGCGCATGAGGATTACCCCAACCGCGATGACGTGAACTGGCGGGTGCATTCGCTGGCCGTGGTCGATGGCGCCAAGGTCACGCTGACGACGCGCCCGGTGCATATTTCACCACTGACGAACGAGGCTGACGGCGGGATTTCGCTGAAGAAGATCGCCCCCAAGGCACGGGTTTATTGATGGCGGCCTTGGGGTATTCCGGTACTCCACTGGCGCGGAAACTGGGGTTGAAGGATGGTCAGTCCGTGGCCTTTGTCGGACTGCCGAACAACCTGGCCTGTCTGCACGATGCGGCGGCATTTCGCCGGATTGAACTGGCCCCCGATTGGCGCGCCTTGCCCGAGGGCGCGCGGGATGTGATCCATATGTTCACCACATCTGCCGCCGAGGTTGATCTGGCGCTGCCGGTTTTGCGCGATATGATCGAGGCGGATGGCATGATCTGGGTGTCGTGGCCGAAGAAGGCCAGCAAGGTGGCGACGGATGTGACCGAAGATGTCATCCGCAGCAGGGCTTTGGCCGACGTGCTGGTCGACGTCAAGGTTTGCGCGGTGGACGCGGTCTGGTCGGGGCTGAAACTGGTGGTGCGGCGCGAGTTGCGGTCTGCTCATGTGAACGCGAAGGGTATGTGATGAGGGCCTTGTATGTGGCGGCATTGATGGCTTTGTCGGCCTGCGATCCGCAAGAGATCGCCGACAAGGCGGTGGCGCGCACGGCGCAGGCGGTGATCACGCCGGTGGTCGGTTCGCAGGCCGCCCTGTGCATCGTCGAGGCGGCGGACCCCGCAGAATTGCGGGCAATTGCAGTGGATTACGGGGTCGAGGCGGGGACGACGACAGTGGCCAATATCACGAGAATTGCGGCGCGGCCTGAGGCGCGTTCGTGTATCGCTGAGGCGGGGATTGCGCAGTTGCTGCGCTAGGGGGGATGATGCGGGCAGATTGGGGGATTTTGGCGGTCGTGACGCTGTGTTCGGCGTGCGGGCCGGTGCCGCTGGCCTTGGCCGAACAGCAATGTATCGAGTCTGCTCAACTGGCGCAGCGCCCGCGGGGATCAATTGGCATCGTGGCGGACAGTCGGGGCAATGTCGGCGCGAATCTGACCATCGGGGTGTCCAGCGACTATGTGCAGGGGCGCGATCCTGATCAGGTCTATGCGACCTGCGTCCAGAACAAATCGGGGATGCGGCCCAGTCAGCCATTCTCGGCCCTGCCGGAATCGCGTATGTGAAGCTGACGCTGTTTACGGATTTGCCCGTCGTGCCGGTGACGCGGGTTCACCAGCATGTGGCGCTGGGCGGACCGATCTGGCCGGACTTTGCGGGACAGACCTGGGTCAGGCATTGCCGGGTGCGCAAGCCGTGGGATGAAAAGCCGAACCTGCCCGCGCGATTGCAACCCATGGCGGGGCCTGCGGTGTGGGGCGGGTTTCTGGACAGCCACTTTGGCCATTTCGTCGCCGATCATCTGCCGCGTCTGGCGTTTTCGCTGCGCGAACGGCCGGGGGATACCTATCTGTTCACGGTCGATCCGGGCATGACGCGGGCGGGGTTGGGGTCTTGGGTCTGGCAAATCTTTGATTGGATCGGATTGCCGCAGGATCAGGTGCACTTGGTGACCGAGGGTTTGTATATCGCTGAACTGCGCGTGGGGCCGCAGGCCGAGATGCTGGCGCAGGTCGGCCCCGCCCCCGGCTATCTGGACATGATTGCGCATTGGGCGCGGGGCTTGGAGCCTGTGGTGCATGAGGTTGCCTACGTCGCACGTCTGGGCTTGCCGCAGCTGGGTGGGGGGGCGCATGCTGGCGAGGGCTATCTGGTTCAGCAGTTGCGCAGGCTGGGGGTTGCGGTGCTGGACCCCGCACGGGCGACAATCCTGACGCAGGTGGCGACCTATGCCGGGGCGGACCGGCTGATCTTTGCCGAAGGGTCGGCGCTGCATGGGCGGCAATTGCTGGGGCATATCGCACAGGATATCGACGTGCTGCGACGGCGGCCTGACAAGGTCATGGCCCAGGCGTCATTGCGGCCGCGCTGTCGAAGGCTGACCTATCACGATCTGACGGCGGGACGTCTGATGGCCTATTGGAAACACGGCGGGCCCCGACCTGACCCGGCGCTGAGCCTGTATGAGGTCGAAGCGTTGATCGAGGTTTTTCACAGCTTTGGCGTCGATCTGGCCGAGGATTGGGACAATACCGCCTATCAGCAGGCCGCCCGGGCCGATATTGCCGCCTGGATACAGGTGCAGGACCCGGCGGCCAGACGGCTGACCGAATACCGCGCGGTGTTGCAGCCGCTGGGACTGGGCTGAATCGGGGGTAATTTGCCTTATCTGCAATGCACTTGCGGCATTGCGTCCCTTGGAACCGACGGCGGATTGGGGTAGGCTGATCATCGACCGGCCTTCACCGGCGTGTTGGGATAGCATCATGGTTCAGTTCACTCTGCCGAAAAACTCGAAAATCCGCACCGGCAAGACATGGCCACGGCCCGACGCCAAGAACGTGCGCAAGTTCCTGATCTACCGCTGGTCGCCGGATGATGGCGAGAACCCGCGAGTGGACACCTATTTCGTCGATCTGGACACATGCGGCCCGATGGTTCTGGACGCGCTGGTCAAGATCAAGAACGAGATAGATCCGACGCTGACCTTTCGCCGGTCGTGCCGTGAAGGGATCTGCGGGTCCTGTGCGATGAATATCGGTGGCATCAATACTCTGGCCTGCATCTATGGTCTGGATCAGGTGAAGGGCGACGTGAAAATCTACCCGCTGCCGCATATGCCTGTGATCAAGGACCTGATCCCCGACCTGACGCATTTCTATGCCCAGCATGCCAGCATCATGCCTTGGCTGGAAACCCAGACCAACCAGCCGCAAAAGGAATGGCGGCAGTCGATCGAAGACCGGGAAAAGCTCGATGGTTTGTATGAATGCGTGATGTGCGCCTGTTGCAGCACCTCTTGCCCGTCATATTGGTGGAACAGCGACAAATATCTGGGGCCGGCGGCTCTGTTGCACGCCTATCGCTGGATTGTCGACAGCCGGGATGAAGCGACGGGCGCGCGGTTGGACGGGTTGGAGGACCCCTTCAAGCTGTACCGGTGCCACACGATCATGAATTGCACCAAAACCTGCCCCAAGGGGCTGAACCCCGCCAAGGCCATTGCCGAGATCAAGCACATGATGGTCGAGCGGGTCATTTAGAGCAGACTGCGCAACTAGGGCAGACTGCGCAACTCGTTTTGCAAATCAGCGGGGAACTGGTCGAATCCTTGGGTCGCGCTGTGAATTTCGTCGATGATGGCACAGCAGCGCGCGCGGGCTTCGGGGCTGAAGGGCAGGGATCCGGTCAGACTGCCCAGACTGCGCGAGGTTGCGGGCCCGACGGCATAGGTCCATCCATTGCTCAGCCCATGGGCGCGCGCGGCTGCGATCACCCCCGCCTGGTCCTGCGCGACCAGATCCTGCCAATCGACGAACCCGACATTTGCCAGACCCCAATGCACCGTCGGATCGACCAGCATGTAACCGTTTTCGCTGTAATGATCAGTCCACTTTTGCGCGTAGGTCTGGTATAGTAGCGTGGGCCGGGTGTAGCGGATATGCACCGCCAAGGCAAAGCCGCGGTCGCAAATCGATCTAAGTTCGCTTAATAACACGGCAACTAGTATACCCCTGCGCGAAACATCCACCATGTTTTCACCTCTGAGACGTTAAGGGTTGCGGAATGCTGCTGGCTTAGCATTGTTTTACATGGCAAGGTTACGGTCAGTCTGGCATTTGAGCAACTGTATAAGTCACATGACCCCGATGAAGGCGATGCGAGAACAGATCAGCAAAATCTCTCCGGCCGGGTTCTACGTGGCGATCCGCGTGGGGTTTTCCTATCCCGAGGAGGAGTTGAACACTTTGCCCGATAACTGGGTCGAGTTCTATACGACTCACGGATTGGTCGTGCATGACCCTGCGATGAAATGGGTCTACGGCAATACCGGCGCTGTGAAACTGTCAGAGATCGGGCTGCCGGACCCGCATCAGGTGCGCGAACGGGCGGCGGTGTTCGGGTTGAGCCATGGCGCCGTGATCTCGGTCATGGCGCCGTCGGATCGCGGGCGTCGGTCCTATGGATTTTTCTTCCGTGCCGACCGGGATTTTGAAGAGGGCGACCTGAAGGACCTGCGCGAGATTGTTCACAAACTGCACAGCGGTTGCGAAGCTGAACCGCAGTTGACAACCGCCGAGGTGCAGGCGCTGAAAATGCAGGCCGAAGGGTTGCGGTTGAAACAGATCGCCGCAGAATTGGGCATCTCGGAAAGTGCTGTCAAAGCTCGCCTGAACAATGCCAAGCGAAAGCTGGGGGCCAAGACCGGGTCCCAGGCCGCTTCGATCGCGGCTGCGCGCAGAATCCTCTAAGCTGCAGTCCCCTCAGAATTATGACAGATTACGAGGCGCCCGCGTCCATGCGGGGCCAAGGCATACACGCGTGAGTATTTTGCTACTCTCAAGGTAGGAATCATGGCGAAACACAACTTATGGAGGTTTAATTGCATCACTGCTGTTCAATTATTCTACCAAGGGGAATGCTATGGAAAATATCTGCTTTGACTTCTCGGACTTTCACCAACATGGACGCGCGTTTTATGAATTCTTGCAGCTGCGCAAGAAAGTATTCGTGGACGCCATGAAATGGGACGTGCCGCACAATGCTGCCGTCGAGATGGACCAATATGACACGCCGGTTGCGCATTACTCGTTGGTGACGCGCGCCGGGGTCGTGGTGGGGGGGGCGCGGACGATGGCGACCACCGCGGTCTGGGGTGACCATACCTATATGCTGCGCGATGTCTGGTCGGGCAAGCTGCCGCATATCCCGCGCCACGTGATGTCGGTCGAAATTGCGTCGCCCGAGGTGTGGGAATGCACGCGGCTGGTGATATCGGACACCCTTGTAACGCAAGCGGATCGCAGCGCCTGTCTGGCGATGATCGTGGATGGACTGGTCGACATGGCGCGGGCGCGGGGAGCCAAGACATTGATCAGCCTGTCGCCTGTGCCTTTTCTGCGGGCCATGCGGCAGCTGGGCTATGAGGTGTCCCTGTTGGGCGATGCCTACCGGTCGGGCGAGGATGGCCGCCGATATGGCGTGATGCAGATGCCGGCGGAGTATTCGCACATGCGGACGGCGGTGGCAGAGCATCCTGAGGTGGTCACGGGCTTTGCCAGCCGGCGGTATCGGCCGATGGACTATGACGTCGCACAGATGCCGGAGGCCGTGGCCTGACGTCTGAACTGTGCCCTTTCGCGGTTGCCATTGCCGGGAAAGGGCGCAAAACTGGGGCCAAGGGGTGTCCCATGAAATCAGCCGAACCGGAATATCTGTTGCCTGCATACGGTGCTGCGGCCAAGGCCCGTGCCCCGGTCATCTGCTATCCGGTTGCGGGCTTGCCACAGCCCGATCTGGCGGGGTTGCGCGCCGTTCGAGAGGGGTGGCAGAAGCTGCGCGAGGTTCTGGTGCCGCCGCGCGAGGCACGGTGTTTTCAGGTGGCGGCGGGCGAGTTCTTTCGCATCAGGTCGGTTGAGGGTCCGCAGGTCGGCGATCTGAACCTATGGGCGGACGGCGATCTGGGCGAGCGGTTTTTCTCGGGCAAGACGCGGGCCCTGCATGGCACGCATCTGTCGACCGGGGACCGGATGTGGTCCAGTTTGCCCCACTTGCGTGCCATGGCGACGGTGACCGAGGATACGCTGGACTGGTACGGGTTCGATGATTTTGGCGGGTCGGTCCACGATGTGATCGGCACACGCTGCGATCCCTATACGCACAATCTGCTTTCGGGGGGCCAGTACCATCATTGTTGTCATTCCAACCTGAGCCGCGCTTTGGCGGACCATACGGGCATGACGGTAACAGAGGCGGAATGGCATGTGCATGATGTGCTGAACGTATTCATGTGTACCGGCTTCACCCGCGATACGGGGCAGTACTTCATGAAAGCATCCCCCGTCCGGCCCGGCGATTACATCGAATTCTTCGCCGAGATTGACCTGCTGGGTGCTTTGTCGGCCTGCCCTGGCGGGGATTGCTCGGACGAACATTCATCAGACCAGGCCGCGTGTTATCCGCTGCTGGTCGAAGTGTTTCGGCCCCTTGAACGTCCCGAAGGTTGGTCGCCTTCAGGGCCGAATGGTTATGACCGCAGCCACGGGCGTTAGCAGCAGCGTTCCACGGCCAGCAGTTGCTGGTCGCCGTATCGATCACCCGAGGCAAAACCGGGGGCCAGGATGCTGTCGATCTCTGCGTGGTCTTCAGGCGTCAGGCTGATGTCGGTGGCGCGGGCGAACTGCGCAGGTTGGTGGCGGTGCGGGTGCCGGGGATCGGGATCAGGTGATCGCCTTGGGCCAGAACTCATGCCAAAGCGGTGGCTGGTGTGGACCAGCCCCGCGTCGCATAAAACGCACGAAATGCGTTTATTTTCAGGGTGCTGTCGGTAAAGTTCGGCTCGGTGAAGCGTGGATTGGCGCGGCGAACGCCGTCGTTCGGCCGGGCTGTGGCCATGTCGCCCAGCATCCCGCGGGCGAGGGGGGAGAAGAAGATGAAGGCCACGCCCAGCGTCTTGCCTGTCGGGGGCAACTTTGGAGAGGGTATAGGTTGTGGGCCGTGGGCACCCGGCATGCGGGTTTTCACGGGGCTATTCCTTCAGGCGAAAGCGGCGGTCAGGGCGAGTTCCACCATGGCACCAAAGCTGCGTTCGCGTTGGTCGGCGGGAAGGGATTCGTTGGTCAGGATATGGTCGGAGATGGTCAGGATCGCGAGGGCGCGCCTTTGGTGGCGGGCGGCAAGTGTGTACAGTTCCGCGGCCTCCATCTCGACGCACAAGGTGCCGTGGCGTTGCAATTGATCACTCAGGTCCTGACGTTCGTCATAGAAGGTGTCGCTGGAATGGACGCCGCCGACATGGACGGGGACGCCGATCCTTTGAGCGGCCCGATGGGCGGCGGACAGCAGGCCGAAATCGGCGCAAGGGGCAAAGTTCACCTCGCGGAAGATCGAGCGCGACGGAGAGCCATTGGTGGAGGCGGTCTGAGCCAGAACCACATCGCGCAGTTTGACATGGGGTTGCAGCGCCCCGGCTGACCCGATGCGGATCAGGGTCTGTGCGCCATAGTCGCGGATCAACTCGTTGGCATAGATCGACAGCGAGGGCATGCCCATGCCAGAGCCGTGGATTGTGACGGCATGCCCCCTCCATGTGCCCGTATAGCCCAGCATGCCGCGCACTTCGTTGATGAGAACCGGGTTTTCAAGAAAGGTTTCCGCCGCCCAGCGCGCGCGCAAGGGGTCGCCGGGCAAAAGCACGGTTTCGGCGATGTCGCCCGGCTTGGCACCGATGTGGAAGGTCATGGCGGCTCCTGTTTTGGTCGCCTGCATTAAGGGGCAGCGCATAAGGTCTGGCAAGAGGCGGTTGGATGGGTCCCCCGGTGGGGAGTTTGCGCCGCAATGAAGGAAGATCAGGGCAGACGGGTCAGGCCGTCTCTGGGTGGGGCGGAGTTCGGAAGCTGGATGTCGTGGGCGAGGCCGATCGTGGCGAGGGCGCGGATCAGCCAGAAGCCGGGGTCATGTTGGCCGTATTCCAGTTCCATTCTGGCGAAGTGGGGGAACGCATGGTGGTTACCATGAAAAGCCTCGCCAGACGTGATCAGGCCGAAACGGGGATGTGCGGCTTGATCTGGACCTGCGGCGGATGGGTCAGGGTGTATCGGCAATGCATCTGCCACCAGGCGTCGCGCCAGAAGCTTGCGGCGTGCGAGGGATGGGGCGGGCAGATGCCTTGCCGTTGATGCCAGTCGCGCATATCAGGGGCAGGGCGGCAACAGTGCCTGCGGCGTGGAGGAACCACCCCAGGGATTTGGGGGCGTCCCACTCGATATGGCCTTCGGTCGTGGTGCCGGGCTGTGGGATGACGCGTTCGGTGGCGTGAAGGATCATCTTGGGGCCTTTGGGTGGGGTTGGAAGATGTTCGGGCAAGGGCCATTCGGGGGCAAGTCTGATTGGGAACCAAGATTGGGTATCTGGGATGGAAAGATAAGGGGGGAGTGTTGGGTTGTTTCGGAAAATGTGGATTGACCGCAAAGGACCTGCCGTTGATGGCAGTAGGCACGGCGCAGGGGCACCTGATGCCAATGTAGCTGAAACTTCGGTATGAGTTTCAACATTGTCTCTCATGCAAGGATCAATCTGCTCAAAAAATGGCTTGAATTGTGAGGGACTGGTATTAAACCTTGCTTATTGCAATCTGATAAGGAGATTTCTGATGGTGATGACTCGTAACCGCCTTTTGGCGTCGTTGGTTTTGCTTGTGGCCTCGGCCCTGTCCGCCGGGGCTGTGGACCGCAACGTGAATATTCACAACAACACCGGATATGCGATTTACCGCTTTTACAGCACCAATTCCGGAGCCACCAAGTGGGGCAATGATGTGATGGGCAGTTCGACCTTGCCCTATGGCAACTTTATGAGGCTTAATTTCGACAACAAATACAACTACTGCATGTTCGACTTCCGCATCGAGTTCGAGGATGGCACCTCCTACGAAGAGCGTGGCGTTGATGTCTGCACGGTTGGCGATTTTACCTTCAACTAGGTGAACCATGGCATGACGCGGGCATGAACCAGACGATTGCCCTGCCACTGTGGTTGTTCGTGTTGATCATCGCGTTCGCGGCGGTGTCATTCGGGTCCAACTTTCTGCTGCCATCCGTGCGCTGGTTCTTTCGCGCCCGGATGGAGCGGGCTTTGGCGCGGTTGAACCAGCGGCTGGACCGACCGATCGACCTTTTCAAACTGGCCGAGAGGCAGGACCGGATTGCCCGGCTGATCTATGACGCGTCGGTGATGGAGGCGGTGGCGGAGTATGCCGCCGAGACTGGCCAACCCGTGCCAGTGGTTTTTGAACAGACGCGCGGCTATGCGCGCGAAATTGTGCCGGGATTTTCTGCGACCTTGTATTTTGGCGTGGCGATCCGGTTGGCGCGGGGCCTGAGCCGCGCGCTGTACCGCGTCCGCTTTGGCAAACCGGATGAGGCTTTGCGGCAGATCGACCCGCGGGCCACGGTGGTGTTTGTGATGAACCACCGGTCCAACATGGATTATGTGCTGGTCACCTGGCTGGTCGCCAAGCGCGCCTCGCTGTCCTATGCGGTGGGAGAATGGGCGCGCATTTGGCCTTTGTCGGGGATGATCCGGGCGATGGGGGCCTATTTCATCCGGCGCAGTTCGCGCAACGCTTTGTACCGCCGGGTTCTGGCCCGCTATGTGCAGATGACCACATCCGAGGGGATCACGCAGGCGATCTTTCCCGAAGGTGGCCTGAGCCTGAATGGGCGGACAGGTGCGGCCAAGCTGGGATTGTTGAGTTATATCATGGCGGTCGAGGGGCGGGATGTGGTCTTTGTGCCGGTCGGTCTGGCCTATGACCGGGTGTTGGAGGACCGGGTGCTGGTCCGGGCAGGGGCCGAAGGCTCGCGGCGGTTTCGGGTCCAGCCGCTGGCGGTGGTGGCTGGAGTGCTGAGGGTGATCCTGAAACTGCTGCTGCGACGGTTCAAGGGGTTCGGCACGGCGGCTGCGGCCTTTGGGCAGCCGGTGTCGCTTGCGGCCTTCAAAGCCAGTCACCCCGAGCCCACGACCGAGGCATTGGCCCAGCATCTGATGCGGGCGATTTCTGCCGTGGTGCCGGTGGTGCCGGTGCCGCTGGTTGCGGCGGCGCTGCTGCGGGGCCCGCGCGACCTGGCCGGCCTGGTGGCCGAGGTTCAGGCGTTGGAGCAGGCGCTGCTGGCGGGTGGCGCGGTGCTGAAACTGGCGCCGCAAGGCGTGGAGGCGACCGTGCAAGAGGGGCTGGCGGTGTTGCAGGGCCGCAATTTGGTCGGGTCGGATTACACGGTCAGCGCAGGCAGCCAGCCGCTGCTGGATTTCTATGCGGCGTCCATTCTGCAACTGTTGCAGGCCGCGCGGCCAACTGAACAGGTCGCCAAAACCGACTTGGTTCCTTGAATTATTCCATGTGCTTGATCATTGGGGCAGTCCAAAACTGCTTCCACCCATGGGGCAAGGCGCAGATTGAGGGTGGTTCCTCGACCTAGCCGCGTATCCAGGGTCTGCGCCACGGATACCATGAGGTGCAACCCGAACGGCAAGTGGGGCGCCAATCAAGCCTGGCAACCGGGGGGATGTTCGGGCGTAGGCTGGCCCGGGCGGGCGGCGAACCACGCCTTTGCCTTAAATACATAATATTCTTGGCAAATTTAAGACAGATTGCAGGTGTAGCGCTGGGGTTGGACTGCAACTTTAACATTACCCTCAGCGTGGCACTTTATCGACGAGTGCTTCGCGAGGCAGGCATTTGGGGGTTTCATGGGGCATGACTGGATGTTTGACGTCCTTCAAGACTTGAAGGACTACGCCTTGGCCAACGGTTTCCTCGGTCTTGCGGCCAAGGTCGAAGAGGCGCAGCGAATCGCCAAGGATGAAGTTTCGGCACAATCGTGGCGGACGACCAACGAAGATCCGGGGGGCGGTACGGCACATTGACCATGGTTGCCCACTGGTAGCGGCGCGATACCTCGCCTATGGTCCCGGCCATGACACAGGATGTGGTGACGTTCTCTGACGATCAGGCGGAGGCCTATGACCGAGTGGCGGCGGAACTGTTTGCCATGGGGATTGATCTGGGCTCGGGCGGGTTGACGCCGCGCGTTGACGGAAAGTCGTCTGTGCTGGCCGTCGTCGGCAAGGCTGGGTCGGGCAAGACCATGCTACTGGCCAGCCTGTACCGGGCGTTGAAGGCGTCCGGGGTCGATGTGATCTCGGCTGACTTTGAGGGGCGGCGGCGGAAAGACCGGCGCACCTTTGCGGTGCTGGCCCCGACGAACAAGGCGGCCTCGGTCCTGCGCTTGCGCGGGGTTCCGGCGACGACGATCCACCGGATTTTGTACACGCCCGTTTATGACCCGCAATACGAGAAGATCGCAGAATGGTTGGCAGGGCAGGCCCCGCGTCCGGCGGTCGAGGGGTTGACAGAACTGGCGCTGGACCGGGCGCATGCGTTTTACCAGACGGTGGCGTCGATCCCGGGGGCGCTGGCGGCGGCGGGGTTGCGGGGATCGGATTTCATCCAAGGCTGGAAGCGGCGCGAAGAGCCGCTGGATGTGGGGTTCGTCGACGAAAGCAGCATGCTGGACGAACGGCAGATGGAGGATTTGCGCGAGATTTTTCCGACGCTCGTGCTGTTTGGTGATCCCGCGCAGTTGGCGCCCGTCGGCAATTCGGGTGCCATGGTGTTCGACAAGCTGGCCGACAGCCGGCGGTTGGTGTTGCACCGTATCCACCGGCAAACGCAGGACAATCCGATTTTGGACCTCGCCCATGCGCTGGGGGACGAGCGGCTGACATTTGACGAATTCGAGGCGATGGTGCGGGATGCCGCGCGCCGTGATGACAGGGTGATCTGGGCGGAACGGGTCGACAGCGACATGATGGCGCGCAGTCCGGTGCTGGTCTGGCGCAATGTGACGCGGATCAAGCTGATTCAGGCGTTTCGTGCGGCGCATGGCGCACCCGAGACGGCGCTGCTGGCGGGCGAGCCGTTGATTTGCGACGGCATCGAACTGCCGTTGAAGCACCGCAAAAAGCGGATCGATCTGGAAGCGCGGGGGCTGATCAAGGGCGCGCAGGTCATCTACCTCGGCCCCGGTCAGCGCGACGGCTTTGCCCGCATCCATGTGGTGGGGGCCGAGGACCCGCAGGTTTCCGCCGCCGCCATCATCAAGATCGAAAAGCCGGATGAGGAGGAGCCGTTCATCCCCAGTGCCGCCAGGATGGGAGCAGCGTTTCTGCACGGGGCAGCGGTGACGATCCACAAGGCGCAAGGGTCGCAGTGGGAAGATGTGCAGGTCTTTGCGCCCGACCTGTTTGCGGCGGCGCAGGCGGGGCGCAGTGAGGCCGGGATGCCGCTGTGGAAACGGTTGGCTTATGTGGCGATCACGCGGGCTGAAAAGCGGCTGCATTGGGTGGTCCGCAACCGGTTGGCTTTGCCGAAGAACGGTTTGTCGGTCGAGGATTTGCGCGCGACGCCTGTGCTGGCCTTGCAGGAGCAGGGGCTGGCGGATTAGGATTGGGGCAAAAGGAGACTGCCCATGGTTTGCGTATTCGTCCAGTTCCGCTGCATCCCCGGAAAAACCTATGAGGTGGCAAACGCGATTTACGACCGCGAGGTGGTCAGCGAGTTATTCTCGACCAGCGGCGAATATGACCTGATCGCAAAGGTCTATATCCCCGATGATCAGGATGTCGGGCATTACCTGTCGGGGCGGTTGTTCGATATTCCGGGGATCGTGCGAACGCTGACCACCATGACGTTCAAGGCGTTCTAAAGCCAGTCGCCGCGTTTGCTGCTGACGGCGTCGCTGACATTGGCATGACCGTCCTTGGCCAGCAACGCATCCAGACCCTGTGCCAACCGGCTGGCCAGCGACAGCCCCTCATAAACCATGGCCGTATAAAACTGCACAGCCGCGGCCCCGGCACGGATTTTCGCATAGGCGTGTTCAGGCGTCGATACGCCGCCCACGCCGATCAGGGGAATTTTCCCGGCAGTTGATTGCGACAGTCGCGCCAAAACGCGCGTGGATTTTTCGAACAATGGGGCACCGGAAAGGCCACCTTTTTCGTCCCGGCCTGTACCTTTCAAACCATGGCGGTCCAGCGTTGTGTTTGTTGCAATAATTGCGGACAGACCCGCCGCCATCGCGGTCTCGGCGATGTCGCCCAAGTCGTCATCGGTCAGGTCGGGGGAAATTTTCAGGAACACCGGCAGGGGTCGTGCCAAGCAGTGGTTCGTCTCCATCACCCCCGCCAGCAAAGCACGCAGGGCGGCACGGCCCTGAAGGTCTCGCAGTTTCTCGGTGTTGGGGGAGGACACGTTGACGGTGGCAAAGTCGACATAAGGGCCGCAGAGCGCCAGCACCTGCGCGAAATCGGCGGCGCGGTCAGGGCTGTCTTTGTTGGCACCAAGGTTCAGGCCCACGGGCACGGCACTGCGCTGACGCGTGGAAAGGCGGGCAACGATCGCCTCGGCACCCTGGTTGTTGACGCCGACGCGATTGATCGGGGCGGGGTCCTCGGTCTGCCGGTACTGGGGGGGGGGGGGGTTGCCGTCCTGGGGGCGGGGGGTGACGGCACCGACCTCGATAAAGCCGAATCCGGCGCGGGACAGGGGGGCGATGGCAGTGGCATTCTTGTCAAAGCCCGCAGCAAGGCCGATGGGGTTCGGCATCGTCAGACCTGCCACACTGGTTTGCAGACGGGCGCTGGTGAACGGGCCGGGCAGGGGGACCAGACCGGCCTGCAACGCGCGCAAGGACAATCCGTGGGCGGTTTCCGGGTCAAAACTGCGCAATATCCGCAGGCCCAACCTTTCGTACAGGCTCAAAACACGCCCTCGGGGAAGATATGACCGGTGGCACCCAACGGCAGTGACTTGTCCCACACAACATCGGCGCGGATCAGGCTGCGGTACAGATGCGGAAACAGGGCACCACCGCGCGAAGGCTCCCATTTAAGATCGGGGCCGAGACTGGTGCTGTCCAATGCCAACAGAACCAGATCGCTTTCGGTGGCAAAATATTTGGCAGCGGTTTCTGCGACCTGCGCCGCAGTGGAAAAGTGGATATAACCATCGGTCAGGTCGATCGGCGCGCCAGTGGTCACGCCCGCCTCACGGAAGGCGACCCATTCAGCCCGGCGAAAGATTTTGTAGATCAGCATGTCGGGACTGCCCCTTGGCAAAGATGGTGGCTTGGGACAAACGCATTCACGACAGGCTCCGGTGCAGGTTCGCCCGGTGATGCCTGATGCCGGGCTGCCGGTCAATGTTCATGTGCCTCCGCACGGATCAGGGCCGGGTGTCATGAGCGTGCGACCTTTGACAGGATAGGGTTCAAGGCGCAAACTGACGACACAACCAACAGGGGAATCGTACCATGTCCATTTCCAAAGCTGTTTTGCTGTTGCTGGCGACTGCCGCCCCCGCGCTGGCCGAGCCGGTCAAGATCACCCTGCTGGGGGTTGGCGATGTCTATAACTTTGCCGGCGCAGGCGGGCAGGGCGGGTTTGCCAAGCTGAACGCGGTTGCCCGCGCCGAACGCGCGGCCAATCCCAACACCTTGTACCTGTTCGACGGCGATATGCTGTCGCCAAGCCTGCTGTCCGGCTTTGACAAGGGGCAGAACACCATTGATCTGACCAATCTGGTGCCCTTTGATCTGGCCGTGCCGGGCAACCACGAGTTTGATTTCGGGCCTGAAAATTTCTATGCCAAGATGGAGGCGTCGGCCTACCCTTGGGCGGCGGTGAATATCACCAACACAGATGGTTCGCCGGTTCCGGGCCTTGGCGGGGTGATGATGAAAGAACTGGCAGGCGTGAAGATCGCGCTTATTCCGGTGGCGCAGGATACCAGCCCGCAGGTCGCCTCGACCGGGGATCTGGTGTTTGGCGATACGGTCGAGATGGGGATCGCGGCGGCCAGGCAGGCGCGCAAGGATGGGGCCGATCTGGTGGTCGGCGTCGTGCAGACCGACATTTACAACGACCTGAAACTGGTGCGCTCGCGGGCATTTGACGTGGTTCTGTCGGGCGATGATCACAGCTATGGCACGTCCTATGACGGGATCACCGCCTATGTCGAAACCGGGATCGACGCGCGGCTGTTGGCACCCTTGGACCTGATGGTGGACATCACGGAAACCGATGGCAAGCGGGTCGTGAAATGGACGCCGACCTTTCGGTTCATCGACACCGCCACCATCACCGCCGACCCCGAATCGCAGGCACTGGTTGACGCCTATACCAAGCAGCTGGACGACGCCCTGAATGTCGAGATTGGCACCGCCGAGACCGCAATGGACAGTCGCCGCAATGTCGTGCGGGGCGAGGAGAGCACCATGGGCAATCTGATTGCCGATGCCATGCGGGCGATGACCGGGGCAGATATCGCGATCATGAACGGCGGCGGCATCCGCGCCGACCGCACCTATGACGCCGGGTCCAAGATCACCCGGCGCGATATTCTGACGGAACTGCCCTTTGGCAATGTGACGCAACTGACCGAACTGCCGGGCTCGCAGGTGCTTGCCGCGCTGGAAAACGGCGTCAGTCAGGTTGAAAAGGGCAGCGGGCGTTTTCCACAGGTATCGGGGATGACCTTTGTCTACGACCCTTCGGCCGAAGCTGGCAAACGGGTGTCCGAGGTCATGGTTGCCGGTGCGCCACTGGAGGCGGCCAAGGTGTACAAGGTTGCGGTCAACGACTATATCCTCGGCGGTGGCGACGGCTATGCTGCCTTGGGCGGCGGGCGGTTGATCACCGACACCGGCGCGGGTGCGCTGGTTGCGAATGATGTGATGGCCTATGTCGAACGGCAGGGCATGGTTAAACCGGGGGTCGAGGGGCGGATCAAGGTTCTGGGGCAGTAAGCCCAGGTTTATTTCGGCAGGCTTTTTCCGGCCATGACTTTTCTGAGGCGCGTGAAGTCGTGGCCGTGACTCTGTCAGTTCAACTCACTTTACAGGCTCGCAGTTCTGCCCTATCCCTCGCGGCATGATGATGCTGATCCGCATATTGCAGTTGCCCCGACGCCGACGCCTGACCGCGTAAGCGCCCGATCTGCCGTGGCTTTGCCCCACAAGGTTCCAAATCCCCCGATAAACGTTGACCTTTGCGCCTGTCTTTGGCACGCCTTTGGCTTCACCCGTAAGGACCGTTCCCATGATCTCCAGCGTTTTGCCGACTTATAACCGTGCCCCCTTGGCCTTTGTCAAAGGCGAGGGGTCTTGGCTGGAGGCCGAGAATGGCACGCGGTATCTGGACCTGGGGGCCGGAATCGCGGTCAACGCGCTGGGCCATGCCCACCCGGACCTGGTCGCCACCCTGACCGAACAGGCGCAAAAGCTGTGGCATGTGTCCAACCTGTACCGCATCCCCGAACAGGAACGGCTGGCCGATCTGCTGGTCGAGGCGACCTTTGCCGATACGGTGTTCTTCACCAATTCCGGCACCGAGGCCGCCGAACTGGCGATCAAGATGGCGCGCAAGTACCACTATGCCAATGGTCAGCCCGAACGGACCGACATCATCACCTTTGACGGCGCGTTCCATGGCCGGTCAACGGGGGCCATCGCGGCGGCAGGGTCGGAAAAGATGGTCAAGGGCTTTGGCCCGTTGATGCCCGGTTTCACCCATCTGGCATGGGGCGACCATGATGCCCTGCGCGCGGCCATTACCATCCAGACCTGCGCCGTGCTGATCGAGCCTATTCAGGGCGAGGGTGGCATCCGAACCGTGCCCGACCAATGCCTGAAGGGCTTGCGCGATCTGTGCGACAGCACCGGCACGCTGCTGATCTTTGATGAGGTTCAATGTGGAATGGGCCGCTCGGGCCGCCTGTTCGCCCATGAATGGTCCGGGATCACGCCTGATATCATGATGGTCGCCAAGGGGATCGGCGGCGGGTTCCCGTTGGGCGCGGTTCTGGCGACGGAGGGTGCGGCTGCGGGCATGGTGGCGGGCAGCCATGGCTCGACCTATGGCGGCAACCCGCTGGCCTGTGCCGTGGGGGCCAAGGTGATGCAGATCATCACTGCGCCGGGGTTCCTTGAGCAGGTAGCCGCCAAGGGTGCGCTGTTCCGGCAGGGGTTGGAGGGGTTGGTTGCCGCCCATCCGACGGTGTTTGAGGGCGTGCGCGGGCAGGGCCTGATCCTGGGCCTGAAATGCCGCGCGACCAATACCGATATCGTCAAGGCGGCCTATGCCCAGGCCGTGCTGACCGTCCCCGCCGCCGACAATGTCATCCGTCTGCTGCCCGCCCTGAACATCCCCGACGCCGACATTACCGAGGCGCTGACAAGGCTCGACCGTGCCGCACAGGCGGTGGAACATGCCGGGTGACTATGGGCTGAGGCCGATGACGCGGGAAGATCTGGCGATGGTTGCAGGTTGGCTTGACACGCCGCATGCGCGGGCGTGGTGGGGCGACCCCGCCGAACAGACCTCTTTGGTGACCGAGGATCTGGATCAGCCGCTGATGGATCAGCAGATTGCCACGGTCGATAATGTCCCGTTCGGCTATCTGCAAAGCTATCCCGCCCATGCCTGGCCCGAGGGTGCGCCGCACCTGGCCGATTTTCCACCCGGAACAATTGCGCTCGATTGCTTTGTTGGTCCACCCCAGATGCTGGGCCGGGGCCATGGTTCGGCGATGCTGCGGATTTATGCGAACCACCTGCTGCAAACTGGTGCATCCAAGGTCGTGATCGACCCTGACCCCGAAAATGAGCGCGCCGTCCGCGCCTACCGACGAGCGGGGTTTCGCGATGTGGCCTTACGCCGCGACGGGGCGGGTGACATGACCTTGGTCATGTCCTTCGATCCATGATCCTGACTTGAATTTCCAGGGGCCACAGGTCCAAGAGTACGCCATGAAACACTTCCTTGATATCCACAAAACCGACGCCGCTGACCTGCGGTCAATGATCAACTCGGCAAAGGCGATGAAAACCGCGCGCCTTGGCCGCCCCAAGGGGGAACCGGACGATGCGCAGCCGCTGGCCGGCCGGATGGTGGCGCTGATCTTTGAAAAGCCATCGACCCGCACCCGCGTGTCCTTTGATGTCGGCGTCCGGCAGATGGGCGGGCAGACGATGGTCCTGTCCGGCAAGGAAATGCAGTTAGGCCATGGCGAGACGATTGCCGACACCGCGCGGGTCCTGTCGCGCTATGTCGACCTGATCATGATCCGCACCTATGAAGAGGCGACGCTGCTGGAGATGGCCGAGCATGCCACGGTGCCCGTGATCAACGGCCTGACCAACCGGACCCATCCCTGCCAGATCATGGCCGACGTGATGACCTACGAAGAACATCGCGGCCCGATTGCCGGACGCCGGGTTGTCTGGGCAGGCGACGGCAACAATGTCTGCGCCAGTTTCATCCACGCGGCGGGACAGTTCGGCTTTGACTTCACCTATACCGGCCCGGAGCCGCTGGACCCCGAGGATAAATCCATCGGATTTGCCCGCAGCAAAGGCAGCGAGGTTCTGATCGAGCGTGACCCGATGCGCGCGGTCAAGGGCGCCGATCTGGTGGTGACCGACACCTGGGTGTCGATGCACGACCCCGAAAGCGCCAAGGAGCGGCGGCACAACCAACTGTCGCCCTATCAGGTCAACGACGCCCTGATGGCCCAAGCCAGACCTGACGCGCTGTTCATGCATTGCCTGCCCGCCCACCGCAATGACGAGGTCACCTCTGCGGTCATGGACGGCCCGCATTCCGTGGTGTTCGACGAGGCCGAGAACCGTCTGCATGCGCAAAAGGCCGTCATGCGGTGGTGTCTGGGGCTTTGACGCCTCTTGCCTTTCGTCGCCAAAACGGCCTTTGATGCGGCCAAATCAACAGGAGCCTTGCCATGCTGTCGCCCGTCCCGTCCTTTGTCCATTCCCTGACCGCCTTGTCCAGGATCCTCGAAAAGGCCGACGCCTACGCCGAGGCCAAAAAGATCAAGCCCGAAGTATTGGCGCAGCTGCGGCTGGTCGCGGACATGCTGCCGCTGTGGCGTCAGGTCACAATTGCCTGCGACCACGCCAAAGGTGCCTGTGCCCGGCTTTCCGGCACCGAAGTGCCCACGTTTGCCGACACCGAGAGCACGGTGGCCGAGTTGAAAGACCGGATTGCCAAGACAATCGCCTTCATCACGACGATCCCGGATGCCGCCTTTGCCGATGCCGAAAGCCGCACCATCATGGTCAAGGCCGGCCCGCGCGAACTGACCTTCTCTGCACCGCAATATTACGGCGCTTATGCGATTCCGAACTTTTATTTCCACATGACCACGACCTATGCGATCCTGCGCGCCAATGGGGTGGACGTCGGCAAGGGCGATTTCCTCGGCGGTTAAAGGGTTTGGAGGGGCATCCGCCGCGACGGTATGGTTATCTGGACCAACGTGAAAGCTGCAGCGATGCGTTTTGAAGCCGGCGATGTGGCGGCGCTGTTCACTCAGGCGGACGGTTCCTATCGCTTTGCCCGCTGGGGTCGGCCGATCGTGCCGGTGGTGTTTGGGACCGACGACGCCACTTTGGCGGTGATCAAGGGCGCGATCGAGGCCGTCGTCAGCCTGGCCGGTCACAAGATGGCCCTGACCGACCCCGAATTGGGGGCAAACCTGATGCTGTTTTTCATCCGTGACTGGACCGAACTGCCGCCCGTGCCCGGACTTGACCATCTGGTGCCGGGTCTGGGGTCGCTTTGTGACAGGCTTGCCGCCCGGAATGCCAATCAATACCGACTGTTCCGCCGCGATGCCGAAGGCGCCATCAAGGCGGTGATCGTTTTTCTGCGCATGGATGACGCCTTGTCGGCGATGGCGGCCGAGGATCTGGCTCTGCTGCAGGCGGTCGAGGCGATCTGCCTTTGGTCCGACCGCGCCTTTGCTGGCCAGGCACCGCTGGCGCAGATTGCAGGCCGAGCCGTCCTGCGACCGCAGATCGCCGCCGTCATCCGCGCCGCCTATGACCCTGTGATGCCCGTCACCGCAGATGACCCATCCCATGCCTTGCGGCTGCACGCCCGCCTGCGCTAGGCTTGAACGGGAAAGGGAGATTGCGATGTTGAAATGGATGTTTCTGGCGCTGCCTCTGATCCTGGCAGCCTGCGGTGTACCCTTTGTGCCGCTGATCTGATGCGGCACAGCTTCACCCTCCGCGTCTATTACGAGGACACGGATCTGGCGGGCATCGTGTATTACGCGAATTACCTGAAATTCATCGAACGCGCCCGCACCGAATGGGTGCGCGGTCTGGGTGTGGATCAGGCGCTGTTGCGCAGCCAGCAGGGGCTGGTCTTTGCCGTGCGGCGGATTGAGGCTGACTATCTGAGACCGGCGCGGTTTGATGATGAATTGCGGGTCGAAACCGCAGAGATCGCTGTGACAGGGGCACGGATCACGCTGGACCAAACGGTCTTGCGTGGCAGCGATCGGGTGTTTGTGGCGCAGGTCACTCTGGTCTGCCTGACCGACACCGGCCACCCGGCCCGCATCCCCGTAGCGCTCCGCCAACGGTTGGCCGCCACGGCTCATTGAGCGCTGCGCCGGGCGTGGTCAAGTCCGCCGCAAGCGGTGGAACATGTGGGTAAAGGTCGCGACCCCCAGCACTGGCACCAGCAGGTTGACCAAGGGAAAGGCCAAAGGCGCCGCCATCAAGACGCCGGCAAACCACACTTGCGTCGAAAAATTGCGCCGCATCGCCATCGCGCCCTCACGCCCCAGATGCCGGGCCGCGACCAGCGTGAAAAACTCCCGCCCCAGCAGATAGCCGTTCAGTCCCCAGGTGATCAGTGGCATGACCGGCCCTGTCACCGCCCATAGCAGCAGCGACAGCAGGTTGACGCCGACGATCAGTGCCAGAAATCCCAGCGTGTCCACCAGCATCGCCCCCAGCCCCATACCCTGCACCGGCGGCAATCCGGGGTAGTGCCGGTCCTCGACCGCATCCGCAACCCAGTCCAGGAAAAACGCGGAAAAGGCCGATGCGACCGGCATCATCAAGAACACCGACAGCACCAGCACCAGCACCAGCGAGCCCCAGTCGAACAGCGCTGTGATCCCGCCGACCTCACCCACAAACGGGATCGTGATCTGGCCGGGGATCAGCAGATCGAACAGACCGACCAGCACGGCATAAATGCCCAGCAACAGCGCCAACGACAGGGCCACGCCCAACAGCATCACGCGCAGGAAACGGGCATCGCCCAACTGGCTCAAGGCTTTCAGGAAATCCCCCAGGATCATGCCGGGACCCGACCCGTGGGCCAGCTTGTCACCCGGTCGATGTCGGGCCGGGGCCGGTCCGCACCGTCCTCGGGCGGCGTGCCGATATGCACGATACCGGACACGGTTTCCCCCGCGACACAGCCAAAGGCCCGGGCGATGAACTGCGGGTCATGCGCGGGCCAGCCGGTCAGCCAATTCGCCCCCCAGCCCGCCGCCTCGGCCGCGTTCAACAGGTTCATGCACAAGGCTGCGGCCGAGGCGACCTGTTCCACCAGCGGTTTCATCTCGCCCTTGGGCGACGAGATCACCACAACGGCCAATTGCCCCTGATCAAACTGTCCGCGCCCTTTGCCGACCTTTTGCGCGTCGTAACCCAACTCGACCGCACGCGCCTCCGCCAGATCGGCCAGCCGCAGCATCGCGGCGCGGTCCAGGACGACCAGCCGCCAAGGCTCCAGCTTGCCATGATCCGGCACGCGCAAGGCTGTCGTGATGATACCCCGCAGGGCCTGATGGTCGGGCACAGGCCCTGCGAACAGTTTGGCCACGCGCGACCGACGCTGTGACAGAAAAGCCTGAGCCTCAGGGTTGGGTTTCAACATGTATCACCTCTTGCGCAATGGTCTGCTGTCTGCTTTTCCCGCCGTCAAGCCGGTTTCGGGTTTCGCGCGGGCGTCTGGAGGCGGGATAGCCATGGTCAAGATGGTAAAAATTGCCAGGTCCGGTCTGGCGTCCGGTTCCACAAGCTATGCCGGAGATGTTGACCTATTTCAGCCGGTAGACCCCTTCGGGCAAGTTCAGTGCTGCGATAAGATCCTTGACCTGACCGGGCGAGAGTGTGATCCGCATCGGCTTGTCAGTCAAAGCGTCGACCTGCTGAACCACGACGCAATCGTCAAACGCCTCGATCGTCACGTCCTCCTGCAAATGCACGTGACCCTCGTCGACAAGGGTGATCACTGTGGCGTCAAACTCGTGTTCGATGGTGAACATATACCGATGATAAACAGTTGCGAACATCAATTGCAACGCCCGGTCTGAATGCGACCCAACCCGACAAAAAAAACCGCCAAGTTCCCCGTGGGGATCTTGGCGGCGCAGCACGAACACGTGCAGCGATTAGTCTGCCGACCCGGCCGGGACAGAAGCCGAAGTCGGTATGCTTTACTAACGTGCCGGCGACGATAAAGTTCCCATCCCGATCAAGATATTTTGAGAAAGACCAACAAGGCCAACGCTCCGTCCCTGGGATGGCCCTTGGTCTGTCAGGCCCGGCGCGCGATCATCCCCCAGGCGAACAACAGGACAATGGCACCAAAGACCGCGCCGAACAATCCTGCGCCGTCGCCCGCCGTATACCAGCCCAAGGCCTGGCCGATGTAAGTTGCCACAAAGGCACCAACAATTCCCAGCACAGTGGTCATGATGAAGCCTGATGGCTCGTTCGGCCCCGGCATGATGAACTTGGCGATGACGCCAGCTATAAACCCAATAAGAATTGTCCAGATCAAACCCATTGCAGTCTCCGATGTTCCAAAGGTTCAAGATGAAGTTTCAACGCAATATCGTGGAAAATGTTCCAGGCAACGTGCGTGTGAAAAACAAATTGCCCGCAGGCCATCCCACGGGCAATTCTTTGAAACCTGTGGAGCGGCGTCAGGTCGGCGGTTTGCCTTGCAACGCCCGCGCGAGCATTGCCACGACAAACAATACGATGAAGACGACAAACAGGATTTGCGCAATACCGGCAGATGCTCCCGCGATGCCGCCAAAACCCAAAGCGGCTGCAATCAGTGCGACCACCAGAAATGTAAGGGCCCACCCCAACATGTCATTTCTCCTTGTTACAGAACGATCTTTAGTTGCTTGTCATCATCAACGCGGTCCCTGCGTGTCGGTTCCGCACTTTTCCACCGGTTCCAAACCTTCCTGACCGGGAACCAGATCCTGTGGCCGGTGTTGTTCCAAGACGACGCTCCGGATGGGGTTTCAACCATCCGATCCCGCATTTTGCCAAGTCTGATCTTCGCGGCGCAGCGCCGCACTCAACCAGCCAAGGAGATGGCCATGTCTAATTCCACCATGAAATCCAATCTGCGCGAGACCGCCGAAACGTTGAAAGATGACGCGCGCGACGCGATGAATTCGGCCGGTGACATGGGTGCGTCCATACGCGACGAAGCTGCTGCCCGGATCCGCGAGGGAGCCGACGCGGCCGCCGATCAGGGTCAGAAGATCGCTGAAAATGTCCGTGGCTTTGCCAACCGTCAAAGCGCATCAGGCGCGCGGATCATTGACTCGGTCGCGGCCAGTGTGTCCGAAATTGCCGACAATGTCAGCGCGGGCCCGCTGGGTGACCTGATCGCCGAAAGCAAGGTCGCCGTTCAGCGCAACCCGATGGCGTTTCTGGTTGGGGCTGCGATCATCGGATTTGCGGCTGGCCGAATTGCAAAGTCCAGCGCTGACCGTCATTAAGCGGAGCAGATGTTGTGACAAACGACCCGCAATCCAGAACGACGAGTGAGTTGTTGGGCGCGGTGCTCTTGCATATTTCGAACATGGTCAAGGGCGAAATTGCCCTGGCACAAGCCGAACTTGTCGAAAAGCTGCAATCGACACGAAATGGCCTCATAATGATGGCGGTGGCATTGGCGTTGTTGCCGGCATTTGTGGGGTTGATTTTAACCACAGTGATCTTGGCTCTGATC
>JBBQGU010000004.1:0-30758 GCA_038323315.1 Rhodobacterales bacterium | reverse complement strand
CTCGTGGGTGGCTTCGGTGTAGCCGGAAAACTCCTGAATGCCGAAATTGGGAATCCAGCGGTCGACATGGACATTGGCGCCCATGGCGATGGGGGACACGTCCATCGGGCCGTGGCAGGCCGAGCGGACATGGTAGATGGCAGCAAAGTCAAAGATGCGGCGCAGGCCGGTGACCCCGCCGGCGTGGACCGAGGTGACGCGGATATAGTCGATCAGCTGTGCCGAGATGAGTTGCTGGCAGTCGTAGATGGGATTGAAAATCTCGCCCAAAGCCAGCGTGATGGTGGTGTGCTGGCGGATCAGACGGTACCCCTCTTGCAGTTCGGCGGGAACGCAGTCTTCAAGCCAGAAAAGGCGGTAGGGTTCCAGGTCGCGACCAAGGCGGGCGGCCTCGATGGGGGTCAGGCGGTGGTGGACGTCGTGAAGCAGATGCAGATCCCAGCCGACAGTGTCGCGCAGTTTTTCGAACAGCTTGGGGATCAGGGGCAGGTATTTGTGGGTTGACCAGACTTCTTCCACGGGGCGGGTCTGCACCATGCCGCCGGTGCCTTGGTCGATCGATGGACCGGTGCCATAGATGGGCGGCAAGCCGGGGATCGAGACTTGGGCGCGGATTGCGAGCAGGCCCTTTTCCTTCAGCGCGACAACGCCCTCGACTGTTTCCTCGATCGTCATGCCGCCGACGTGTTGGTAGATCATCACCTTGTCGCGGGAGGCGCCGCCGAGAAGTTGGTAAAGGGGCATGTTGGCCGCCTTGGCCTTGATGTCCCACAGCGCCACGTCGATGCCAGAGATGGCGGCCATGGTGATCGGACCGCGACGCCAATAGGCGCCTTTGTAAAGGTATTGCCAGATATCCTCGATCTTGTGGGGGTCTTTGCCGATCAGGATCGGGATGACGTGTTCAGTCAGGTAGGCGGCGACCGCCAATTCGCGGCCGTTCACAGTGGCGTCGCCGACGCCATAAAGGCCTTCATCGGTCATCACCTTGACTGTGACAAAGTTGCGGCCGGGGGAGGCGATGATGACTTTGATGTTGGTGATTTTCATGGGGATGGCCTTGGAAGGGGGTTCTTGATGCTGGCGGAGCACCGGGGGTTTCACACCCCCGGGCCCCCTTGGAGTATTTGGATCGGTGTGAATGAAGGCGTCACAAGGGGGTGTCTTCCACAGGGTGGTGCCAGTTCAGAAGGCGGGTGGCTTTGGCGGAGGTCATGAAGCTCCAGTTGCCGGTGGGCGAGCCGTGGATGGGCACGTCGGGGAAATGCTGCGCAGCGAGGTCGGCGCTAGGGCGGTGGCTGGCCGTGTCAGGTGCGACGATGTAGAAGACTTCATGGCCATGCAGGTCGGTCTGTACAGCTTTCAGGCAGGCATCGGCGGCGGCGTCGCGGCGGGTATAGGCCCAGAGGTGTTTGTCGGGCTTCCAATCCAGATTGCCGTAATGCTGCGCAGCGAAGGCGCGGTCGGGCAGCACCCAGTGGAACCGCATTGATGCGATGGAGATGCCTTCATAGCGGCGGGCGAAGGCGTCGGCCTGTTGTTCGCAGATCCATTTCGACAGGGAATAAGGGTCTTCGGCGTAGTTGGGGTGCTGTTCGTCGATGGGGAAATAGTCGTATCGCGGAGTGCGACTGTAGGCCTGGCCGATGGCGTTGACCGAAGAGGCCTGACAGATGCGCAGTATATTGTTTTCAACGGCGGCGCGCAGGGCGTTGTAGGAGCCGACGACGTTGTTGTTGTGGACGATGTGGTTGGGGTCCTTCATCGGGTGGGGGATGGCGGCCATGTGGATCATTGCTTCGGCGCCCGCACAGGCCGCGACCATGGCGTCGTAGTTTGTGCATTCGGCCTGGATATAGGTCACGCCATCGCGCGGTTCGTCGGGGGCGACGCGGTCGATGCTGATGATGTCGTGGCCTTGGGTCAGGGCCATGTCGGTGATGGCGCGGCCGATGCCGCCCGAGCCGCCTGTGACTGCGATTTTCATCATTTACCCCGCATAAACGGCTTGGCGCAGGCCGCGGATATAGCCGATGGCATAAAGGCGGCCGAAGGAAGAATAGCCCGCATTGGCGTTGCTGTCGCCCTCGACGGTCGGCACATGGTCGGGGCGTAGAACGCCCGTAAAGCCGATGTCGCGGTAGGCTTTCATACATTCCAGCATGTCGGTCTGCCCCGCGTCGTGCCAGGTTTCGTAGAACTTTTCCGGCACCCCCTGCACATCGCGGAAGTGGACGAAGCTGATTTTTTGACCGAATTTGCGGATGGCGGCCGGCAGGTCGGAGGTCATCAGGGTAAAGTTGCCCTGGCACATCGTGATCGTATTCTGCGGGCTGTCAGCGAGGTCCATCAGGCGGTGGTAGTTCTGGACTGACCGCATGATGCGACCGACGCCACGGATGGGCGACAGGGGCGGATCGTCGGGGTGCATGGACAGTTTGACGCCGGCCCTTTCGGCGACGGGCAGGACTTTGTGCAGGAAGTATTGCAGGTTGGCCCACAGCGCATCTTCATCAATTGGCGGTTGGTCGGTCAGGTTTTCGGGCACATCTTTCAGGTCAAAACTGGTCACCACCGACCCGCCGCGTGAGGGGGTGGCGAGGTTGGTGCGGACCCAGTTGAAATCGGTCATCCATTCATAGCACCAGACGGGGATGCCCAGTTTGCCCATGTTTTCCAGTAGGGTGCAGACCGTGGCGATTTCTTCGTCGCGGCCCGGCAGACCACGCTTGGTTTTGTTCAAAGGCGGGCGTGCCTCTATCACCGCCAGTTTGAAGCCGCCCTCCTCATAGGTCGCTTTCATGCGGGTCAGGGGGGCCAGGTCGCACAGGCCCTCGCCGGGTTGTAGGCTGTCGAAGGGCAGACCGCCAACGGCAAGACTGATGCCAGCCTGACGGGTGAGGGTCCACAAAGGCGAACGGGTAGGGGGAATGTATTCTGCGATTTCAAGCATTCAAACCTCGGCTGCGGCGCGGGTGGGGAGGAGTTCGGTCAGGCGGTCTGCCGCGATGGAAGGATGTGCGGCGTGCAGGTAGCAGGCGGCGGCTTGGGTGTCGTGAATACGGTACAGGGGCGGTTGAGTCGTGCATTGATCCATGACCATAGGACAGCGGCTGCGGAAGGGACAGCCGGTGCCGGAACCGCCAGCCTCGCGCGCCTTGATCGTGTCGCTGCCCCAGCGTTGATCCAGGGTCGGCCATGGGATGCTGTCGACAAGCAGGCGGGTATAGGGATGTTGGGGGGATTTGATGACGCGGTCGACATCGCCCGCCTCCATCACGCCGCCACGGTACAGGACGATGATCGACTTGGCGATATGATAGGCGGTGGTCAGGTCATGGGTGATGTAGATGATCGAGACACCGTGGTCGCGCTGCAGATTGCGCAGGGTTTCAAGGATCGAGGCGCGCAGCGAGGCGTCGACCATCGACACCGGCTCATCCGCGATCAGCAGGCGCGGTTTCAGCAGCAACGCGCGGGCAACATTGATGCGCTGGCGCTGACCGCCGGACAGTTGGTGGGGGAAGCGGCCAAGAACATCCTCGGGGCGCAGGCCAACGGCGGTCAAAGCCTCATCCATCTTGTCGCGGGCCTGGGCGGCGGTTTTGGCGAGTTTGAACTGGCGGATGGGGACGGTCAACAGGTGGTCGACGGTGTAAAAGGGGTTGAAGACGGCGAAGGGGTCCTGGAACACGGCTTGAACCTCGCGACGAAAGGCCATGCGGTCGTCGCCTTGCAGGGTGGTGATGTCGCGGCCGCGATAGATGATCTGGCCGGTGGTGGGGGTGATGAAGCCCAGCAGCAGCATGGCGAGTGTGGTTTTGCCCGAGCCGCTTTCCCCGGCGACGGTCATGATCGTTGGGTCATCCTCCTTCAACATCAGGGAAATGTCCTGCAGGGCGACGGTGGACTTGGTGTTGATCAGGCCGCGCGAGTAGGTTTTCGAGACATGGCGCAGTTCCAGCAGGTTGGTCATTCACGCCTCGGCATCATAAAGGTGGCAGGTCACGAGGCGATCGCCGCGCACGGTGCGGGTGACCGGGCGCACGGTCTTGCAATGGTCCATCACGCGGGCGCAACGGGGGTGAAAGGCGCAGCCACCCGGCAAGCGGAGAAGCGAAGGCGCGAGGCCGGGGATGCCCTGAAACACGCCCTTGTTCTCTAGGTTCGGCAACGAGCTGATCAGTGCGGCGGCGTAGGGGTGCATCGGCGCGGTGAACATCTCGCGCGTTGTGGCCACCTCGACCAGGCGCCCGGAATACATCACGGCGACGCGGTCGACGAATTGCGCCATCAGCCCCATGTCGTGGCCGATCAGGATGACGGCGGCGTTGATCTGATCCTTGACGCGGTCGATGGTCTCCATGACCTGACGCTGGGTGACAACGTCGAGGGCCGAGGTCGGTTCATCCGCGATGATGACCGCAGGTTGCAGCAGGATGCCGATGGCGATGCAGACGCGCTGCTTCATGCCGCCGGACAGCTCGTGCGGGTACATGCGGAACGTTGCGGGGTCGAGGTCGACCGATTTCAGCGCGTTGATGCAGCGTTCCTCGACCTGGGACCGGCTGTCGCGGATGCCGTGCGAGCGGATGGCGTCAACCAGTTGCGCGCCGATCCGGGTGACGGGGTTCAGCGAATTCATCGCGCCTTGCGGGATATAGGCGATGCGGGACAGGCGGGCCTGACGCATCTGCTCTTCCGACAATTGCATCAGGTCGGTGTCGCCGATCATGACGCGGCCACCCTCGATGCGGCCCGGTGGTTTGATCATGCGCATCATCGCGAGGGCGAGGGTACTTTTGCCCGAACCGCTTTCACCCACCATGCCCAGCTTTTCCCCGGCGCGCAGGGTAAAGCTGACATCGTCCAACGCTTTGGCGCGGCCAGCGTCGGTGTAATAGGTGACGACAAGGTTCTGTACGTCGAGGACGGGTTTGGTCAAGGTCTGAATGTTCATCTATTCCGTCTTCCGCACGCGGGGATTGGCCAACTCGTCCAGGCCCATATTGATCAGGGCGAGGGAGCCCAGGATCAGCACCATGGCGACAGCGGGTTCGATGGGCCACCACCACCAGCCGTTGAAGAACGCGCCCTGTCCTTGGGCGGACCAGATGATGTTGCCCAAAAGAGGCTCGCGCAGCGGGCCGAGGCCGAGGACGGCAAGGTAGAACGAAGCAAAGACCGCTTGGAAGACCTGCACCACAAAGGCGGCGGCGATAAAGGGCAACAGGTTGGGCATGATTTCCTTGAAAATGATCCCCATCGACCCCACCCCGGACAATTTGGCGACGGCGACGAATTGGCGCTCCTTCATCGTCAGGACCTGGGAGCGGACGACCAGAGTGGTGCCCATCCAGCCGAGCGACACGATAATCAACGCCATGACCATGATGGTGACATCGCGTTTGTCAAGTGACCCTGCGACGACGACCTGGATCAGCAAGACGGGAATAGGGGTCAGGATCTGGCACACGGTTTTGATGATGGTGTCGATCCAGCCGCCGAAATAGGCCGATACAAATCCCAAGAACACCCCGATCAAAGTGCCCAGACCGCCCGCGACCAGCCCGATGGCGGCGGTTTGCCACATGCCGACGACCATGGCGGCATAAAGGTCGCGGCCAAAGAAATCGGTGCCGAGGATGTATTTCAGACCGGGCGCCTGACGCGGCGCCGCCGACAGCGGATAGGCGTGTTTGGGGTTGATAACCATGAAGCCGATGGCCGTGAAGGCGATCAGGAACAGCATCACCGCCAGCCCGATCGCCAGACTTTTGTTGCGCTTGATGTAGCGCCATGTCAGCCATAGCCGGCCTGGACGTTGTATTCTCAGGGAAATGTCGGCCACTGTCCCCTCCTATTCATTGCGGATGCGGGGGTCGAGCAGGGGATAGATGAACTCCATCAATACCATCATGGTCGCCACGGCGACGGTGATGAACAGCACGATGCCGTAAATGACCGGAAAGTCGTTAGAGCGGATGGCGTTGTTCAGGACCAGACCGATGCCCGGCAAGCCGAACAGTCCCTCGACCACGATCGCCGAGGTGACGACGGTGCCCAAGGCCAAGGCGAGGCCGGTCGCCTGCGGCAACAACGTATTGCGCAGGTAGTAATCGCGAAAGATGGCGCGGCCCTTCAGGCCCTTATGCTCGGCGAAGTTCACGTAATCCTCGCCCTGAATCGTGATGCCCATGCCGCGCATCGACAGGACCCAGCCGCCGACCGAGCCCAGAATCAGCGACAAGGCCGGCAATATCTGGTGGATCATCATGTCGACAAAGAAGGCCCATGATCCGTCCGGGATCAGGCCGATGGAATAGGATCCGCCCAAAGGCAGCCATTTCAATTTGAACCCCAGAAAGAACAGCAGCAGCACGCCCATGATGATGGGAGGCACGCCGGTCAGCAGGACAAATGGCGTGGCGATGGTGCGCACCCAGGTCGGAGCCTTGGGCCAAGCCGACAACGCGCCCAAAAGATTGCCGATCAGAAAGCTGAGGATTGTCGTGACCAGCAGCAGCGACAGTGTCCATGGCACGGCCTGCATAATCACTTGCGTCACGGTCATCGGGTATTTGTTCAGTGAATAACCGAAATCCAGCCGCACGATGTTGACCAGATATTCCTGATATTGCTGCCACAACGGATTATCGAGGCCGAATTGCTTGTTGTAGGATGCAACCAGCTTTTCCATGTCTGCGGGTGAAAAGCCCCCATTGCGGGCCAGTTCGGCAAAGCGTTCGCGGATGGCGTTGGTCTTTGACAGGCGTGGAATAAAAAATACGATGGTCGAGGCCGACCAGATGACCAGCAGCAAAAACAGCAGACGCCGTGCGATCAAGCGCAGAATCATGGGCATATTCCTTGAAAGGGTGCGACAAGGGAGTGACCCCTTGCCGCAGCGGCCTTGGCGTTGCGGCCTCAGGCCTTTTTCAAACCGCTGATCACCAGCAGGCCGGTATGCGCCCAGAACGCGCCATTGGTGCCGGCAGCCAGATTTTCGGTGGTCGGCCAGTTGGTCCAGTAGGTCTGGTTGTACGCGATGCGGTGCAGCCACTGGATGATCGGCACATCGATCTGTTCTGACCAGTAAATCTCCATCGCTTTCACGGCGTTTTCGTGGAATTTCGGGTCATCCGAGGCGAGCGGTGCCATGATGTCCAAGGCCGCGTCGAATTCCGGATTGCTGTAACGCGAGAACCGGTTGTTCCCTGCCGAAGTCCCGATCGAGGTGCTGAAGCGGCCATGGAACAGCTCCAACGCGGCATAGGGGTCTTTCAGGCTGGCGCCGTGGCCGAACATGTACAGACCCGCCACACCGTCGGCCATGTTCTGGTAGGCGTTGGTGCCAAAGTTTACAGCTGCGTCAAAACCGGCGGCCAGCAGAAACTCGACCAGGATCGGGACGATGTCGCTGTGGATGCCCTCAAAGCCGTTGATCGTGCAGTTGACGGTCGCGCCATCCTTTTCCCAAAGATCGCGGCCGTTCCTGGTGAAGCCCGCTTCGGTCATCAGGGCGGCCGAGGCATCGACGTCGTACAGGCCGGGTTGCAGCTTCTCCTCCAACGCCTTTATCTCGGGGCTGTCAACAAACGCTTGCAGGCCGGGATAGAGGGGGAAGGGGTAGATCGTCGCGATCTTGGCGCCTTCGTACAGGGTGTCGTTGATGATGTCGCGGTTGATGGCCAGACTGATGGCCCGGCGCACGCGCTTGTCATCGAACGGGGCCAGCTGCGTGTTCATCCATAGCGAGTTCGGCCACCAATCCAGATAGCCATAGGGCGACGCGTTGCCGGTATGGGTGGTAATCTTGGGGTTCTGGGCCAGAATGTTGCCGATGACCGACGACCGCATGTCGAGGGCCGAGTCCATCTCGTTGTTCACGATGCGCTGGGCGATGGTGTCCATGTTCTGGCCAACCTGACCGCCAAGGTTGGATATGATGATCCGCTTGACATCGGGCAGCGCGATCAGTCCGGCGCCGACGGCCCACCAATCCTCCCGCAGGTTGAAGATCTTTTGCGACGAGTTCCACGCGATCAGATCATAGGGCCCGGAATGCGGCATCTCGGCCCCGCCCATCATGGCGTTCACATCGGTCTGACCGTCAAAGGCATGGGCGGGAACGATCGGAATGCCGGTGTCAAACTTTTCGCACAGCACTTCGAATTTAAAGCGCGGGGCGGCGATCTTGAATTTCACATCGACGGTCAGATCGTCGGTTGCGGTTGCACTTTCCATGAACTGGTCAAAGGCGGCATGGTAGGGCAGCTTTTCATTCTTCATCTGGCCTTCGAAGGTAAAGACCACATCCTTGGCCGTGACGGCCACACCGTCGCTCCACTTCGCTGCCGGATTGATCTTGATCTGCAGCGCCATGAAATCAGGACTGGTATATTCCATGCTGGCGGCAAGCCAGGGGATATAGTCGTCCTTGAAGATGCCGAAATACATCAGGGGTTCCCACATGAAGGCGTTGCCCTCCTGATGGGTATAGCCGGGCACGGCCCAAGGGTTGGTCACACCCACGGGCGAGGTCATCGACCAACCCAGAACGGCCTGCGCCTCACGCGGCAGTTCGGCCATCGGGGTTGAGGGGCTGATTTCAACGGCGGCGGCGGCATCCTGTGCAAAGGCCGTAAATGGCGCAGCGCCTGCGCCGAGTGCGCCCGCGGCAGCGGTCAGCATGAATTGGCGACGATGCATCGCAAATACCGCTGGCGGTATGTTGTTCTTGGCAGTCATTCAGTGTCCTCCCAGACATACGTGGTCGACTTTGATTGAAAGGTATTATTGGCCCAATGGGCAGACGGACTTTGACAGCTAGTGACGAAATGTAGCATTGCAGACCGCAGCCAGATGTAGGCAAATCCCCCGGTCTTGATCCGCCGCCCCCTCCCAAGGCCGCCGGTGCCAGGTTCTCCCATGGCTGCGTCAGGTGAAGTCACCATGCCAATACCTACCTGTCAATGCACATCATGTGGACGTCATCGATTTTGTCATGATACGACCGAGTCGCGATAAATCAGCGTTTTGTTAGGCTTGGCCGGTCGACGGTCATCCGGCGACCACGAAGTCAACCTGTGACTTGAGGCGCAAATAGCGGCCCCGATCCGGTGATTGTTTTGCCCATCGCAAGGGCCTTGCGCCATCCTCCCCGCTTGGGCACCGGACCAAACTGGTGTGTTAATCAACTGCGTGGGCGGGCTGTGACGGCATTTGCCGCAAATTGGCCGAGTTTGGTCGGCCTGTGGTCCGTGGTGAAGCTCGGACCGCTGCCAAGGTCAACGAGTATCGGGCAATCCGGACGCTGGTCGCCACAGCAGGCATCGGCAAGGTGCTGAAGCGTTTCCATCATCGCTTGCATTTCGCTGATTTTCCGCTCCAGCCCGTCGATCTGCTCCTGTGCAAGGCGTTTGACATCGGCGCTGTGGCGAGACCGGTCCCGCCACAGCGCCAGCAGTTCCTCGATCTTTTCAACTGGAAAGCCCAGGTCGCGAGAGCGCCGAATGAAGCGCAGCATCTGCACTTCGCTGTCCGAATAGACGCGGTAGCCCGACTGGGTCCGCCCAGCAGCGGGGATCAGGCCGGATGCCTCGTAATAGCGGATCATCTTGGCCGACACGCCAGAGGCTTTGGCCGCTTCACCGATGTTCATGGTCTGGCTCCTTCAGGCTTTGGTGGGGGTGTAGCGCCGCAGCCGCAGCGCATTACCAAGGACAAACACCGAGGACAGCGCCATGGCCCCGGCAGCAAAGGCCGGTGACAGCAGAAGGCCAAAGGCCGGCCACAGCACCCCAGCCGCCACCGGGATCAGGGCGGCATTGTAGGCAAAGGCCCAGAACAGATTCTGCCGGATGTTACGCATCGTCGCTTTGGACAGCGCAATGGCGTCCGACACCGCGGTCAGCCGCCCGGACATCAGCACCACGTCCGCCGCTTCGATGGCAATATCGGTGCCGGTGCCAACAGCAATGCCCACATCCGCCTCGGCAAGGGCCGGGGCGTCGTTGATGCCATCGCCGACATAAGCGAGCGGGCCAATCGCCTTGAGGCGTTTCACGGCAGCGACCTTGCCGTCGGGCAGCACTTCGGCCACCACCTCGTCGATGCCAAGCTGGCGGGCGATGGCCTGCGCGGTGCGGGCATTGTCGCCGGTGATCATAGCGGTTTTAAGCCCCAGCGCATGAAGCGCGCGGATGGCCTGCGGTGTCGTTTCCTTGATCGGATCGGCCACAGCAAGGATGGCGGCCAACTTGCCATCCATCGCGGCGTAAAGCGGCGACTTGCCCTCATCGGCCAGCCGCGCTGCGACGCCGGCAAAGACCGCGACATCCAGTCCCAACTGCGTCATGTACCGGTCAGCACCGACCTCGACCTGCAGGCCGCCCGCGCTGGCCTTGACGCCAAAACCGGTGAGCGATGCAAAGCTGGTGACTTCTGGCAGAACAAGCCCCTCCTCTGCCGCCGCGGCCACGATGGCGCGGGCGATCGGATGTTCGGACTTCGCCTCGACCGCCGCGATGGCGGCCAGCACAGGCGCGCGGTGAAAGCCTGGGGTAAGGTGCAGGTCGGTCAGGCGCGGTTTGCCTTCGGTCAATGTGCCGGTCTTGTCAAAGGCCACGACCGTGACAGTCTGCAAGGCCTGCAATGCCTCGCCCTTGCGGAACAGCACGCCCAGTTCTGCCCCGCGCCCGGTGCCGACCATGATCGAGGTGGGCGTGGCCAATCCCATCGCACAGGGGCATGCGATGATCAGCACCGCCACGGCGTTCACCAGACCAAAGGTCAGCGCCGGATCGGGGCCAAAGATCAGCCAGACCGCAAAGGTCAGGGTGGCAAGCGCCATGACGGCGGGGACGAACCACATCGTCACGCGGTCGACCAACGCCTGAATAGGCAGTTTGCCGCCTTGCGCCGCCTCGACCATGCGGATGATCTGGGCCAGCATCGTCGCCTCGCCCACGGCGGTGGCGCGAAAGGCGAAGGCACCGGTCTGGTTGACCGTTCCGCCGGTAACGGCGCTGCCTGCGGACTTTTCGACGGGCAGGGGTTCGCCCGAGATCATGCTTTCGTCGATCCAGCTGGTGCCTTGCATCACCGTGCCGTCCACGGGCACCCGCTCGCCAGGGCGCACGTCCACATGATCACCCAAGCGGACTTCGGCAATCGGCAGGTCCAGCGCGACCCCATCGCGGACGACCCGCGCAGTGCGGGCCTGCAGCCCGACAAGGCGCTTGATCGCCTCCGAGGTGCGACCCTTCGCGCGCGCCTCCAATGTGCGGCCCAGCAAGATCAGCGTCACAATGACCGCTGCGGCCTCGTAATACACGTTCACCGTACCTGCGGGCAAAAGCGCAGGGGCAAAGGTTGCCACCAAAGAATAACCATACGCCGCCGATGTGCCGACCGCGACAAGGCTGTTCATATCGGGTGCCAGACGGACCAGCGCAGGAACGCCCTTGTCAAAGAAACGCAGGCCGGGGCCCAGCAGGACCGCAGTGGTCAGCACGAACTGCAGATACCAGCTGTTCTGCATGCCAATGCTGTTCATCACCGCCATATGAACCCACATGAACAGGTGCGACCCCATCTCCAACACGAACACCGGCAGGGTCAGGGCAGCCGCGATCAAGAGATCCCGCTGCAACCTGCCTTCTTCGGCTGCCTTCCGGGCTGTCGTTTCGGCAGACGCCGAACTTGCCGCAATCGCCAGCCTTGCGTCATACCCTGCGTCGGATATGGCGCGCATCAGGGCCGCCGGATCAGCCTGACCGATCACCTGCGCACGCTCGGTCGCCAGATTGACCGTGGCGCCCGTCACGCCCGGAACGGATTTCAGGGCACGTTCAACGCGGGCCACACACGAGGCACAGGTCATCCCTTCAATCTCCAGATCGACAGGAGGTGAGGCGACATCGTAGCCGACATCTTCGACCGCTTGCACCAACGCCGCGCGGTCCAGCGAGGCGCCGCTGATCTCGGCTCGCTCGGTCGCAAGGTTGACTGTGGCCGAGCTGACCCCGGAAACCGCCTTCAGCGCTCGCTCCACCCGCCCGACGCAAGAGGCGCAGGTCATGCCCTCGACGTCGAGGGTGATCGTCATCGCGGGGTTTGCTTGAATCTTTCCAAGACCGGCATTCATGGCGGATCACCTCTTTCCAATCTGTTCCGCTTACTCAGATAGTCCTTCCCATGATGGTAAGGTCAAGGGGTTTGTCAAATTTTTCCATCACGGTCTTTTGCACTTGACCTTACAACCGTGGGAAGCCCTATCTGACTGTGCATGAGATGCAATCCGAAGGAGATACTCATGCAATTCCATATCGAAAACATGACCTGCGGTGGCTGTGCGCGCAGCGTGACAAAGGCCGTTCAGTCTGTAGATCCGACCGCCGAGGTAAAGGCCGACCCTGCGACGCACAAGGTCGATGTGACCTCGGCCGCCTCGCGCGAGCGCCTTGCCGCCGCGCTGACAGATGCAGGCTTCGCGCCAGCTTGATCGAAACCAAACCAAGGAAAATGATGATGAAAAAGCAGAATATCGCGCTTGTCGCTGGCGCAATCGCAATCGTGGGTGGGCTTGCATTCGCGCAAGAGGCGATGAAAGGCATGGACCACTCCAACATGGCTGGCATGGAGGGGATGGGCATGATGACCAGTGCATCCATGATTCCGCCGGAACTGGCCGACGATCCCGCTGTCGTGGCCTATGCAGCGGCCATGGACAAGATGATGATGGACATGATGGTCCCCTATACCGGCGACGCGGATGTCGATTTCGTCAACGGGATGATCCCGCATCACGAAGCGGCGGTGGCGATGGCCAAGGTGCAACTGCAATATGGCAAGGATCCCGAGATCCTCGCGCTCGCCGAAGCGGTTCTCGCGGCACAGGAAACCGAAATCGGGCAGATGAAGGCCTGGCTCGCCGCTCGAGGCCAGTAGCGATGACGGTGCGGGCAGGTTTTATTACAACTTGCCCGCGCAATACCAGACTGGTTCAACCGGTCAGCACAAAGGCTCGTTCATAAGTATCAGCCGGCGTCCGCCGACAGCCCCTTGGTGTCGAACTGATCCGCAGGGCGGTACAGTCTGGCCGTCTGTTAGGTACCATCAGACCATTGCCAAACTTTTGGGCCAAGGTCATGCTCAATCAACCCATAGTAGAGACAGGCAAGCAGGACGTTCGACGTCCGACACCCCATGATGGGTGAATGCACAGTTGCTATCTCACTTTCAGGGCCATCGCACCGTGTATCAAACGGCCTTTGCAGGCTCAACAGCCGTGCCGTGCCGGAGGTCAGAAATTGAGCCCTGCCAGCTTGGAACCAGAGAGGCCTGTTGGCGTTGTAAAATCGTATCGAATGAGAAGGCTGCACCGTAACGCTTAGCAGATATTATGGCGTCTTATTGATAGGGGCGCCCTGACCTCCTGTCTATACGGCTTACCCGCCCAAGCAGACTAAAACCGGAGTACATCATGGACAGTGCCTTTTCGTCGCGACATATTCAACCAGAAACCCTGTTCATCTGTTTCTCGCACCTTCGATGGAATTTTGTCGTACAAAGGCCGCACCATTTGATGCGACGGGCTGCCAGCACAAATCGTGTTATATATTTCGAAGAACCGCTACATCAGGACTGCGCTGTCGCCTGGCTTAGGACGGTCCAGGATTTTTCTGGTGTCACAATTGCAACTCCGGTTCTGCCGCATGGGACTGCGGACGTCACAGGATGCGTGGCTGCTTTGCTTGATGAATTGGTTCGCGTCCATGCATTGCCGGGCCTTGTTACTTGGTACTATACGCCTTTGGCATTGGTATTCAGTGCCCATCTTGCCCCCGACGTCTGCGTTTATGACTGCATGGACGAACTATCGGCGTTCTTGTTCGCTCCACCTGAAATGGGGTATTATGAGAATGCACTTTTCCAGTGTTGCGATGTGGTTTTTACTGGCGGTCGAAGCTTGTTCGAGGTCAAGCGGCACTGTCATGACCGGGTTTTTTGTTTTCCGAGCAGCATTGATACCTCACACTTTGGCCGCGCGCGATCCTATCTTCCTGACCCCGACGATCAAAAAGAATTGCCTTATCCGCGAATTGGTTTTTTCGGCGTGATTGACGAACGGATGGATATGGAATTGGTTAGCGAAACAGCTGCCGCTATGCAGGACGTTCAGTTTGTCATGATCGGGCCAACAGCCAAAGTCGACCCTGCTGCGCTGCCCCGGGCTGCCAACCTGCATTGGTTGGGGCCCAAGAACTATACGGCTTTGCCGCAATATCTGGCCAATTGGCAGGCCGGATGGATGCCTTTTGCTTTGAACGATTCAACCCGTTTTATCAGCCCAACGAAAACACCGGAGTTTTTGGCGGCAGGTCTGGCCTTAACATCGACGGCAGTTAAGGATGTGGTTTCTCCCTATGGCAGCGCGGGTATAGTTGCGATTGCAGATGGACAGAGCATGACCAGTGCACTGCGCCACAGCCTGGTGCCGCGTGATCCGGCATGGCATTTCAAGGTAGATGAAATGTTGGCAAGGTCCAGTTGGGACAGCACATGGCAGGCGATGCAATTGGAGATCAATCGTGTCAACGACAGAAACATGCGCGATGCTTTCCCAGAAATACAATCCCAACCTCACGCATCCGCCGGTATTCGCAATGCATGATTTGGATTGGCCGGTGGTTTATGCCGGTTTTGTGGAAGTGATACCGGCCGAACAAATTGCCTCGCAGCGGGGGGGCCTTTCTTGTCAGATCGCCCGGACGAAACTGACGATCAAGACGTCAGGTGTATGATCGTGACAGGGGTCGCAGAACACTTGAGTCCCGGGTTTTTGGGGAGTCAGAGCCAGCCAACAAGTATTGTCGGGCAAATGGTCGAACCGCAACCCGACGTCAACCCTGACCTGCCACGCAGGATCGTCGTGATCTCGGATTTTTGCTCGGCTGTGCCGCCCGAACCCATATTCGATACTTTGGGTCAAGATAGTGCTCCCTCCGTGCCGGTCGGCAAGCCAACGGTCACCGGCGGTTATCAGGAGCGACTTCCAATGGCCGTTGTTGCAGCCGGGCTGGCTGACGTTGCCGAGGTATGGTCATTTTCGGGCAGGGACCTGGACTGGACGGGCGTACGGCCGATGCCCTCGTCAGTGCCGGAACGCAGGTTTCGCGCCGATCCGCAACCTTCCCCGTATCGGTCAGCCGCCATGCTGTCGCATATTCGGCAGTTTGGTGCGCCAGACATTCTGTGTGTTCTGGGATTGGCGGTGGAAGAAGACATTCTGTTGGCCTGCGCACGCAGCATCCGCATTTACAATTCCATTGATGCCCCCGCCCTGCGCGTTCCCGACCGGATCAGCCGTCACTTCGACATTGTTCTGACCGGATCTGCCGCACAGAGTGCAGAAGTCTTGCGGTGCCACCCTGACATGATCGTCGATATCCTGCCGATCGGCCCCGAATTTGCATCACCGCTGACGTTCCGGCCCCTCAATCTGACGCCGATTTACGATGTCATCTACGTTGCGGCGGCCCAGCCCTACAAACGGCATGGCATGCTGTTTGACGCTTTGGACCGCCTGCCGCGCCAGATCCGCGCCCTATGCGTGATCGGCTACGGAGAGATGGCCGAGACTTTGCGGCAAGACGCCACGGCCCGTGGACTGAACATCGATTTCATCGGCCCACCGGGCGTCTCGCATGACGCGGTCAACACACTGATGAACCTCGCGCGGATGGGGGTGGTCTGCGGCGTAGATGATGGTGCGCCAGCGATCCTGACCGAATACATGCTGGCCGGGTTGCCCGTACTGGCCAATGCCGGGCTGTGCTGCGGGCTGCAATATATCTGCGACCAGACTGGCCGAACATCTACCGAAGCGGATTTTCATCAAGGTATCTTGGACATGCTGGCCGACGTTTCAAGATTTTCGCCACGCGAAACCGTGATTGCCAACTGGGCCTGGCCCCATTCGGTCCAGCGGCTCGCCGGTCTTATCCAACACGCACGGGCGAAGCGCGGCGATGCTCAAAATGGAGGCGCATTATGAACGCACTTGACACAGCCAGCCCGCTGGCAGCCTTTACCGGGCGGGTCGTGATGGTCACGGACAGCCCCGATCCATCCGGATTGGGCCACCATATGATCACGTTGGCAGCAGCACTCGACCCGCAAATCAGACCGCGCCTTGCCTTTCGTGCATCTGCATCTGCCAGCGGTTTCGCGGCAAAGGCTGCGGAACGTGGCGTTCAATGCAGCATCGTTCCAGCCTGGTTGAGTTGGAGGAATTGGCTGGCGGGTGCCAGCCCGGCGCTTGTGCACGTTCATGCGGGCATCGGTTGGGAGGGTCATGAAATTGTTCGCGCCGCGAATGAGCTGGGCCTGCCTGTCGTGCGCACTGAACATCTTCCGTGGCTTATCACTGACCGGCAGCAGGCCACCACCTACCGCGCCATGTTGACTGCTGTCGACGCGCTGATCGCCGTCTCACCGTCGTCAGGCGCAAGCTGGCAGGCGGCTGTCGGCAGCCACGTAAACATAGATATCATTGCCAACGGTATCGAACTCAAGACTGCAAAGTCTGAACGTTCGGTCACCCGCGTACTGCTGGGTATTCCGCCAGATGCACCTATGATTCTGCATGTCGGGCGGTTTTCGGCGCAAAAGGATCATAGGACTCTGATCGAGGCGTTTGCCCCGCTGATCCGCCAGCATCCAGACGCGCATCTGGTTTTGGTGGGCTCGGGTGAGACCCGTCCAGATGTTGCCGCTCAGGTCGCGCGTCTGGGCAAGATTGCGATCCAGATTCTGGACGACCGCGATGATGTAGCCTCATTGATGGCAGCAGCCGATCTTCTGGTGCTGCCCTCGTTGTTCGAAGGGCTGCCGCTGGTGCTGTTGGAGGCGATGGCCGCCGGCCTGCCGGTCGTAGCGAGCCGGATCGGTGGCGTGATCGAGGTTTTGGGCAAGAACCATCCCTGGCTGGTGGAGCCGGGTGATGCCCCGGGGTTAAACCGCGCCTTGCACGAGGCACTGGCCGACAAAGAGGCGCGCGCACTGCTGTCCGACCGGCAATCGGCACGACTGCGCAAGGATTACACCGCTGAACGCATGGCCGATGAGACGGCGCGGGTTTATCAACGCGTTGCCGCACAGCATCGCAGAACCGTCGAACCGCGTCGGGACATGGCCATTGCGCGCATCGGATTCATCGGGTGTGGCGGAATTGCCCAGCGGCATCTGGGGGTCTTGCGCAACTATAGCGATGTCACGATCGCTGCTCTCGCAGACCCCGACATTGAGCGCGCAGAGGCCGCGGCAGAGGATTTTGGCGCGCGTGCGTTTGCCACGCAGGACGAAATGTTGGCCGAAATGGCGTTGGACGCAGTGTTCATCTGCGTGCCCCCGTTCGCGCATGGCGCACCCGAGCGGGCCGCAATCGATGCAGGGTTACCGTTCTTTGTGGAAAAACCGATCACGCTGGACCTATCCCTTGCCGAAGAAATTGCGCAGGATGTGCGTGACGGGGGGCTTGTAACAGCTGTCGGCTATCACTGGCGCTATCTGGATACGGTCGATGCCGCCCGGCGCGCCTTGGCTGATAATCCGGCGCAGTTGATGACCGGCTTCTGGCTGGACCAGACTCCCCCGCCCGCATGGTGGCATGACACTGCGCGATCCGGTGGCCAGATTGTCGAACAGGTCACCCATATCATCGACACCGCGCGGTATCTGGCCGGGCCGGTCAGCACTGTATTCGGCCAATCCAACCACATCGACCGGGCTGCGTTTCCGGGGATGACAGCCAGCACTGCAACCACCGCCACCTTGACATTCGCTTCAGGGGCCATCGCAACTTTGGCGGCAACTTGTCTGTTACGCTGGTCACATCGCATCGGCCTGCATCTGTTTGCCGAGGGCCTTGCCATAGAACTGAGCGATCAGGACGTGACCGTCGACACCGGCCACGGTCGGCACCCGCAGCGGGCGGAAGGTGACCCCGTCTGGCGAGAGGATCGCGATTTCATTGATGCGGTGCGCGGCCTTGGCAACCGGATTCGCACGCCCTATGCCGATGCGCTGGAAACGCATCGTGTGGCCTTGGCGATCACCCAGTCGATCCAGACCGGAGCGGTCGTGACCCTGCCGCCCGAAGTGACGCCGGTGATCCAGGCGAACCATTTTCTACGTCGGGTGCCCGCTGCCTCCAATGCTGTGCGCCGCGTTCGGTCTTTGGGCGTAGACGCGCCTTACAGGCCATATTTCTTTGAGTATGACGAAGGCCCGGCAAAGGAAGGGGAAGTGCGCCTTGACCTGATGTACACCGGTCTGTCGGCTGGCACGGAACTTACCTTCCTCAAGAACACCAACCCCTATCTGACGTCCCGTTGGGATGCCCAGGCCGGCATATTTGTCGAAGGTGAGCCGTCGCTGCGCTTTCCCGTGCCGTTCATGGGATATATGGAGGTTGGCCGCGTGATCGACAGCCGCGCGCTCGGCTTCCGTAACGGCGAGGTGGTGGCGACTGCCTTTGGCCACAAATCGGGGCATGTGGCCGACCCGTCGCGTGACCTGCTGGTGTCGCTGGCCGATGATTTGGACCCGGTTTTGGGGGTGTTTGTGGCCCAGATGGGGCCGATTGCGGCCAATGGCATCCTGCATGCCGATGCGCTGGTGCCTGCGCCAGGGCCGGTACCGTTCGGTGCGGGGGTCACCGGGCAGAAGGTCGTGGTCTGGGGGGGCGGCACTGTCGGTTTGATGACGGCGCTGTTTGCGCGTCGCGCCGGGGCGGCGGCGGTTCTGATCGCGGAACCCTCGGCCTTTCGCCGCGACGTTGCGGCGCGGTTGGGGCTTGAAGCCGTGGACGAACACGATGCAGGCCGGATCGCCAAAGACTGGCTTGGTGTCGATGGCGGTCGCGGCGCGGATCTGGTGTTTCAGACGCGCGCCCGGTCGGAAAGCCTGCAACTCGCCCTGCGCGCCCTGCGCCCGCAAGGGACTGTGATCGATCTGGCGTTTTATCAGGGCGGAATGGGTGGTACCCGCTTGGGCGAAGAGTTTCACCACAACGGTCTGTCGCTGATCTGTGCGCAGATCGGTCGCGTCCCCGCACGCTTTGCCAACGACTGGACACGCCGCCGCCTGTCGGATGAAACCCTTGCGCTTTTGGCCGCCGATGGCCCCGCGATCCGTCAGCACATGATCACACATCTGGTGCCCTATCATGACGCCCCGGCGTTCTTGACGCACCTGATTACTGACCGGCCAGAGTTCATGCAGATTGTATTCGAGTATCCTGAATGACGTCACTGCAATTGCTGCCATCCGATCCACCGGTTCGGATACTGTTCGTATTTGCCTGGCTTGTCGTTGGTGGTGAAGAATCCGAGGTGCGCCTGCTGGCCAAATCGCTTGACCCTGCCCGCTACAGGATCGACGTGCTGGTCTGCTTTCGGGCTGATGGCATGCCGGATCAGACCCACCGCCAGTTGGAGCAACTGGGCATACGCGTCGATACAATGGCTTATGCGTTTTCATTTGAGGATACCGTCCGTTATCTCGAGCGGCAGATTGCTGGTTACGAGATCGTCGTCTCTTGCCAGAACGTGGCAGATATTTACCCCGCGCTGGAACGGCTGAGTCTGCGCCCGCCTCTGATCGAACACGGCGGGCTGGTTTCAGAGGCGCTGGCCGGGCCAAAGCATTTCACGACGCGTTACATCGGGGTTTGTGATACGATCCGGGCGGCTGCGGCGTCTCGGATGCCTGACCGTCCGCATCATGCGCTGTCGATCCCGTCGATGGTCGATCTGACAGAATTCCATCCCGAACGAAGGTCGCATATGCGCGCCGCACTGGGCATCGCACCGCATCATGTTCTGATCGGATGGGTTGGGCGGTTAGACCGCAAAAAGCGGGTCGAGGATTTCATCGAAGCCGCTGCTTTGGCCTGTGCAACTGCACCCAATGCCCGGTTTGTGGTTATCGGCGGCAAGGACGCGTTCATGCCGGAATATGAGCAGGAGTTGCGCCGGTTGGCGACGGCGCGCAATTTGGGCGGCGTGTTGCGGTTTTTGGGAGACCGGTCCGATGTGCCCGACCTCCTTGTCGCCATGGATATCTTCGTTTGGCTGTCGCGCGGCGAGGGGATGCCGCATGTCATAGCCGAAGCAGGCGCAGCACGTTTGCCCGTCATTGCGACTGCCGATAACGGGGCCACTGATCAGATCGTTGATGGTGTGTCCGGAATTTTTGTTCCCCACGAGTCCCCCAAGGCCGTTGCGGCTGCTATGCATCGCCTGATCACCGATGCCCCGCTGTGTACCAGACTGGGGTCGACGCTGCGACGGCACGTGGAACGTACTTATGCGACCACGGTTGTCGTCCGTCAGTGGGAGAGTGTCTTTGAGAGCGTGCTGGACGAGCGACCAGTGGCACAGCCCGGCCTTTTCCAAAGCTTCGTGCAGGGCGGGTTCGAATCTTCAACCCACCGGCTCCCAAACGGCAGGCGGCTCGATCTGATCGCCTCGACCGGGCATGATGCCAACGCCGAACAGGACTACACCCAGTTGGCCGAGCATGGCATCCGGACGGTGCGCGATGCCCTGCGCTGGCACTTGATCGAAACCACGCCGCATCGCTACGATTTTTCCAGTTTTCTGCCGATGGTCCGGGCCGCCTCGCGCAGCGGGACCCAAGTGATCTGGGACCTGATGCACTACGGCTGGCCGGATGATCTGGACATCTGGACGCCCGCATTTGTGACGCGGTTTGCGGCCTTTGCCCGGGCCGCAGCCATCGCACTGCGCGATGCGAGCGATGCGGTTCCGTTCTGGTGCCCGATCAACGAAATATCGTTCTTTGCCTGGGGTGGCGGGGATGCAAGATACCTCAATCCCTTTGCCTCGGGACGGGGCTACGAACTCAAGGTGCAGTTGGCCCGCGCTGCCATTGCTGCAATGCACGAACTTCGCGCCGTGGACAGCAGGGCGCGCTTTGTCCATTGCGAACCTGCCATTACCATTCACCACGATCCGTTGCGCGGTCATCCCTACCCACATGCCGAGGGCTGGCATCAGGCGCAGTTTCAGGCGTTGGAACTCATCATGGGCCGGATGTGGCCCCAAATCGGGGGCGACCCGTCCTTCCTCGACATTGTGGGCATGAATTATTATCCGAACAATCAGTGGATACATGGCGGCTCTCCGATCGAGATGGATCACGCGCTGTATCGCCCTTTCAGCGACTTGCTGTTTGAAACCTATGCCCGGTATGGCCGCCCGCTACTTGTGTCCGAGACTGGAACGGAAGGAGATCGGCGCGGCAGTTGGTTCCGTTATGTCGCCGACGAAACCGACCGCGCAAGGGCGCGTGGCGTACCGGTCGAAGGCATATGCCTGTACCCTGTCGCAGATCATCTGGGTTGGGATGATGACCGGCCCTGCCCGAACGGACTGCTGAGCCAACGTATGTTGGGTGGCAGACGCAGTATACATCTGCCGTTGGCAGATGCGATCGCAGCTTTCAATGCTGCGTCACGACCTGTCACGTCATTGGAGCGGCGGCGCGGTTAATCCTGAGCGAACGTTTCGCAGACCAGACTTGTGAGGCGGTGCCCGCGAGAAATCACTTACACTCCCACCCCTGCGCATGTTCTTTCAGCGTTGTCAGGAAAGTCTGCACCTTCAGCGTTCTGTGCAAGTCGACATGGGTGACGATCCAAAGGGGCGATTCCCATTCAGGGATGGGGGGCATGATCTCGATCAGGTTGGAGTTCTGGCGCGCCTCGTGGCTGCGCATGAAGCCAATGCCCAAGCCCGCAATGACGGCTTGATCGATGGCCTCCGGCTCGCTGGTGCGGTACATGATACGGTCTGTCGGGGCGTGGTGGGACAGCCAGCGGTAGAACGGCGCACGGTGTTCGGGGGTTTCGGGCCCGACAAAACGGTGTTTGGGGAAATCGGCGACGGTTTCCGGACGGCCAAAGCTTTGGATGTAGCTTTGCGAGGCGTAAAGGCCGATTTGCAGCCGGATCAGGGGTTGCACAACGTTATCAGGTTCCTGTGGCGTGCCACCGGCGCGGATCGCCACATGCGCCTCGCCATAGTCCAGCCGAAACAGGCGCATATCGGACATGAAGCGGATCGTCACCTCGGGGTACATCTGCTGATAGGCGGCAAAAACCGGAGTAAGGATGTGGGAAATTCCCGCAATCGCGGTGACGACCAACTCCCCGGAGACAGTTTCACCCTGTCCCTTGATGCGGCTGACCAGTTGGTTGAACTGATCCTCCGTCGTCTGAGCGACCTTCAGCAGTTCAATGCCAGCCTCGGTCGCGGTATAGCCGCGGGCGTGGCGTTGGAACAGTTTGGAGCCAAGGCGTTTTTCCAGCGCGTCGATATGGCGGATTACAGTGGCGTGATGAACGCCCAGAACTTCGGCTGCGCCGGACACTGTGCCAAGTCGGGCGACCTGAAAAGCGGTGCGAATTTCGTCCCAGGTGTCGATCATCATATCTGTGCATCCCTGAAAATCCTGGCCGCATTTTGGCGTGAATATCCGCGCAGGGGCAAGGGGGATGATACCAGGGCGGGCTAGACGCCAAAGCGGGCGGGGGGGCAATCGGTCGCCAACGACTGTGGGGGGGGCCGTGAAGATCATCGCCGATACGCCGGACCAACTGATACTGGGCGACCGACCGTGGTTGCTGGGCCTTGGGATTACCTTGATTGCGGTCACGATCCTTTTCATCCTTGCGATGAACCTGATGCGCGGGGCTGTGGCCGATGCCGGCTGGGCCGGGTTAAGCTTTTTGTTCGTCTTTGGCGCTTTTGTTGCGTTTGTGCGGCGGACCGTCGTTTATCTGGACCGCACCTCGGGCCGGGTCGTGGTCCGGGTCGCCTCGGTCTTTGGCAGCCATGAAACCGGGGCGGCGCTGACTGAAGTGGTGCAGGCCGAGGTCCAGACCAATCCGGTAAAATCCACCAGACTTTATACGCACAGGCCCATTCTGAGGTTGCGGAGTGGCGATATTCTGGTGTTGCGCCAAGTCTATGTGGGAAATCGCAGCGCAGAAGTGGCGGTGGGCCGCATCAATGACTGGTTGGCGCGCGGCACTGGACATACTGCTCGGTGATTGGCCGGATTACCCATGGTGAAGAGAGGATCGGCGGATCGTCCGACCACAAAAAATCTCTTTCCTTAAAATTCTAAAATGCTAACCTGCATCAGTATTAATCCTAAGCTTACATCAGCATTTCAGAGGAGGGTGACATGGGCAAGACCATGAACAAGGACGACGTGTTGTACCGGGCGAAAATCGCTACGTTCGACATCCGGGAGATTGGCCGCATTTCCGGCAAGCCCATCAACACCGCCGTCAGATCAGCGGTCGATGACGCCAAGAAGGCAACCAAGGCCGGCACGATGAAGGACGGCGAGGGCAAGATCGGCACCATCGAGGGCCATCTGTTCTTGCGCATCAAGGCGGGCAGTTCGCATGAAGACGATTTCCTGCTGGCCAAGAACTTTGTCGGCGCGGCAGTTCCGGTGGTGCACGACCAAGCCTATCAGAACAAGGTCAATACCTATATTCAGGTCAGGACGGCGGCCTATGACCAGTTGGTAAATGGCGAAAAGGCCATCAAGGCGCGGCTGACCACGTTGGAGCAGATGCTGGGCGTCGCGCAGGGTCAAGCCGACGAGGCCAAGCGCGGCGGTTTTGGCATGAACAACCCCGGCGACCGCGCTGCAAACACCCTGCGGCAGGCGATCGCTCTGGCGCACGAGGCCGAGCAACTGTTTCAGGACGAGGTTCACGCGCCGTTTGCAACCCACCGCTCGTTCGCCGCACCCGACGGTGTCGACGGCGAGGATATCGCGGAATACTCCAAGTCCTATTATCTGACCAAGTTTCGACCCAAATACGGCAAGGCCGATGAATACCGCAAGCTGTGCCAGACCACCGTGGCGATGATACGGGCTGCCGCCAAGAACGCCCGCAACTTTGCCGACCGTGCGGGTGAGGTCAAAGTCAACGCCGTGTCGATGGCGCAGGAACTGGAAGGTCTTGCTGCGGGTGAGGTCAAGGCCATGACCAAGGTCTGGGGCTTGCAGGCGGTTGATTCGGTGCAAGGGGCGATAGAGGGCGACATTGTAAGGTTGAATGAGACCAGAGAGACGCCCAACATGCCGGCAGCCCAAATCGAGACCCTGACCGCGCGCTATCTGCAAACCTCGAACGAGCGGATGGTGGCAATGAAGAACAGCTACAGCCGGCTGCAAAAGCATGTCGCCAAGATGGGCGAGATTGTCGCCTCGCTGTCGGGTATCCCCAAAGATCAGCTGAAGGTCGCCGAGGTGAAAGAGGCGATCAAGGCGGTGGATACCCACAGCAAGACCATGGCCAAGTATGTCAAGACGGTCGAGGGGCATATGAAACTGGCAGGGACTGCCTATGTGAGCATGAAGAAGGAAGCCGCCAAGGTCTGACCACTTGGCTTGACAGGGCGGCGCAACCCGCGTATCCGCCCATGCAATTCCCCGGAGGCTGATCGCTTCCGGTCCCTTGGCCATTGCCGGGATCGCCACCTGTCAGCGCGTTGCGCCCACAGGTGCCGTTCTGCTTTGCGCTCGGGGTTCCGTCCCCCCATAACGGGGTTTTGCAAAAGGAGAGTGTCCATGTTTGAAAGCCTGTCAGACCGCCTTGGCGGCGTGTTCGACCGCCTGACCAAGCAGGGTGCCTTGTCCGAGGCGGATGTGGATGCTGCGCTGCGCGAGGTTCGGACGGCCTTGCTGGAGGCCGACGTGTCGCTGGCCGTGGCGCGGGATTTCGTCAAGGCGGTCAAGACGCGGGCGATTGGCCAGGCGGTGACCAAGTCGGTCACGCCCGGCCAGCAGGTCGTCAAGATCGTGCATGACGAGTTGATCCGGGTGCTCGCGGGCGACGAGGCCCCGGAAGACCTCAAGATCGACAACCCGCCAAGCGCCATTCTGATGGTGGGTCTGCAAGGCTCGGGCAAGACCACCACGACGGCCAAGCTGGCCAAACGGTTCAAGGAACGCAACGGCAAGCGGGTGTTGCTGGCCAGTCTGGACACAAACCGCCCGGCGGCGATGGAACAGCTGGCGATCTTGGCCGGGCAGATCGGCGTCGATAGCCTGCCGATCGTCAAGGGCGAGAGCGCGGTGCAGATTGCGCGGCGGGCAAAAACTCAGGCGACCATGGGCGGCTATGACGTGCTGTTTCTGGACACCGCCGGCCGGATGCACATTGACGAAGTGCTGATGGACGAGGTTCAGGCGGTGCGCGACATCGCCCAGCCGCGTGAGGTGTTGCTGGTCGTCGATGGTCTGACAGGCCAGGACGCCGTAAACGTCGCCGCCGAGTTCGACGGCAAGGTCGGGATCACCGGCGTTGTCCTGACGCGGATGGATGGCGATGGGCGGGGCGGTGCGGCACTGTCGATGCGGGCTGTCACCGGCAAGCCGATCCGGTTTGTCGGTCTGGGCGAAAAGATGGACGCGCTTGAGACGTTCGAGGCCGAACGTGTGGCGGGCCGGATCCTCGGGATGGGTGACATTGTCGCGCTGGTCGAGAAGGCGCGCGAGACGTTTGAGGTCGAGCAGGCCGAGCGGATGGCCAAGCGCTTTGCCAAGGGTCTGTTCAACATGAACGACCTGCGGGCGCAGTTGGAACAGATGATGAAGATGGGCGGCATGCAAAGCATCATGGGGATGCTGCCCGGCATGGGCGGTGTCGCCAAGGCCGCCGAGAAGGCGGGCTTTGACGACAAGATGCTGAAGCGGCAGATCGCGCTGATCAGCTCGATGACCAAGAAGGAGCGCGCCAATCCGGACCTGCTGGCCGCCAGCCGCAAGAAGCGGATCGCCAAGGGCGCGGGTCTGGAAGTGTCGGACTTGAACAAGCTGCTGAAACAACATCAGCAGATGGCGGATATGATGAAGAAGATGGGCAAGGGTGGCATGATGAAGCAGGCCATCCAGCAGATGATGGGGGCCAAGGGTGGGGCTGCGCCGGACCTGAAGAACATGGACCCCGCACAACTGGAAGCCGCCAGCAAGGCAATGAAGCAGGGACTTGGCAGCAGTCTGGGGGGCAGCATGCCGGGAATGGGCAAGGCGCTGGGTCTGCCACAGGGCCTGTCGGGGATGTTCAAGAAGAAATGACGATGCTGGAGACCCCCAGATTGCGGCTGGTTATGCCGGGGCCATCGCATGTCGCGGCGCATGAGGGGTTTTTGACCTCGGACCGTGCGGCTGCGTTGGGCTGGACGGCAATGCCGCATGAGGCGTGGCGCACCTTTGCGGCCTGCGTCGGCCATCACGGGTTGCGTGGGTTTGGTCCGCTGGTGGCAGAGGCGCGTGAGGATGGGCGACCTGTGGGCATGTTTGGCCCATGGCTGCCCCTGGGACAGCCGGAGCCGGAGATCATCTGGACTGTCTTTGCAGCGGCGGATGAAGGCAAGGGCTATGGCATGGAGGCCGGGCGGGCGGTTTTGGCTCATGCATTCGGCACGTTGGGTTGGGATACGGCGGTCAGTTATATCGCCTTTGGCAACGACCGCTCGGCAGCCTTGGCTGTGCGCCTGGGGGCGGCGCAGGATGGCACCTGGATCACGCCGCGCGGCACCGAGGTCCGCGTGTTCCGGCATCCCAAGGTGGTGGCATGATCCCGACATTGACCACTGAACGGCTGATCCTGCGCGCGCCGATGCTTGCCGACTTTGCAGCCTACGCGGCGTTTCTGGCGTCGCCCCGGTCCAAGGGCCTTGACGGCCCCCTGGATACGAGGGTTGCATGGTCTTATTTCACACATGACACGGCGCTTTGGCATCTGGTGGGCCATGGGGCCTTCATGTTGGTACGCCGCGATACCGGCGAAGTGGCTGGCTCCATCGGTGTAAATGCCGGGCCAATTTTCGACGAAGTTGAACTGGGCTGGATGGTCTACGACGGTCATACCGGCGAAGGCTATGCGACCGAGGCGGCGGCGGCGGTGCGGGACTGGGCCGTGGGCACGCGGGGACTGGCGACACTGGTCAGCTATGTGGGGGTGGACAATGCGCCCTCGCGCCGCGTCGCGGAAAAGCTGGGGGCGGTGATTGATGTCGTCGTGCGTCAGCAGGGGCCGCAGACGCTGACCTATCGGCATAAGGCAGGGGCGCGCGGATGACTTTGCCGGATGTGACGCCGCTGGAGACCCCGCGTCTGATCTTGCGCCTGCCGCAAGAGAGCGACTGGCCGGCATACCGCGCGTATCGGTTGTCGTCACGTTCGACCCTGATCGGCGCGGATGAGGAATTGGCGTGGACACATTTCGCGGCGTTCTTTGGCCACTGGCTGCTGCGCGGCTTTGGTCGGTTTATCGCGGTGGACCGGGTGACAGGACTGGCAATTGGACATTTCGGGCCGTTCCGTCCGGCGGGCCAGGCGGAAAACGAATTGACGTGGACGCTGTGGGACGTAGCGCATCAAGGCCGCGGGCTGGCGCTGGAAGCGGCGCAGGCGGTGCGGGACCATGCGTTTGTCACGTTGGGCTGGCCAAGCGCGGTCAGCTATATCGAGCCTGGCAATCTGCGCTCGCAGGCGTTGGCGGGGCGTTTGGGGGCAGTGCGCGATCCCTCGGACGGGACCGCTTGCGACGTCTGGCGTCACCATCCACAAGGAACGCTGGAATGACCGACGCAACAACCCGCGCCGCAGAAGTCTTGAAAGAGCATCGCAACAGCATCGACCGGCTGGACGCCATCCTTGTCTACACGCTGGCCGAACGGTTCAAGCATACCCAATCGGTAGGCCGCTTGAAGGCGGAGCATGGCCTGCCGCCATCCGACCCCGCGCGCGAGGCACGGCAGATTGCGCGGCTGGAAGCCATGGCGGCGGACGCCAATCTGGACCCTGAATTTGCCAAGAAATTCCTGACCTTCATCATATCCGAAGTCATCAGGCATCACGAGAAACTGCAGAAATGACCAACCCAATGGTGCGTGAGATCACGCACCCTACCCCAAGGAGACTACCCTCATGTCTATGAAAATTCGTCTGGCCCGTGGCGGCAGCAAAAAGCGTCCCCATTATGCGATCGTCGCGACCGACAGCCGCAACCCGCGCGATGGCCGGTTCCTGGAAAAGCTGGGCACCTATGACCCGATGCTGGCCAAGGACAACGAAGGCCGCGTGAAGATGGATCTGGACCGCGTCAAGCATTGGCTGGGTCAGGGCGCGCAACCGACCGACCGTGTGGCGCGGATGCTGGAATCGGCGGGCGTCGTGGAAAAGAAGGTCCGCAACAACCCGAAATCGGCCATCCCCGGCAAGACCATGGCCGAGCGTGCCAAAAAGCGGGCCGCCCGCGCCGAAGCGCCGGCTGCTGCCGAATGATCTGTCTTGGCGGGCCCAAAGCGGGCCCGCTGCCATTTGGGGGCGCCTGATGACCACGAACGAACGCATCTGTGTTGGCGCCTTTGCCGGGTCATTTGGCGTCGCGGGCGAGGTGCGGCTGAAAAGCTTTTGCGCCGACCCGCCAGCGATTGCCGAATATGGACCGCTATACACCGAGGATGGCAGCCGCAGTTTCAGCATCACGCTGACACGGCCCGTCGCCGGGGGTCTGGGCGCGCGGGTGCAGGGCGTGCAGACCAAGGAGCAGGCCGAGGCGCTGCAAGGTGTCTCGCTGTTCGTCGACCGTTCCCGGCTGCCGACACTGCCGGATGACGAATACTACCATTCCGACCTGATCGGATTGGAGGTGCGAGATACCGGCGGTGCGGTGCTGGGGCAGGTCACGGCGGTGCACAATCACGGTGCGGGCGATCTGCTGGAGGTTGGCGGACCGGGACGCAAGGTGGTCTTGTTGCCCTTTACCATGGCCGTGGTGCCCACGGTCGATCTGGCCGCTGGCCGGGTCGTGGTGGATATGCCAGAGGGGCTGGAATAACCGGCATCAGCAATAACGGACGGGGCAGGATGCAAAATCGCTTGCGGTTGTTTTTGGCGTCGGGCGCGGAATCGGCGGGGTCATACCGACCCCGAGGTGTGCGCCCAGATGCGCGGCAGCCGTTATCTGGCGCTGGCCTATGCGACGGCGGGGCAGGATGCCGGGTTGCTGGACCTGTTCACCCGTCGCTGCGCGGTGGTTTTGGACGATAACCCTGCTGCTGCGGCGGATTGCCCCAGGGCAGATGAAGTCGTCCGGGCGGCACGTGCTGCGGGCGAGAGTGCGGCGGCCCCTGCCTAACGGCGGCTTGCAGCGTTGTTGGGGGCCAAGGGCAGTTCCCTCGCCCTGTGACGTTATGATAAAGACGGGGCATGACCGATGATGACCCCGCACCCAAGCAGAAATCCCATGGCCGGATGAGCATTCAGGCCAGCCTGCGCCCACGCGACCTGATGGCGGATATGCGCGTCAAGGGGGCCTGGGTGGCGCGGGTGATCACGCTGTTTCCGGATGCGTTTCCGGGGACTTTGGGGCTGAGCCTGACTGGCAAGGCGATGGATCTGGGACTGTGGCGGCTGGACACGGTCGATCTGCGCGGCTTTGGCATCGGCAAGCACCGGAATGTCGATGATACGCCGGCAGGGGGTGGCGCTGGTATGGTCCTGCGCGCCGATGTGCTGGATGCGGCGCTGCAGGCGGCGGCGCTGGGGGCCGATTGGCCTGCGGTCTATCTGTCGCCACGGGGGCGGCGGTTTGATCAGGCGATGGCGCGGCAGTGGGCGTCTGGTCCGGGGATCACCCTGTTATGCGGGCGGTTCGAGGGGGTGGATCAGCGCGTGCTGGACCATCACCGCATCGCCGAGGTGTCCTTGGGCGACTTTGTCCTGACCGGCGGCGAGATTGCCGCGCAAGCCATGCTGGACGCCACGGTGCGATTGCTGCCCGGGGTGTTGGGCAACCTTGCCTCGACCGAAGAGGAAAGCTTTTCGGCCGGGTTGCTGGAGCATCCGCAGTATACACGGCCTGCGGAATGGGAGGGGCGTGAGATCCCGGCCGTCCTGCAATCGGGCAACCATGCCGAGATCGCCAAATGGCGGCACGCGCAGGCCGAGGCGCTGACGCAGGCGCGGCGGCCGGATTTGTGGGGCGCGTATAAGCGGCGCTAGGGCGTGAACTGTTGCGCCGCTCATCATTCCCGTGCGGTCATTCTTCGCTGCAACCACGCCGGGCGGTCGGGCCACGAAGAACGACCGCACGGGAATGATGAGGGCTGCGCCACCATCCGCCCCTTGAAACCGTGCATCCGCCTTACCAAATCCAAGTTGTTGCGGGTGCCAATCCTGGGTCCGTGACTTCAATCGCCCGTCCCGAGGAGGGAGGGCTTTACTTTCATCGCTCCGAGGAGGATGCCATGCAAACTTTGAATTTCGCCCCGCTTTACCGGGCTACCGTGGGTTACGACCGTATCGCCGATCTGATGGACCGCGTGCTGTCGACCGAGGTCGCGCAGCCGACCTATCCGCCCTACAACATTGAAAAGACGGCGGAAGATGCCTATCGCATTTCGATCGCTGTCGCCGGTTTCGGCCCCGATGACCTGGTGGTCGAGGTCAAGGATGGCGGGCTGGTTGTGTCGGCCAAACGTTCGGATGAGGCGGCGCAGAAGGCCTATCTGCACCGTGGCATCGCCACCCGTGCCTTTGAACGCCGCTTTGCGCTGGCCGAACACGTGCGCGTGACGGGTGCCGCCCATGAAAACGGCATGCTGCATATCGATCTGGTCCGC
>JBBQGU010000003.1:0-34418 GCA_038323315.1 Rhodobacterales bacterium | reverse complement strand
ACCCCGCCGATGATCAGCACCAAGGCCAGCAGCATATCGACCGAATGATGGTTCAGCGCATGCATCAGCGTGGTAAACGCCGTGACGAAGATGATCTGAAACAACGATGTCCCCACCACAACCTTGGTCGGCATCCCCAGCAGATAGATCATCGCCGGCACCATGATGAACCCGCCACCCACCCCCATGATCGCCGACAAGAACCCGACAACCGCCCCCACCAGCACCGGCGGAATGACCGAAATATACAGCCCCGAGGTCCGGAATTTCATCTTGAACGGCATTCGGTGTACCCAGGAATGCACATGCGCCCGCCGCACCTGCGCCACCCCCGGCCTGCGCGCCCGCAACAGCGAGCGCACCGATTCCACCAGCATCATGCCGCCCACCAACCCCAGAAACAGCACATAGGACAATTGAACAAACAGATCGATCTGCCCCGCCTTGGTCATCAGATCAAACACCACCCCGCCGATGCCCGAGCCCACAAACCCCCCAACGGTCAACACCGCCCCCATCTGCAAATCCACCGCCCGCCGTCGAAACTGCGCCAACACGCCCGATATGGATGAGGCGACAACCTGATTTGCCCCCGTCGCCACCGCAATCACCGGCGGAATCCCGATGAAAAACAACAACGGCGTGATCAGAAACCCGCCACCGACCCCAAACATCCCCGACAAGAACCCAACCATACCGCCCAGTGCCAACAGCACCAGGATGTTGACCGAAACCTCGGCAATGGGAAGGTATAACTGCACTGCGGTTCGACTGCCTGTTTTCCCCAAGGTTGCGCCCCCCGCGCCCCCAAGTCAAACCCTGCAACCACCCGACGCCAAATTCTCCGAAGTTTCGCTAAGTTTGGCCTTCATTCCGATATAAATACTCATCTTCTCCTCAAAGCCCGCGCAGGTAATGCCTGAGCACCCGCTCCAGCTTGGCCGCCCCCATCGGCGCCATCGCCTTGGTGTGCTCATGACTGATCTGCTCGTCCGACAGCCCCGCCGCCATATTTGTGATCGTCGAAATCGCCGCCACCCGCAGCCCCAGAAACCGCGCCAGAATAACTTCGGGCACCGTCGACATCCCCACCGCATCCCCGCCCAATATCCGTATCGCCCGTATCTCGGCCGGCGTCTCGAACGATGGCCCGGAATACCACGCATAGACCCCCTCGGGCAAAGCGACTCCGACCGCCCCGGCACTCGCCCTTAACCCCGCCCTGATCGCCACATCATGCGCCGTCGTCATCGGCACGAACCGCGCGTCGGTCTTTTCGCCGATCAACGGGTTCAACCCGGAAAAGTTGATGTGATCCGACAACAGCATCAGATCGCCCGGCTGAATGTCCGGCCTCAAACTTCCCGCTGCATTGGTCGCAATCAACGCCTCGGCCCCCAAGCCCTTCAGCAACTCCAACGCGGGCCGCATCGCGCCCGGATTGCCGTTCTCGTAGTAATGCTCCCGCGCGCCAAAGACCGCGACCCGCACCCCCTCCAGATCGCCGATCACCAGGTGCGGATTGTGCCCCGACACGCCCGCATGCGGAAAGCCCGGCAGATCGTCATAAGGGATCGAAACCCCCGCCACCGCCCCCGCCAGATGCCCCAGGCCCGAGCCCAGGATCAGCCCCAACCGCACCGGCTCCGCCCCGGCCCGCCCCTGCACCAACTCGACCAGGCCCATCTACCGCTCCTTCACATAGGGCTCGCCCCCCGCACGCGGCGGGATCGCTTTGCCCACAAACCCTGCCAGAATGATCACCGTCAGGATATAGGGCAGGGCTTGCGTGAACTGCACCGGGATCACCACCCAGCCCAGATCGATGCTTTGATAGCGAATCGCCACGGCATCCAGCAGCCCGAACAACCCGCAGGCCACCAGCGCCGACCACGGCCGCCATTTGGCAAAGATCAACGCGGCCAGCGCAATATAGCCCCGCCCCGCCGTCATCTCCCTTAAAAACCCCGCCGACAGCCCCATCGCCAGATACGCCCCGGCCAGCCCGCACAAAACCCCCGTGATCGCCACGGCGGCAAAGCGCAACCCCACCACCGACACGCCCGCCGTATCCACCGCCGCCGGGTTTTCCCCAACCGCCCGCAGCCGCAACCCAAACCGCGTCCGGTACAAGATCCACCAGGTCAGCGGCACACACAACACCGCCACATAAACCAGGATCGAATGTCCAGACAAAACCCGGTTGTAAATCCCCGGCAGCAGCGACAGCGCCCGCAGCGCCTCCTGATTTGCCACCGTATTCTCCAGCGCGCCCGGCAACGTGATCTCGCTGAACCGCATCCCGCCCACCAGAGCAGGCGTCTGCCCGCCCAGCCGGAACCAGCTTGCCCCCAACACCACCGTCAACCCGGACGCCAGAAAGTTCAGCGCCACCCCCGAAATCAACTGGTTGCCGCGAAAGGTGATCGCCGCCACCCCATGAATGCCTGCAAACAGCATCGAGGCACCGATCCCCGCCAGCACCCCCCACCACACCGACCCCGTGGCAAACGAAGCCGCCGCCGCCAGAAACGCGCCGACCAGCATCTTGCCTTCCAGCCCGATATCGAACACCCCGGCCCGCTCCGAAAACAACCCGGCCAGACAGGCAAACAACAACGGCGTCGACAGCCGGATCGTGCTGTCCAGTATCTGCAAGACCCCCGCCAGATCCATCAGACCGCCCTCCGCGAAAACGCCCAGGCCAGCGGGCGCTGCACCATATAGGGCAACGCCCCGGTGAACAGAATGACCAGCCCCTGCAACACCGTAATCACCTCACGCGGAATCTGGGTGCCCAGGGCCAACTGCGACCCACCCTGATACAAGAACCCGAACAACAGTGACGCGATCACAATCCCGAACGGATGGTTCCGCCCCATCAGCGCCACCGCAATCCCGATAAACCCGGCCCCCTCGACCGCGTTCAACACCAATCGGTGCGCCTGCCCATGCACCGAGTTCACCGCCATCATCCCCGACAGCGCACCCGACAGCATCAGCGCCACGATGGTGATCGTGACCGGATTGATCCCGGCATAAACCGCCGCCTTTTCCGATTTGCCAAACGCCCGGATCGCATAGCCCAGCCGCGTGTGCCACAACAGCACCCAGACCCCCAGCGCACAGCCCAGTGCAATAAACAGACTGATATTCGCCGGGTTCCTCGTCGAAAATGGGATCCCGATCGCCCCTAGCATCTCCCCCAGTTTCGGCAGGTTCAACAGCTTGTCAAACCGGGCCGATGCGGGGTCCATGCTGCCGACCGGCCGCAGCATATTGACCAAAACGTAATTCATCAGCGCGTAGGCGATAAAGTTGAACATCATCGTCGTGATCACGATATGGCTGCCCCGCTTGGCCTGCAACCAGGCGGGCAAGAACGCCCAGGCCGCGCCAAAGGCCATCGCCCCCACAATCGACCCCGCCAGCGCCAGCGACCAATGCGGCCAGGGGATTAACAGACATGACAGCGCGACGCCAAGGCCGCCCAGCGTCGCCTGCCCCTCGCCCCCGATGTTGAACAGACTGGCCTGGAAAGCGATGGATACCGCCAGCCCGGTAAACATGAAATTGGTCGCATAATACAGGGTATAGCCCCAGGCATTGGTGGTCCGGTCCATGCTGTCGGGGTTATAGATCGCGCCCTTGATCATGACCTGCAACGCCTGCAACGGACTTTGTCCAATCGCCCAGATCAGCAAACCCGAAAACGCAAAGGCGATGACCAGACAGATCAGCGGCACCAGAATGACATCCGCCCAGCGCGGCATCTTCCCCATCACGCCGCCCCTTTTCCGGCCATGCCCGCTTTGGCAGTCATGTCCGCTTTTTCAGTCATCCCCGCTTTTTCAGTCATCCCTGCCATCATCATCCCCAACTCCCGCTCGTTGGTCTGTTCAGGGTCGCGCTCGCCCATCAACTGCCCGTCGAACATCACGACAATCCGGTCCGACAGCGACATGATCTCATCCAACTCGACCGAGACCAGCAGCACCGCCTTGCCCGCATCCCGCAGCGCCACGATCTGCTTGTGGATGAACTCGATGGCGCCAATATCCACGCCCCGCGTCGGCTGCCCGATCAACAGCAAATCCGGGTTCCGCTCAATCTCACGCGCCACAACGATCTTTTGCTGGTTCCCGCCGGAAAAGCTTTTCGCCGCCAATGTCGGGATCGGCGGCCGCACATCGAACGTCGCCATCTTGCGTGCGGTATCCGCCTTGATCGCCGCATTGTTCATGATCAGTGCGTTCTGCTGATATTCCGACGCATTGTGATAACCAAAGGCAACATTCTCCCAGGCGCTGAAATCCATGATCAACCCCAGCGCCTGCCGATCCTCCGGCACATGCGCCACCCCCGCCGCCCGCCGCGTCTGCCCATTGGCGGCCGCGCCACTCAACGGCATCGGCACACCGTTCAGGCTGACTTGCCCGGTTCCTCGCGAAATCCCGCCCAAAGCCTGCAACAACTCCGACTGCCCATTGCCCGCAACCCCGGCAATTCCCAAAATCTCACCCGCCCGGATGGTGAACGACACGCCTTTCAGCCGCTCGACCCCCTGCTCATCCTTGACCCGCAATCCCTCGACCGCCAGTACCACCTTGCCGGGCGTCGCAGGCCGCTTCTCGACCTCCAGCAGCACCTTCCGCCCCACCATCAACTCGGCCAACGCCTCGGGGCTGGTCTCGGCCGTCTTCACCGTCGCCACCATCGTCCCGCGCCGCATCACGCTGACATTGTCGGTGGCCTCCATGATCTCGCGCAGCTTGTGGGTGATCAGGATCACCGTCTTGCCCTGATCCCTGAGGCCGGCCAAAATCCGGAACAGATGGTCCGCCTCCTCGGGCGTCAGCACCCCTGTCGGCTCATCCAGGATCAGAATATCAGCCTTCCGGTACAAGGCCTTCAAAATCTCCACCCGCTGTTGATGCCCGACCGACAGATCCTCGATCAGCGCATCCGGCTGCACATCCAGGTCAAACTCCCGGCTCAGCGCCTCCAACTCCTTGCGAGCGCGGCCCAAAGATGTTGCCAACAGCGCCCCATCCTCGGCCCCCAGGATGACATTTTCCAGCACCGTAAAATTCTGCACCAGCTTGAAATGTTGAAACACCATCCCGATGCCGGCGCGAATGGCGCTCTGGCTGTCGGGGATGGACGTCAGCCGACCGTTGATGAACACCTCACCCGCATCGGCCCGGTAGAACCCGTACAGGATCGACATCAGCGTCGACTTGCCCGCGCCATTCTCACCGATGATGCCGTGAATGGTGCCACGCGGCACCTGAATGTTGATATCCTGATTGGCCTTCACCGGCCCGAATGCCTTGGAAATCCCCTTCAGTTCAATCGCATAGGGGGAGGCGGTTTCCCGCCCTCCCCCAATTGGCCCAAGATCGGACCTTGCGGCCATCAGAACGTCACACCGGGGCAGGTGTTGTCCGACATATAGTCATGCACCACCAATTCGCCCGACTTGATCTTCTCCGCCGCCGCATCGACAGCCGCCATCATCTCGGGCGTCACCAGCTTGGCGTTGTTGTCGTCCATCGCATAACCGACGCCGCCCGCCTTCAGGTCCATCACATTCACGCCCGGCATCAGATCAGCGCCCTCTTTGAAGGCGTCATAAACCGCATTATCCACCCGCTTCATCATCGAGGTCAGAACCTGCCCCGGATGCAGATAGTTCTGGTTGCTGTCCACGCCGACCGACAGGATGCCCATATCGGCGGCCGCCTGCAGCACGCCCACACCGGTCGCACCCGCGGCGGCATAGATCACGTCTGCGCCCTGGCTTTGCTGCGACTTGGCGATCTCGGCGCCCTTGACCGGGTTGTTCCAGGCGCTGCCATCCGTGCCGGTCATGTTCAGGATGACCTTGGCCGCCGGATTGGCCGCCATCACGCCCTGGGCATAGCCGCAGCCAAACCGCCGGATCAGCGGAATATCCATGCCGCCGACAAACCCGACCGTCGCGGTTTTCGACGCCATACCGGCCATCAGACCGACCAGATAGCTGCCCTGATCCTCGGTAAACACCACCGATTTCACGTTTGGCTGGTCGACCACCATGTCGATGATTGCAAACTTGGTGTCCGGATAATCCGGCGCCACCGTGTTCAGCACGTCGCCGAATGCAAAGCCGGTCATCACGATCGGGTTCGCGCCATCATCGGCCAACTGCCGCAACGCCTGCTCACGCTGCGCTTCGTTCTGCATTTCCAGCTCTTTATACGTGCCGCCCGTTTCGGCCTTCCAACGCTCGGCGCCGCCAAAGGCCGCCTCGTTGAACGACTTGTCGAACTTGCCGCCGACATCATAAATGATCGCGGGGTCTGCCAAAGCTGCACCCGCCGACAGTGCCAAAATGGCCGAGGCACCCAAAAGGTGTTTCATCAGGGTCATATCCGTCTCCCAGTTGTCAAAACATTGCCGCCCTATGCCAGCCACCCCGACAGAGTCGGTGCGGGTCCGTCACGGGCAGATCGTATCCGATTTAGTCAGGATGCCACGCGGGCGGTCAACAGGAATCTGCGGCGACCCGCCCCGGTTTTGATCAATGGGTCAAAGACCACGCCCCACGCGCCGCCTGAACTGCCCGCGTCAGCACCAGTGCATCCACCGCCCCACCCGTCGGCAGAGGATAATACCCGCGCCGCCGCCCGGTCTGCACAAACCCCGCGCGGGCATAGACCGCCCTTGCGGCCAGATTGGTCTCGGCCACCTCCAGAAACGCCGTGTCCGCCCTCCGCGCCGCACACTCGCCCAAAAACCCCTGCACCAAACGCAGCCCGGCCCCTTGGCCCTGCGCTGCAGGCCGCACAGCCACCGTCAGCAACTCGGCCTCGCCCGCCACCACCCGGCCCATCAAAAACCCCTCCGCCTCGGTCAGCACAAAGCACAGGGGTTGCGCCAGCAGATCAGCGATCTCCCCCTCAGACCATGGACGCGGCACCTCGAACGCCGCCCCGTGGATCAAGGCCATCTCTGCCGCCGTCACGCCAGGATCACCGGCGGCAGATCGGACGCAGGGACCGCATCCGCCGACCGCAAATAAAACGGCGCGGGCCGGGGCTGCGGCGTCGCCGCTTTTGCGCGGCCAACCTCGGCCAAAGCCGCAATGAATTGCGGCAGGGATACATCCTGCAACCGCCGCGCGCCCATGGGCGCGGCCTCAAATATCCCAGCCGCGCCAACCCCGACGTCACCAAACTCCTGCACATAAGCCTGCCCGCGCGGCGCATCCAGGGCCACCGTCAAGGGTCGCGCCATCCCATGGGCCAGCGCCTCAAACCCCGTCACGCCAACCGCCGGAATGCCCAGGCCCAAAGCCAAGCCCCGCGCCAAAGCCACCGCAATCCGGATGCCGGTAAAATTTCCCGGCCCGACCCCCACGACCAGCGCGCCCAGATCGGCCCAAACAACGCCCTCTGCCGTCAGCATCTCATCCAGCATCGGCACCAATCGCTCGGCCTGCCCCTTGGCCATCAGTTCGACCCGCGTCACAACCGAGGTGCCAGACAGCAAAGCGGCGGCGCAATGCGCCGCCGAACAGTCAAACCCCAATACCAGATCAGCTTTCAATAGGACCGGCTCCGCCTCAGGCCGCAACCGGACGCACCTCCAGCACTTCCGGAATGTAATGCCGCAGCAAATTCTCGATCCCCATCTTCAGGGTCAGGGTGGAACTGGGGCACCCCGCACAAGCCCCCTTCATGTTCAGGTAAACGACACCCCGTTCAAAGCCATGAAACGTGATATCCCCGCCATCCTGCGCCACCGCCGGACGGACCCGCGTGTCCAACAACTCCATGATCTGCCGGACGATATCGCCATCCGGCCCGTCATGCACCTTATGCGCCGCCTGCTCGCCCTCCATCACCGCCGCACCCGACTGGTAATGCTCCATGATCGCGCCCAGGATGGCGGGCTTGATATGCTGCCAATCCACCGGCTCGGCCTTGGTCACGGTGACGAAATCCATACCCAGAAATACGCCCGTAACGCCGTCAACGGCGAATATCCGCGTGGCAAGCGGTGACTTGCCCGCCGTATCCGCCGACGGAAAATCCGCCGTCCCAAGGTCCAGCACGGCCTGACCGGGCAGGAATTTCAACGTGGCGGGGTTCGGCGTGGATTCGGTCTGGATGAACATGGGGTAACTCCTGACTATTCCAGTCGGATATGCACCCCCCAGCCTGTGATGTCAAGATTTAGACCGGTTCTAAACATGACCGCCCCGATTTTATCCAAACCTTATAGGCGTCCCAATCGATCCGACAACCGGGCGCGAAATGACGGTCCTGACCGCTGGCCATCCGGTCAGGACCCAGTGGTCAGTTCACAAAGCTTTGCCGCATCGATAGCCCGTGCCGCTGTCTGTCACTTTGTCTGGCAAGCCCAACAAACCAACTGACCGCGTCATAGCACGAAATCAGTCGCCATCAGTTGCGTATCGCTCACAACCAGAAACGAAAAATCAGCACTGCGGTCGCTGTCGACGTCCCCGCTGACAAGGTATCCGTTGGCGGTCGCCTGCACCCTAAGTTCGCCGCTGGCGCCGGTGAACCGGTCGACAATCGAGGTGAAATCGTCATTCTGCTCGTTGCCAGAAACTGCGTCCACTTGCCACAAATCGATCTTGTCTCCGTCCGCGCGACTGAAATCGGTGATCACATCGCGCGCGGATCGGCCCAGACCGGAATCGAACGTCGACAGAAACACGAATGTATCGGCCCCAGTCCCGCCGACCAGCCTGTCAGCGCCCAAACCGCCGGTCAGCACATCGCTGCCATCTCCGCCTCTGATGGTGTCGCGCCCGTCATAACCAAACAGCACGTCGTTGTTGGCACCGCCTGAAATCGAATCGTCGCGTGACAACAAGACCTGAAGCGCAAGGTCCAATTTGCTTTCGGCGACTAGAGAGAAAATCTCCTGCGCATCGGCGCTGGCGTCGGCAAGCCTGAAATTGAGCAACCCGTCCGCCGACGTCTGATTAAACGCCGTCACGGTGCCTGTTGTGCCGAACGGGCCATACTCGAAGCTGCCGCGCAGTTCTGTGAACGAGACTGGGCCATAGTTTACCACAATCCGGCTCGATGTCGCCTGCGAGACACCTGAAACCACGAGCTCATCGAACTCATCCATCAAGAGCGCACCGTTAACTGCATTAAGAGTAGCCATGTCTGTTTTTCTCCGGCTGAAGTTGTTGACTTGGTACCGCGAAGTTCCGCGCGACCGACCGAGGCAATGGCGCCCCGATCGCGTCAGCGCGCGACCGCACAGGATCGGCCTTGAATATATTCACACACTGTCAATCCGTTTCGAACCACCCGATTGTTACAGGCCGGCAGAACTATTTTTCAGACTAGCCCACTGTTGCGACGCCTGCGCCGCGACAACGCAGGCGAAAATGTCGGACCTGTGCAGACGCATAACTTCCCCAAGGGCAAGCGGCCAAACAGTTGATAAAGCCCGAGGAGATCGCTAAAAAAATGTGTCACGCACAAAGGCCGGAACGGGGTTAATAAACCCCTAATCTCACAATACCCATCCAAATCAACCCCTTAGACCCCCGTCCACATGTGGGCGCCCTCAGGTGATGCTCTCCAGCCGTTCCTTGCTCATATCCCCCGGAACGATCGTGACCGGAATAGGCAGGCTGCCCGAGTTCCGCGACAAGGCTGTCACCAACGGCCCCGGCCCCCCTTTGTCCGACCCCGCCCCCAGAACCAGGATCCCCACATCGGCATCCTCGTTGACCTGCGCCAGTATCTCGGCAAGGGGGTCGCCCTCACGGATCACCAGTTCCGGATTGACCCCCTGCTTGTCGCGCATCCATTTGGCAAAGACCTCGAAATGCGCCTCGATCCGCTCGCGCGCTTCGGCCCGCATCAGGTCGGCAACGCCCAGCCAGTGCTGAAACTCCTCCGGCGGAATGATCGACAGGATCTGCACCCCGCCCCCCGTATGCGCCGCCCGCAGCGCCGCGAACCGCATCGCGTTCAGGCATTCGCGTGTATCATCCAGCACGACCAGAAACTTGCGCATGGGACCCTCCTGACGGGGAGGTCTACGCCTGCGAGGCCGCCCAGTCCAGATAAAGCCGCCTGACCCGGTCGGTCATCGCGCGGGTCCGATATACCGTGTCATCAAACGCCTTGACCGCCGTCACCTTGGCAAAGTTGCCGGACAGAAAGATTTCGTCGGCCGCGTGGGCATCCTCAAAGGTCAGCACGGTTTCCCGCACCTCGACCCCATCGGCGCGCAGGTTCGCCATATGGCGGGCGCGGGTGATGCCGGCCAGAAAGGTGCCGTTCGGAACCGGGGTGAACACAACGCCATCCTTGACCAGAAAGACATTCGACGTCGCCGACTCCGCCAGGTTTCCCAAAGCATCCGCAACCAGCGCATTGCCAAAACCTTTGCCCTGCGCCTCGACCAGCATCCGCGCGTTGTTGGGGTACAGACAGCCCGCCTTGGCATTACAGACCGAATCCTCCAGCACCGGCCGGCGAAACCTTGTGCGGGTGACGGTCGTGGCAAAACTGGCGGGGGGCATCGCGACCTCCTCCAGGCTGATCGCAAAGCCCGTGGCCCCCGGCATCGGCGCAATCCCCAGGTCGGACCCATGCAGTGCCCAATACATCGGGCGAATGTACACGGACCGTCCCGGCCCATAGGCCTGCAACCCCTCGCGGATGATGGCGACCATATCGGCCGCCTCGCAGGTGGGCGTGATCATCAGCGCTTCGGCCGACTGGTTCACCCGCGCGCAGTGCAGCGCCAGATCCGGGCAGACCCCGTCGAAAAACCGTGCGCCGTCAAAGACCGACGACCCCTGCCACATCCCATGATCCGCCGCCCGCATCACCGCCATATCGGCGTCATGCCAGCGCCCTTCCCAAAACGTGCGAATATTGGTGCCAAATGCCATGCTGTTCCCCTCTTTGTGTCTGACATAACCACCGGCGGCGGGTGGAGTGAAGAGGCGACACGCGCCCCAAAGCGGAACCCCGCTGTCAACCCGTACCCATTCAGGTCGCTTCGCACCAAAAATGCAGAAGAAAAAAGCCCCTGAACCACGGCGGGTTCAGGGGCGCAGAACCGGAAAAATTTTGCCCAGCTGCGGGGACAGTCGCGGGCGGCCGGCATCAATATTCTGCAACCTGCCACCTCAGTGAATCGATTCTGTGAAAAACCCGGTCATCCGCAGCAAGAGTCTGGGGATAAGTGAACCTGTCCGTCAGAAACCTGCTTTGGCCGGTTGGCCCGAGGTCCGGATCACCCAGCCGCCAAACGCCGCAACCCGGCCTTCAGGCCGCGCCAGAACAGACCCTGTACCATCGAACCCACCAGCAAACCGGCCGACGTCAACAGGCCGATCACGCTGGCCATCACTTCAACCGTCAGACGAGAGAACCGCAAGCCAACCCGCATGAACCGCGCCTTTCCCAGAAACTCCAGCCGTCCGACCACACGTGGCCCCATGACTTCGGCAGCGTTGGCGATCCGGCGCGCGTCGGCGGTGTCGTCGACATAACGCAGCAGATGCAGCGTCGTTGCAGGGTCAAGTCTGGCGTTAAGGCGGCCAAGGTCATTGGCAATCGAGGTCAACGGGCGGATTGCCTCGGGGCGCAACAGACGGGCGGGGTCGCTGATCGCATTCCACCGCAGCACCTCATCCCATTTGACCCCACGCCGCGCCGCCGTCATCAGCGCCGTTTCCAGCCCGCCCGACAGCAAGCGCATGCCCCGCGCCGTCTTGATCAGCCCGGCCCCCGCCTTGACCACACCAGACCCGCCGCCCGACACGATGAATGTCGCCGTCGCCGCCAGACCGACGATGGACAGCGCCAGATCCAGTTCGTCAACCTCACCGCCCCCGGCAAGGGCCACCCCCGCCTTTGACACGCCAACCACATCCCCCAAGGGCGAGATCGTGATCGGCGCTGCACAGATCAGCGCGTTGGTCAAAGAACAGGTCGACATGTCCCAGGCGCAAGCCAGGCAGTCCCCGGTCATGGCCAACACCCCGCTATCCTCATCCCACAGCGCCCCGCGCTCGGCGATCAGGTCTGGCGGTAAGGCCAGCCCGCGCTCAGTGGCAATGCCCTCGACCGCCTCGATGGCCAGCCAGTTGCGCGGTGTCTCGTTCAGCAACGTCTCAAGCCGCAACGCCACCGCGCTTGAGGTCGCCGTCTTGGCGACTTCCCTGTCCAGGGCTGCGGCAAATTCCTGTTGGCCGCGTTCGACCAAGGGCCGCAGCGTCGGGTCCTGGATCAGCCGCGAACCCGTCACCGCCATGCCGAACACCGAAAGGCTCAGCAGGATCAGCAGTCCGGTCCGGGCCAACCGGCGCATCACGTCGGGCGCGACCGGATCATGCCCACGATGTCATAGACCTGCTCCAGAATGGGCCGGGCGATGGCATCGGCGCGCGCGGCACCTGCACCAAGAATACGGTCGATCTCGGCGGGGTCCTGCATCAGCCGGGTCATCTGGCTGCTGATGGGGGATAGCTTGGCCACCGCCAGATCGGCCAAAGCCGGTTTGAATGTGCCAAACTGCGCCCCGGAATATTGGCTCAGCACAGCATCGGGAGTCATGTCAGCAAGGGCCGCGTAGATGTTCACCAGATTGCGTGCGTCGGGCCGGTCAGCCAAGCCCGCCAACTCACCCGGCAAAGGCGCGCTGTCGGTCTTGGCCTTGCGGATCTTGGCGGCGATGGTGTCGGCGTCGTCGGTCATGTTGATGCGCGACTGGTCGGACGGATCGGATTTCGACATCTTTTTGGTGCCGTTGCGCAGCGACATGACGCGGGTCGCCGCCCCCTCGATCACCGGCTCGACAATGGGAAAGAAATCAACCTTGTAGTCATTGTTGAACTTGATCGCGATGTCGCGGCACAGTTCCAGATGCTGCTTTTGGTCGTCGCCCACCGGAACATGGGTCGCCTTGTAGACCAGAATGTCGGCGGCCATCAGCGAGGGGTAGGCGAACAAACCCAACGACACGTTCTCGCTGTTCTTGCCCGCCTTGTCCTTGAACTGGGTCATCCGGCTCATCCAGCCCATCCGCGCGATGCAGTTGAAAATCCAGCCCAACTCGACATGGGCCGAGACCTGCGATTGGTTGAACAGAATCGAACGCGCCGGATCGATGCCCGCTGCGATAAAGGCCGCAGCCCCCTCTCGCGTGGCATGACGCAGCTTGGCCGGGTCCTGCCACGTCGTGATCGCATGCATGTCGACCATGCAATAGATCGTATCGATCCCCTCATCCTGCTTTTGCACAAAGCGTTTCAGTGCGCCCAGATAGTTGCCAAGGGTCAGGCCGCCCGACGGCTGGATGCCCGAGAATATCCGGGTCGGATAGGTCTGCCTTGAAAAGGTCTGAGGCGTTTGGACCGGCTCGGACATGGGGAACTCCATCTGCATAGGGGTGTTGCCAGTTGCCCTTAACGCTGACATGCAAAGGCGTCAATCAATGCGAGGCCCCATGTCCGACCTGAACACCCCCCCGCTGAATTCGCTGCCTTGGGTGGTCTGGGTGCTGGCCCTGCCGATGATCGCGATGGAGGTTGTGGTGCAGGCCGGGGCCAATGGATTGGCAGGGGGGTCTGCGGCAATCGGCTGGCGGGTGCAGGCGATGCAGGCCCTGGGCTTTGCGCCCGATTACCTGCGCCAGATGCTGGGCGTTTGGCAGTTTCCGCTGGATGGGGTTTACCGGCTGGTCAGTTATCCTTTCGTGCATCTGGACCTGAGCCACACCTTGTTTGTGGTGGTGATCCTGCTGGCCTTGGGCAAATTCGTGGGCGAGGTTTACGCGTGGTGGGCCGTGCTGGTCACCTACTTCGCCTCGGCGGCCGTGGGGGCTCTGGCCTATACCGCGCTGCCCATGACCCATGCCGGACTGCTGGGCGGCTATCCCGGCAATTACGGGATGATCGGGGCCTACACGTTTCTGTTATGGGTGCGGCTGGCGGGACAAGGCTCGCTTCAGGCGTTCCGGCTGATCGGGTTTTTCATGGTGTTTCAGGTTGCCGTCGCTGCCATTGGCATCGCCATTTACGGGGTCGAGCAGGGCACCACATGGGAGTTTGTGGCCGATCTGGCGGGCTTTGCGACAGGCTTTGCCCTGGCCTTCGTGGTCAGTCCCGGTGGCTGGGCGCGCGTGCTGGACAAACTGCGCTCGACCTGATTCGCGGGTCATGGTTAACGGCGGCGGTGTGGTTTTTTGTAGCGACGCGATGTAGACGCGATGTAGATGTGATGTCGACGCGATGCAGGTTGGCAATCTTTCGTTGATGGCACCGGTTAACACAGCGTGCCCAAGGGCTTAGGGCTGTTTGGGTGGCGTGGGATCGTCCCCTTTGCGCCGACGCAAGTTTGCAAATTCCGACAGCCGAAACGCACCCAACACGGCTCCGCTGCCAAAGTAACTGACCACCCCCAAAGCGATCAGCACGGCCAGTGCCATGAACCGCCACAACCGCGCCTCCAGCAAGGGTTGCAACCCCCATGCCCCCAGATACAATGCCACGCCCATCACCGCCGAGGCCGCAACGATGCGCGGAAACCGCTGGCGGAACCGGTCATCCAGCGCCGCCTCTGACCCCATCTTGCGCGACCCGAACCACAACTGTGCCACCATGATCCACCCCGACAATGTCGTGGCCCAGGCGGCAGCGGCAAAGCCCAGCACAGGCATCAGGCCAATCGCGATCAGCGCATTGGTGATCATCGACACAACCGCATAAACAAAGGGGCGGCGCGTGTCTTCGCGCGCAAAATACAACGGTTGCAGGACCTTATGCAGAACAAAGGCCGGCAGCCCCGCGCCGTAAATCGCCAAGACGACTGCGGTCGCCGCCGAATCCGCCGCCGTAAACGCGCCCCGCTGATACAGAACGGTACAAAGCGGCCCCGCAATGACCACCAAGGCGACGGCAGCCGGCAAGGTCAGCGCCAACGCAAACTCCGCCCCCCGGTTCAGCGAGGCGCGCCCCCCCTCGGCATCCCCGGCGCGCAGGCGGCGGGACAGGTCGGGCAGCAGAACGGTGCCGATGGCGATGCCCACAACGCCGAGCGGCAGCTGATACAGACGATCAGCATAGCTCAGCCATGCGACGGCCCCCTCGGTGAAAGACGCCACCTGCCGCCCGACCAGCAGGTTGATCTGCACCACGCCGCCCGCCAGCACCGCAGGCCCGGCGATCAGCGCCAGACGCTTCAGGTCCGGTGTCCATCGGGGCCAGCCGGGCGTGAAAGAATACCCCATCTTGTGGGCCGCCACCCAAGTGAACGCAAGCTGTGCCATTCCCGTGACAGGCACTGTCCATGCCAGGGTCAGCCCCATATCCCAGCCCAACCACGCCGCCGACCACATCGCCGCAATGAACATCAGGTTCATCAGCACCGGAACAAAAGACGCTTCCGAGAACCGGCCATGGGTCGTCAACACACCCGACAGCAGCGCGACCAACGAAATGAACAAGATGTAGGAGAAGGATATCCGTCCAAACTCCACCGCCAGATCGAACCTAGGGTCGTCTGCGAACCCCGAGGCCATCGCATAGACCAGCCAAGGCATCGCCAGCGACCCCAGCACCGTGAAGATCACCAGCACCCAGGTCAACCCGTTCATTGCATCACGCGCGAAGCCCTTTGCATCATCGCCCGCCTCCAGTTTTTTGGCGAACAGCGGCACGAAGGCCATGTTGAATGCCCCCTCGGCAAAGAAGCGGCGGAACATGTTGGGCAGGGAGAAGGCAACCAGAAACGCCTCGGCGACCGGGCCGGTTCCCAGATAGGCGGCCATCATCACGTCGCGGGCAAAGCCTGCGCCACGCGACAACAGGGTCCAGCCGCCGACGGTCAGAACGTTGCGGATCAGGCTTGGCGGTTTCATGCTGGGGCCAGGGATGTGATCAGATCGGCTGCGGTCAAAGCAGACGGCCCCTCACCCTGACCGTCTCCCTCAAGAAGGGCGAGGGAAAAGTATGGCTGGATATGGCGTTACGGGGGGGAACTGATCGAGCCATGTTATCCTTCTGCCCGCGCAGTCCCGTCTTCAATGGCCTGCCGGAGCTTTCGTTCCAAGGTTGCCTGCCGGTCGCCAGCATGCAGCTTTAGCCCGAACATGTCCTTGACATAAAAGGCATCTACAACCTGCGCGCCATAGGTCGCGATCACGGCAGAGGCAATGTAGATGTTGTTCAAGGCCAGCGTCCGCGTCAGGTCGAACAGCAGGCCGGGGCGGTCGCGGCTGTCGACCTCGATGATGGTATAGATTTCGGAGCCTTCGTTGTCGAAGGTGACATGGGTCGGAAAGCGGAACTCCCGCTCGCGCTTCTTGATTTTGTCGCGGTCGGCCAAGGCTGCGCGGGGCAGAATCTCGCCCTTCAGGGTCTTGCCGATCATGCCGCGCAAGCGAGGCAGTTTGTGGGGGTCGTAGGCGTGACCTTCGCTGTCCTGAATCCAGAAAACCGAGGTCGCATAGCCGTCCCTGGAGGTATAGGTTCGTGCGTCGACCACATTGGCCCCAACCAGAGCCAAGGCACCTGCAAGCCGCGAAAAGATGCCTGGATGGTCGGCCAGGGCAAAGCTGGCGCGGGTGGCGTCGCGCTGCGGTTCGGGCGTCAGATCGATGCGAATCTCGTCATCGCCAAGGCCGCGCAACAGGCGGGCCAGGGTTTCCAGCGTTTCGGTGTTCAGCCCATGCCAATAGGGGTCGTAGTGCCGCGACGTTTCCTTGGCGATTTCTGCCGCCGGCCAGTCGGACAGACGTTTGCCCAAAGCGGCACGGCTTTCGTTGACGCCGCGTTCGCGGTTGATGCTTTCCAACCCGTTTTCCAAAGCCTCGGCCGTGACGGCATAAAGCTGCCGCAGCAGCATCGCCTTCCAGTTGTTCCAGGTGTTGGGGCCGACGCCCCGAATGTCGCAAACGGTCAGAACCGTCAACAAATCCAATCGCTTGCGAGTTTCAACTGCCTTGGCAAAGTCGCGCACGGTGCGCGGGTCGCCCACATCCCGTTTCTGTGCCATGTCGGACATCAGCAGGTGGTGACGCACCAGCCATTCGACAGTCTCGGTCTCGTCCGCGGTCAGGCCGAGGCGCGGACAGACCCGGCGGGCTATCTGCGCGCCGATGATCGAATGATCCTCGGGCCGACCCTTGCCGATGTCGTGCAGCAGCAGCGCGAGGTATAAGACCTTGCGATTGACCCCGGATTTCAGGATGCCGGTGGCCACCGGCAACTCTTCGACCAGCTCGCCCCGCTCGATCTGCGCCAGGATCGAGATGCACTGGATAATGTGTTCATCAACCGTGTAATGGTGATAGACGTTGAATTGCATCATCGCGACGATGTTTTCGAACTCGGGGATGAAGGCCGACAGGACGCCGAGTTCATTCATGTGGCGCAGGGCACGTTCGGGGTTGCCGTGTTTCAAAAGCAGGTCCTGAAAGACGCGGACAGCTTCGGGGTCATTCCGGACATGGTCGTCGATCAGCGGAAGATTGGCCGCAATCAGGCGCATGATGTTGGGGTGTAGCAAATAGCCAGAGCGCAGGGTTTCTTCGAAGACCGACAGCAAATTCAACGGTGTTGCGAGGAACTGCACCGGATCGGCCGCGTCGATGCGGCCCTGAACCACCGCGTAGCCGGGCTTCACCCGCCGCCGCCGCGTAAAGAAGCCTGACAGCCGCGCTTCGGGTTTGGCGTGACGCGCCTCCAACTCGGTCAGGAACACGCGGGTCAACTCGCCGACCCGTGTGGCATGTCGGAAGTAATCCTGCATGAAATGCTCGACCGCGCGACGGCCTTCGGTGTCGACATAGCCCATCCGCTCGGCCACCTCGACCTGCAGGTCGAAAGTCAGTTGGTCGGTCGCGCGGCGGGTGATGTAATGCATATGGCAGCGGGCGGCCCAAAGAAAGTTCTCGGCCCGGCTGAACAGCCCATACTCCTCGGCGGTCAGCAGGCCCGCGCCGACCAACCCTTCGGACGAGGAAACGCGGTGCAGATATTTGCCGATCCAGTAGAGGGTTTGCAGATCGCGCAACCCGCCCTTCGCCTCTTTCACATTGGGTTCAAGCACATAACGCTGTCCCCCTTGGCGCCGGTGCCGTTCGGCCCGTTCGGTCAGCTTGGCGGCAATGAACTCGCGCCCGGTGTTCAGGAACAGGTCGGACCATAGTTTGTCATCCAGTTCCGTAGCCATGCTGCGGTCACCGATGATGTAGCGATGCTCGAGCAGGGCGGTGCGGATGGTGATGTCTTCACGTCCGAGGCGGATACATTCCTTGACGGTGCGACTGGAATGGCCGACCTTCAACTTCATGTCCCAAAGGATGTACAACAGACTTTCAACCAGGTTTTCCGCCCAAGGCGTGATCTTGTAGGGGAACAGCAGCAGCAGATCGACATCCGAAAAAGGTGCCATTTCCGACCGCCCAAAACCGCCGACAGCCACAACGGCGATACGTTCGGATGCGGTGGGGTTTGGCAGGGGATGCAGGCGGCATGCCACATCGAACGCAGCGCGCACCAGCGCATCGGTCAGATCAGCCTGGGCGCGGATTTGGGGCTGTGCATTCAACGGGGCAGTGCGGAAGCAGTTCTCCAGCACCCGGTTAGCTGCTGTCTTGGCCTCATGCAGCACGCGCGCGGCGTCAGAGCGCGCGATCCTGATGTCGGACTGATCCTTGATCACGGTCAAAATGTTGTTGGCCAAGCCGGGCACCCCCAGCACGGCTTCTGACGCCAGCAGCGTGTCTTGTGCGGGCAGAGGTATGATGGCGCGGGACGTGGCCCGCGCCAAATCAGAAGCCCGCACCGCCGAAATTGCTGGGCGCGGGGTCGATCACGACCAGCCGTTTGTCCTGAATCTGCGCGATGGCCAGACCGCGGTCGGTCGTGCCCCGGCCGTTCAGACGGAAAATCCCGCCGACGCCGACAAATCCCGCAGGCTGGGTCAGCGCAGCAGTGGTCAGTGACCCCGCCCCCCCACGCCTGGCGATCGCACCGATAGCGGCAATGCCGTCATAGGCGAGCCCGGCATAGATTGGCGCAGACGCGCCATACGCCGCCTGAAAGCGCGCCTGGAATTGTTGGTTGGTCGAGGGGTCTGGCAATGCGAACCATGCCGTCTGTACGCCAGGCAATTCCAGCGTGGCCGGTGGGATATCCCACCGACTGAGCCCGATGAATTGGTTCGAGGCAGGGTTCAACCCGTTTTCCATCAACAACTGACTCAGAAGCGGAACCGAACCTGTGCTTTCCCCTGTCATAAAGAAAGCATTGGCCCCGCTTGACTTTGCAGAGGCGACGATCCCGGGTACGGCCTGCACAATGCCGTTTTGCGAAAACTCATATGTGCCGACGGCTGCTACCGTCCCGCCAGACTGAGTTACGGCATTCTGAATGGCCGCTTTGCCGATCTGACCCGCAGGATCAGACCCGTTGATGACCATGATCCGGTCCAACCCTTTTCTGACCGCAAAACTCGCCAACCGGCTGGCGGTGGTGTCAAACGTCTGACCGAGGATGAAAACATTGCCGCCCGCAACATCGGGGTTGTTCGAGAAACTGAGCACGTTGACCCCGCTCCCCGCGACTGCCGCGCCTGCTGCATTTGCCTCTAGCGCAAAGAACGGGCCAAGGATGATTCTTGCACCGTCATTGACCGCCTTGGCGGCCATTGCCCCGGCCTGCTCGGGCGAGCCTTGAGTGTTGTAAACCCGCAGATCAATCTGAACGCCGCTCAGATCGGCCATCGCCAGACGCGCGGCATTCTCCAGATTTTGCGCGATGAAGTTGTCTTGCGCATCGCTCGACCCGCCTGGAACCAGCAAAGCGACAGGAACAGGCGCGCCGTCGTTGCGTGCAGGGCCGCTGGCCGAGGGGGCAACGCCCGGTTCACAGGCTGCTAGCGCCAGGCCCGCAAACACAAACAGCAGTCGCGCAAACAGCGCAGGGACACGGGACAAGGCGGCGAACATCAGTTACTCCCTAACTTCAATCTCGGGTGGATGGGGAAGACACTAAGCCCTAAGCACCCGGAAGTAAACTTTGCACAAGGCGTCACAGCATGACAGTTGGCAAAACCGCGCCGGACGGCAAAAAGATCGTACCGGGATTGCATCTGGTCGCAACACCGATCGGGGCCGCACGCGACATCACGCTGCGTGCGTTGGACATTCTGGCCGGGGCGGATGTTCTGGCGGCGGAAGATACACGAACGCTGCGGCACCTGATGGAAATCCACGGCATCGCCCTGATTGGCCGACCCATGATCGCCTACCACGACCACAACGGTGCGGCTGCTCGCCCCCGCCTGATGGGCCTGCTGCGCGAGGGGAAATCGGTGGCCTATGCGTCTGAGGCGGGGACGCCGCTGGTGGCCGATCCGGGCTTTCAACTGGCGCGGGCGGCGATTGCCGAAGGCGTAGCGGTGTTGGCGGCACCGGGCGCCTCGGCCGTACTGTGCGCGCTGACGGTGTCGGGGCTGCCATCGGACCGGTTTACTTTCCTGGGCTTTCTGCCGCCGAAAACTGCGGCGCGGAAAACGGCGCTGAGGGAGGTTAAAGATTGGGGAAGTTCACTGATTATTTATGAATCGCCCCATAGACTGCTGTCGTGCCTTGGTGATCTGGAGTTGGTGCTGGGTGGCGAAAGACAGGCTGCGGTTTGTCGCGAACTGACCAAGAAGTTTGAAGAAATCAGCCGGGGCAGCCTCGCGGAACTGGTTGTGGCCTTTGCGGAACGCGATGTCAAAGGCGAGATTGTGATTGTCGTCGACCGGGCGCCGGTCGCCGTGACCAAGGAAGAAGATGTGGAAACTGCCTTGCAGGTCGCACTCAAGACCCTTTCTGTCAAGGAAGCGGCGCAATTGGTGGCAGAAAGGTTCGGCATGTCCAAGCGGGATGCCTATCAGATGGCGTTGAAACTGGGGGTGACAGAATGACGGGTGCGGTGTCGTATCATGCGGGCAAGTGTGCCGAAGATCAGGTTGCGCAGTTTTACACGCGCTCCGGTCGCCCCGTCGTTGCGCGGCGTTGGCGCGGGATTTCCGGTGAAATCGACGTGATCGCCCGCGACGGTGACGCCGTCGTCTTCATCGAGGTCAAGCAAAGCAAGACCCATGCCCAAGCGGTGGAACATCTTTGCGAACGGCAGATGCAGCGCATTTGTTTGGCCGCCTCTGAATTTCTGTGTGGTGAACCCGACGGGTTGAACACCTCCGCTCGGTTTGACGTCGCCCTGGTTGATGCCCAAGGCCGTATCGAAATTCTGCAGAACGCCTTTGCTGCCTGATCAATTGCATCTGACCGTGACCTGCGCCATGAAGGACCCCTACGCAGGAGTTGCCGATGCCCCTAAAAGTCGCCTTGCAGATGGACCCGATCGGGTCGGTGAATATCAACGCTGACAGCACCTTTCGGATTGCGCTTGAGGCGCAGATACGGGGGCATGAGTTGTTCTTTTACACGCCCGACAAGCTGGCCTTTGTCGAGGGGCGGGTCGTCGCGCGGGGCTTCCAGATCGCGCTGCGGCGTGAAGTTGGCAACCATGTGACTTACGGCCCTGAGGTTGAGGTGGATTTGGGTGATTATGACGTGGTCTGGCTGCGGCAGGATCCGCCTTTTGACATGGGTTACATCACGACAACCCACCTGTTGGATTTGATTCACCCCAGGACGCTGGTGGTCAACGATCCGTTCTGGGTCCGCAATTGCCCGGAAAAGCTGTTGGTCCTGCAATTCCCCGATCTGATCCCGCCGACTGCCATCGCCCGCGATCTGCAGACGATTCGCGCCTTCAAGGCCCGGCATGGTGATATCATACTGAAGCCCCTGTACGGCAATGGCGGTGCCGGTGTATTCCGCCTGGACCCCAATGACCGCAATTTGTCCAGCTTGCACGAACTGTTCACCTCGATGAGCCGCGAGCCGTTGATCGTTCAGAAATTCCTTCCGGATGTGTCCAAGGGCGACAAACGGGTAATTCTGGTCGATGGCGAGCCGGTGGGTGCGATCAACCGGGTGCCGCAGGCCGGTGAGACGCGGTCGAACATGCATGTCGGCGGGCGGCCCGAGAAGGTCGGTCTGACCCCACGCGATCTGGCGATTTGTGCTGCGATTGGCCCGACCCTCCGCGAAAAGGGCCAGGTATTTGTGGGCATCGACGTCATCGGTGATTACCTGACCGAGATCAACGTCACCTCGCCCACGGGTATTCAGGAATTGGAGCGGTTCGATGGTACCAACGCCGCCGAGCGCATCTGGCAGGTGATCGAGGCCAAGCGTGTTACGATGACATGAGCCTGCGGCTGCGGCTGCTGAACCATGCCGCGCGGTGGATCGTGCGACCGGTGCTGGAACGGACGCGAGACGTCGACCGGGCGCGGCGGGACTTTGACCGGGCCGCAAGCTTCTTGCGGATGCCGCCGTATACCCTTCATCTGGTGGATGAGAGGCAGTTGCCGATGCACTGGATTTCGGTCCGGCGGCCGCAACCGTATTCGGTAATCCTGTACTTGCACGGTGGCGCATATCTGTCGGGCAGTCCGTCTACCCACCGCGGAATGATGGCGCGGCTCGCCAAGTTGACCGAGATGCAGGTCGTAGCCCCCGACTATCGCCTGGCCCCCGAGAACCCCGCGCCTGCCGCGTTCGGCGATGCCGTTGCGGCCCATATGCGGCTGCTGACGATGGGCTATGCACCGGGGCAGATCATTCTTGGCGGCGACAGTGCCGGGGGTGGGCTTGCCTTTGCTTTGCTTGCCGATCTGTGCCGTCGCGGGTTGGCTCCGGCGGGGTTGTTTGCGTTTTCGCCTTGGACTGATCTCGCGCTGACCGGGGCCAGCTTGCAGACCAACGCAGTCCACGATCCCTTGTTGCCGCCGGGGCGGATGGCAGAAGCTGTCGCAATGATTCTGAACGGGATGGACCCGCGGGACCCCCGAATCTCGCCGCTCTACGCGCAGTTTGACGCGCCGCCGCCCGTGTTCATCCAGGTCGGTGCCGGGGAAATCTTGCGCGACGACAGCCGCCGGATGGCAGATCTGCTGCAAAGGTCTGGGGGCCTGGTCACCCTGCAGGAATGGCCGGATTGCCCGCATGTCTGGCATATGCTGGACGGCTATCTGCCCGAGGCGCGGCAGGCTTTGATCCAGACGGCTGATTTCATTGGTTCTTTGCCTGTGCCACGATCCGGTAGCTGACCGCCTCGGCCACATGGTTCTTGCGCACGGCAGCAGAATTGTCCAGATCGGCAATGGTCCGCGCCACGCGCAGCACCCGGTGATAGCCGCGCGCCGTCAGGCCAAACCGTTCCGCCACCCGCGCCAAAAGTTCGCGGCTTTCGCTGTCGGGGCTGGCGATTTCTTCCAGCTTGGCACCCTCGGCATCGGCGTTGACGCGCATGCCGGGATGACCTTCGAACCGACGCGCCTGCACCGCGCGGGCGGCCCCGACCCGCGCGGCGATTGTGGCCGATGTTTCGCCTGTCGCGGGCAGATCGAGGTCGGTATAGGCGACCGGTGGCACCTCGACCCGCAGGTCAAATCGGTCCATCAGCGGGCCGGAGATGCGGCCAAGATATTCGTCGCCGCATAAGGGAACGCGGGCGCAGGCGCGGGCAGGGTCGGTCATGTAGCCGCATTTGCAGGGGTTGGCAGCCGCGACCAGCAAAAACCGGCAAGGATAACGTATATGAGCATTGGCGCGGGCCACGACAATTTCGCCGGTCTCGATCGGTTGCCGCAGGGTTTCCAGCACGGCGCGGGGGAACTCGGGAAACTCATCCATGAACAACACGCCATTATGCGCCAGACTGACTTCACCCGGTTTGGCGCCTTTGCCACCGCCGACAATCGCGGCCATCGAGGCGGTGTGGTGTGGTTCGCAGAACGGGCGAGTACGGGATATGCCGCCTTCGGTCAGCAATCCCGCCAGCGAATGGATCATTGAGGTTTCCAACGCCTCGACCGCCGATAGCGGCGGCAGAATGCCGGCCAATCGTGCGGCAAGCATCGACTTGCCTGATCCGGGCGGGCCGACCATCAGCATGTGGTGCCGCCCTGCCGCAGCGATTTCCAGAGCGCGTTTGGCGCGTTCCTGACCCTTGACGTCGCGCAGATCCGGGCCGATCGGCGCAAGTATCACCTCACCCGCCTCGGCGCGTGGCAGCAATTGCTGACCGGTAAAGTGGCGGATCACCTCGGACAGGGAATTGGCGGCAAAGACGGTGGCGGTGCCGACCCATGCCGCTTCGGCGCCGCATTGCTTGGGGCATAGCAGGGCAAAGTCATGTTCGGCGGCGGTCATGGCCGAAGGCAGGGCACCGATGACCGGGATCAACCGACCATCCAGCGACAATTCACCCAAAGCGACGGTTGCGGCGACGTCGTCCTTGGGAATGATATCAAGTGCTGCCAGCACCGCCAAGGCAATCGGCAGGTCGAAATGCGACCCTTCTTTGGGCATGTCAGCGGGGGAAAGGTTCACGATCAGACGTTTGGCGGGCATGGCGATGGACATGGCGGCGAGGGCGGCACGGACCCTTTCCTTGGCTTCGGACACCGCCTTGTCAGGCAAACCAACGAGCGCAAAATTGGGCACACCGGGCGAGACCGAGCATTGCACCTCGACCAACCGCGCCTGAATGCCGTCGAATGCTACCGTATAGGCCAGTGCGACCATGACTCTCCCATTTCCGGATCACATGGCCATCTGACCGGCGACCCGCGGTCACCCTGAGGTAGAAACCTGCAAACCGCAATCGTTCACAACCCTTATGGGTCAGGATTGGTAAAGGGCCATGAATTTCGCCCACGCCTCTGGGTCGGCCACAGTTTTGTCCCGGCAAAAGGCGTTGCAAAAGCCAAGCCGCCGCCCGTTCAGTTGCAGCACATGGGTCACGGGTTTGCCGGAATACGGGCAAGCGGTGTTTTCAGCCTCGGTGCCGTCAACAGCGTGGGCTTGCAACGGCACGGGACCGGGCCAAGGACGGCGCGGATAGTCGCGGCGGTAGAAACCCTGATCCGCGCCGTCAATCATGCCCATCGCGCGCCACTGACGGAAGGATGGGTGAGCCAGATGGGCCTGAACATAGGCCATCCCCTTGGCGCTCATCGGCAGGTTATAGGTGGCGATCCGGGTGGCGACCGGAGCAAAGAACGCATCTGCGGCGGAATAGTTTCCACACAGCCAAGGGCCGGACCCTGTATGTGCCCAGTCCCACATTTGCTCCAACCGTTGCAGGTCGGCCAGAACGGCATCAGTGGGCGCGCAATCCGCATAGCTGACCCGCAGGTTCATCGGGCAATGGCTGCGCAGCGCCACAAAGCCCGCATGCATTTCGGCGGCCAGAACCCGGGCAGTGGCGCGGGCCTTGGGATCGGCAGGCCAGATACCGGCCTCTGGGTGGCGCGAGGCGAGTTCCTCGGCGATGGCGATCGTTTCGGGCACCACGACGCCATCTGGGGTGCGCATGGTGGGGGCGGTTCGGCCGGGAAAAAAGTCGCGCAGCATGATCGCCAGTTCGTCGGTATAAAGTCGGGCGCTGTGGGTTTTGACGGGGATGCCAAAGGCGTCGAACAGCAGCCAGCCGCGCAGGGACCAACTGGAATAGGCCCGGTCACCGATCACAAGGTCATAAGTCATTTGGTTTCCTTCTTTTGCCAGACGCTAAGCGAGGTGAAACCTCCGGGAAAGCAATCATTTGTGCTGTAATCCATCTCGCAGCTTTTTGAGTCAAAGATTGCCCTTCAACACCATGGGCAGTCCCGCCATGACGCCGACCACCAACCCGGCCTGCGCGGCCATTTGTTGGTTCAACCGCCCCTGATGATCCCGAAAGGCGCGGGCGAGGGCGTTTTCGGGCACGATCCCCCAGCCCACTTCGTTCGACACGACCACCACGGGCGAGGCGCAAGCTGAAAGCGCCATCAGCAACGATGCAGTTTCCGCCGCGATATCGGCCTCTGCCAGCATGTGATTGGTCAACCACAGCGTGGCGCAATCCAACAGCACGACCTGACCCGGCGGCACTTGGGCCAGAACCCCCGCCACGTCGCGGGGCACGCTCCACGTCGTCCAATCTGGGCCACGTTCGACCTGATGCTGGGCGATCCGCAGGCGCATCTCGTCATCCCATGCCTCGGCGGTGGCAATATAGTGGCGAGGCAGGGTAGTGTCGGTCACCAGCCCCTCGGCCAGCCGCGATTTGCCGGAACGGGCACCGCCAAGGAGCAGGCTCAGCTGCGGCAGAATTCGTGTCATGCGGTGTGATCCGATCTTGAGTGACTTGCGTAGAAGTTTTGTGGGCCTGGGAGGCCCTATGTTAGCAAAAGGAGCCGAAGGACAATGGAAGGGTATACCGACCAAATCCTGTCACGCCAAGCGCGTCGGGCCGAAATGCTGGATGCCGAGACCGAGGCCAAACTGGCAAGGTCATGGCGCGAGCAAGGCGACAAGGCTGCACTTCACCGTCTGGTCACGGCATATATGCGGTTGGCGATCTCGATGGCGACGAAGTATCGCCGCTATGGGGCCTCGATGGCCGATCTGACGCAGGAAGCGGCTATTGGACTGATGAAGGCCGCTGAAAAGTTTGATCCCGACCGGGGCTTTCGATTTTCGACCTATGCGGTGTGGTGGATCAAGGCGCAGCTTCAAGATTTCGTGATGCGCAACTGGTCGTTGGTCCGTACCGGATCGACCACGTCGCAAAAATCGTTGTTCTTCAACCTGCGCCGGATCGAGGCCAAACTTCGGCGTGAGGCTGAGGCGGCCGGTCAGGTGATGGACCCCAAGGCGCTGCATATCGCTGTGGCATCGGAATTGGGCGTTTCTGTTGCGGATGTGGCAATGATGGATGGGCGGTTGGCAGGCTCGGACGCCTCGTTGAACGCCAGTCAGGCCACGGATGAAGATGGCCGCGCATGGATTGACGTGCTGGAGGATGAGGGTGCCCAGGCGGATGAGATCGTGGCCGCACGGCACGACACCGAGGCGTTGCGTGTGCAACTCAGCCGCGCGCTGTCGGCGCTGACTGAACGAGAGCGGTTCATAGTGCAGGCTCGCCAGTTGGAGGAGCAGCCGCGCACGCTGGAATCGCTTGGCATCGAACTGCGGCTGTCGAAAGAGCGGATCCGCCAGCTGGAGGCTGCCGCCTATGGCAAGCTGCGCCGCAAGCTGGAGGAGGAGGGCACCGTTCTGGCCCAATACATCGGCTGACGGCAGGTCTTGAGTTTGCCCATTGCCGCCCCTAACCTTGGGCTTTGGTAAAGGGGGTCATCATGCTGACCGGAAAACGCGTTCTGTTGATTATCGGTGGCGGCATCGCGGCTTATAAATCGCTGATTCTGATCCGGTTGCTCAAACGCGCCGGTGCCGCCGTGACCGCAGTTCTGACCCACGCTGGGTCACAATTCGTCACCCCTCTGTCCGTTTCGGCCTTGGCAGGTGAAAAGGTCTATGACCAGTTGTTCGACCTGACGGATGAGGCCCAAATGGGGCATATCCAGTTAAGTCGCGTGGCCGATCTGGTCGTGGTTGCCCCTGCCACCGCCGATCTGATGGCCAAGATGGCGGGCGGGCGGGCCGATGATCTGGCTTCGACCCTGCTCCTCGCCACCGATACGCGGGTTCTGGTTGCCCCGGCGATGAATGTCCGGATGTGGACTCATAAGGCGACGCAGCGCAATCTGGCACAGTTGCGGTGCGATGGAGTTATGCTTGTCGGCCCAGATGAAGGGGAGATGGCCTGCGGTGAATACGGTCCGGGGCGGATGGCCGAACCGGAGGCGATCCTGGCCGCCATCACAAGCATACTGCAGGACGGGCCTTTGGCAGGGCGGCACGTGCTCGTTACCTCGGGTCCAACGCATGAGCCGATTGATCCGGTGCGCTACATCGCCAATCGGTCCTCGGGCACCCAGGGGACCGCTATTGCTGCTGCTTTGCGCGATCTGGGGGCAAGGGTCAGCTTTGTGACGGGTCCGGCCCAAGTACCTCCGCCAGACGGAGTTCAAATCATCAAAGTTGAGACGGCGGCCGAGATGATGGCAGCTGTTCAGGCCGCCTTGCCTGCCGACGTGGCGGTCTTTGCGGCTGCGGTGGCGGATTGGCGGGTGGCGCATGCGGCAGGGTCAAAGTTGAAGAAAGATGGCTCGGGGCAGGCCCCACCGCTGAGTTTCATCGAAAACCCCGACATATTGGCGATCGTTTCAAAGGGGGCCAACCGCCCGGCCCTGGTTGTCGGCTTTGCGGCGGAAACCGAGGATGTGATTGCCAATGCTGTCGCCAAACGGGCGCGCAAGGGCTGTGACTGGATCGTTGCCAACGATGTCTCGCCTGCCACCGGTATCATGGGCGGCAGCGAAAATGCGGTAAACCTGATCACGGCAGAGGGCGTCGATGTCTGGCCGCGCATGGCCAAGGATGCCGTGGCACGGCGCTTGGCGGCGCGGATAGCCGAGGCGATTGGGGGTGAGGCATGACCATTGTTAAGGTGGAGTGGGAAGATTGGGCCGACCGGTCCTTGCCGCTGCCTGCGTATGAAACCGCCGGTGCCGCCGGTGCCGACCTGCGCGCCAACCTGATGCCAGACGATCGCGCCGCAGGATTTACCATTGGGTCCATGCAACGCACGATTGTGCCAACCGGCTTGCGCGTCGCGATCCCTGCCGGGTTCGAGATGCAAATCAGACCCCGATCCGGCCTCGCGGTAAAATTCGGCATCACAGTGCCCAATACGCCCGGCACCATCGACAGCGACTATCGCGGGCCGTTGGGCGTGGCGATCATCAATCTTGGAATCGAGCCCTACACCATCCATCACGGCGACCGGATCGCCCAAGCGGTGATCGCGCCAGTCGTTCAGGCGGGATTTCAGATCGTGGAAGGTCTTGATCAGACCAACCGAGGGACCGGCGGATTTGGGTCGACGGGCCGGGGATGATCCTGGTTCTGATCCTGTGTGCGGGCCTTTGGGGCTTGGGTCGGGTGCTGGACGCGCGCAAATCCCAACGCTGGATCGTGATCGGTGCGGTCTGGATGCTGGCCTTTGTCTGGTTCAGGGTGCCGCAGGATCTGGGGAGCGACAACGCGCGCGTCTGGGTGCTGGTCACTTTTGGTGCGGCGCTGGTGTTCGGCTATAACAGACTGCTGGCCCTGCTGAAACGCCGCAAGCCGCAGCCGGCGCCAACCGTCCAGCCCCTGTTTCAACCCCAAGAGCTTGAACGCTACGCCCGCCACATCCTGCTGCGTGAGATCGGCGGGCCGGGGCAGAAGGCGATGAAGCAGGCGCGGGTGCTGGTGATCGGTGCGGGCGGGTTGGGGTCGCCTGCGCTGATGTATCTGGCGGCGGCGGGAGTGGGCGTGATTGGCGTCATGGATGATGATGTGGTCGAGGTATCCAATCTTCAGCGCCAGATCATCCACGAAACCCAAAATATCGGCAGGGAGAAGGCCGCCTCGGCCAAGGCCGCAATGCTGGCTCTGAATCCCTTCATCCACGTGCGCGCGATCAAGGCGCGCTTTGGGGCTGATACCGCGGCGATCCTGGCCGATTATGACTTGATTCTCGATGGCAGCGATAACTTCGATACCCGCTATTTGGTGAACCGGGTCGCGGCGCGTGCCTGCAAGCCGCTGATTTCAGCAGCGATTACCCAGTGGGAGGGGCAGATCAGCCTTTACGACCCCGCCCATGGCACGCCCTGCTACGAGTGCATCTTCCCCAACCGCCCCGCCCCGGGGATGGTGCCGACCTGTGCCGAGGCCGGGGTGGCGGCACCCTTGCCCGGCGTGATCGGCGCCATGATGGCGATGGAGGCGGTCAAGCACCTGACCGCCGCAGGTCAGGGGTTGCAGGGCCGATTGATGATCTACGACGCTCTTTATGCGGAGGTGCGAGTCATCGGCATAAAGCCTCGGACGGACTGTGCGATTTGTGGCACTGGTCACACGGCGCTTTGATCGACGATGGTAGGATGGGCGATGCGACCATCTTCCCGGCGGCGGGCAGCAACTTTGGGCTTGGCGGAGGCGGCGGGCAGGGCGGTGGCGGGTTTGACGTCAAAGGCTTCTTCCAATGCAGCCTCGAATGAAGTCACCACAAAATCCGCACCAATCGCCATCGCTTCGGCAATCTTGGCAGGTTCGATGCTGGTTCGGAGTGGCGTCGCGGTCTCCACGGCCGCCACATCCTGCGACAGCGCCCATATCACCACGCCCACGCGCGTTTCTGGCACCAGCCGCTTGATGCGGCGAATATGCAAAAGCGACGCGCGTGACGGGCTGGCATCCAGAAAGCACAGGATCACACATCCATGCAGCGCCGTCTCGGTATTGGAAAAACGTGACGGTGCCAAATCTGCAGAAGACATGGCGCGCGCCGTGGCCCCTTCCAGTTCCAGCAATTGCGCCAACATTATGGCGGTGATGTCGTCGATCTGCCACCGCCCGCCGATACAGGTAACCTGCGGCGCATCGGCAAGTCTGGCGGCCTGCGCCTCCTCGCGTTCATCCGCCACCAGATTGGACAATTCTTCGACCAGGTGACTGGCGGTTTCGGCCAGCCGCGTCTCTTGCTCGGGCGTCAGGACGCCGCGGTCGCGGTCAGCCTGCGCCATGATCAGCGCGGGCAGGGCGATGGTTTGATAGAATTCGCCCAAATCCTGATCGTCCAGCCCTTCTTCGGCGTGAAACACTGCCTCGACCCGATTTCCGACCAGCAAGCGTTGGTAAAGTTGTTGATGCGGCGCCAGAACTGGCTCATCCCCCAACAGAATGTCGAAAAAGGCGAATTGCGGGATGTGGCGGCCCAGAACCACCAGACAAACCGTAAGCGGTGTTGCCAGCACAAGACCGGGCGCGCCCCAAATATAAGTCCAGAAAAGCGCCGCGATTATGATGGCCAGACTGCTCAGGCCGGTCCGTGAGCCGTACAGCCACGGCTCGACAGCATTCGACGTCACCAGTTCCACGGCGATGAACAGTGCGGCGGTCCAAATCACCGCCGACCAATCGGGTGAAACGGCAAAGGCCAGGAACAACGGAAACGCGGCGGCGAGGACCGATCCGACATAGGGCACAAAGCGCAATATCAGGGTCAGCACCCCCCACAGCAACGCGTTGGGCACGCCGATCAACCATAGGCCAACACCGATCGGGACGGCATAGATCGTATTGACCAGCAGTTGCGTCAGCAGATAACTTGCTACCCGTTTTCCGGCCTCGCCCAACATCTGAGTGGTGCGGTGCAGGTCGCTGCTGCCAACCAGTCGGATGAAGCGATCGCGCAAAGCTTCACGTTCCAACAGCATGAATATGACCAGCACGACCACCAGACCGGAGGTGGCAACCGGGCTGATCACCGGCATGACCAGATTTTGCAACAGACCGGCGGCGCTGACATTCTCAATCACTTCGACAGGTAATGGCCTGGCGGGCACAATGCCTTCGGCAGGCAAGGCGGCCCCGATCTCGCTGTTGATGGCGCGGGCCATGTTCATCGCTCTGGACAACATGCCATCGCCAGAACCAGCACTTTGCAATCCGTCCAGTTTGGTCAGGATATTTTGCTGAAAGGTCGGCAGGTTCAACGCCAATTCGCCCAACTGACCAAAGACCACCAGCGAAAACACAGTCAGTGCGGCGAAGGCCAGAACCGTGACCAGCAGGACTGAGAGGATGAGGGACATTCCGATACGTCGCAGCACGCTGACCAGCGGCGACAATGCGAAGGTGATCAGCATGGCAATCGACAGCGGCAAGAACACATCCTGCGCCAGTTTCAAGACGACCGCCGCACCCACAATGGCAAACACTCCAGTCAGGGTGATGCGTGCGCGAGACGGAACAAACCGGGGCTGTTCGACGTGGCTGGATGACATTGCGTTCCGATCGGTTCTGCAGGCGGTACAACAATCGGCACGCCTTGGGTGCAACCAAACGCGGATGCAACGACATATGTTCCCTGTCTGGAGCCAACTGTGTCGGGCCTTTCGCGGATGCGTCGTCACCCCAACCGATAGCTGGAGGCTGTGACGCCGCCAAACACATTGGTGTCGTGATACACCATCATCGCAGAGTCATTCTCGGCAGCACCCATGGCTGCGAACAGCGGCACCAGATGGTCTTCGTGCGCGTGGCAGGTCCGCGCATAGGGCGCGCTTTCCCAAGCCAGCATCGCGTCGGTACGGGCTTTGCCGGTCTTGGCCATGGTCTTGGCCAGCCAGGCATCAAAGGCGGCTGAGGGAACCTTGGCTCCTGGTCCGAACAGCCGCAGGTTATGATAGGACAAGCCCGACCCCACGATAAGCACCCCTTCGTCCCGCAAGGGCGCCAAAGCGCGACCCAAGGCGAAATGTGCCGCTGGTGAATATCCGTGCTGCAGTGACACCTGAAAGATCGGCATATCGGCCTTGGGGTACATGACAAAGGCAGGCGCAAAAGTGCCGTGGTCAAAGCCCTGTTTTGGGTCCAGATGGGTCGGCAGACCGGCCGCTTCGATCAACTGGGCCGTGCGTTTTGCAAGCTCGGGCGCACCGGGGGCGGGATAGACGATCTTGTAGGTCTCGGGCGGGAAGCCGCTGTAATCATAAACCATTCCTGGATGTGCGGCCGACATGACCGTAAAATCGTCAGCCTCCCAATGGCCCGAGATCATCAGGACGGCTTTGGGTGTTGTCCCAATCTCGGCCGGCATGCGCGCCAGCGAGGTTTCCAAGGTTGCCAACATCTGCCGCATATTCGGCAGCCAAGGCCAGGGGCCTCCGCCATGCGAGATGAAATAGGTGGGAAGTCTAGGCATTTTTATCTCCTTTGTTGGTCTCAAGACGAAGGATGCGCTGGCTTTTTACAGGCGACAATTGCGGAAAACTGACGTCGGGTTGTGCGGGTTTATGCAGGTGGACGGTGGTGACGGTGCGCGATAAATGCGGACCCTACAGGTCTTGCCCCTTGTCAACCTGTCGGCCATAGTTGTGCATCGCTAGAAGACACAACATTGGAACGGGGAGTTCACACTTGAAGATAGCGGGTGCAATCGCTGGTATCGTCCTGATGACCGGCAACGCCATGTTGGCGCAGAGTCTGCCGGACCTTGGCGGCAAGGAAATCACCATCGTGACGGAAAACGCCTATCCGCCGCTGCAGTTTCTGGACAAGGACGGCAAGCAGGTCGGCTGGGAATATGACGCCATGGCCGAGATCGCCAAGCGGCTGAATTTTACGATCAAATACGAAAACATTTCGTGGGACGCCATGATCCCGGCGGTGTCGGAAGGCCAGTTCGACATCGGCATGACCGGCATCACCATCAAGGACGACCGCAAGGAGAAGGTCGATTTTTCGGACGCCTATATGCGGTCCGAAATGGTGATGCTGGTGCGCGGCGACGAGACGCGTTTCACCGATGCCAAATCCTTCGCCGCCGACACCGCGCTGCTGGCCGCCGCCCAGCCTGGCACGACACCGTTTTACACCGTCGTATACGAGATCCTGGACGGCGACGAAGCCAATCCGCGCATCAAACTGTTCGAGACCTTTGGCGCGACGGTCGAAGCGCTTAAGTCGGGCGATGTCGATCTGGTGCTGACAGATGGGACGGCGGGGGCGGGATATGTCGATGCCTCGGACGGCAAGCTGATGATCATTGGCGAAAAGTTGGGCACCGAAGATTTCGGGCTCATCTTCCCCAAGGGCTCGGATCTGGTGGCACCGATCAATGCGGGAATTGCAGCGTTGAAGGCAGATGGCACGATCGACGCGCTGAACAAGACGTGGTTTCTTGACTATAAGATGGGTCAGTGAACCTGCGGCCCTGCATTTCCGTGTGGGGCCTTAGGACATGAAAACCGACCACAACGAAGACTTTCCATGGTGGCTGATCCTGCTGGTCGGGATCGGCATCTGGTTGTTTTATGAGGTTTGGGCGAACCAGATTTATGCCGATGTGCTGGCGACGCTGACCAAGGGCATCTGGATCACGGTGGCGGTGACGCTGGTGGCCTATGGCTCGGCCTGTGTGATCGGGCTGGCGTTGGCCTTGGCGGGGCTATCACGGTGGCAGGTATTGCGGCAGGCGTCCCGGTTCTATGTCGAGGTGATGCGGGGAATACCGATCATCGTGTTGCTGTTATACGTGGCCTTTGCAGCGGCGCCGGCACTGGTTGTGGCGGTGAATTGGGTGCTGACGTGGCTGGGGGCCGAACCGTGGCGGACGCGGGACTTTCCGTTGATTGCGCGGGCAGTGATCGCCTTGACCCTGGCCTATTCGGCATTTCTGGCCGAGATTTTCCGTGCGGGTCTGCTGTCGGTGGACAAGGGTCAGGTCGAGGCCGCAATGGCGCTGGGGCTGTCGGGGTGGCAGCGGTTTCGGCTGGTGG
>JBBQGU010000002.1:0-36427 GCA_038323315.1 Rhodobacterales bacterium | reverse complement strand
AGACCTATGTGCTGGATTTCACCGGGGTTGATCCGGCACTGGTCACCACCTTGGGCAGTGCGGCGGTGATGCGGTTGAGCTTTGTGGTCAACGGTACCTCGGCCGCGCGGTCGCCGACTGTCACCTTTGGCAACGTGTCGCTGGCGCGGTTGACCGGTGTGAAGTTTGCCCGGTCAGCCTATGACCGGCTGGCGATCGGGGCGGCGGATGTGGCGGGGTTGGGGGCGCTGGCGACGGCGGCCAGCGTCAACCTGACGACGCAGGCTACGGGCGTCTTGCAGGCGGCGCAGCACCCGGCCCATACCGGCGATGTCACCAACACGGCGGGCGCGCTGGCCCTGACCATCGCGGCGAATGTGGTGAGCAACACCAAGCTGGCACAGGTCTCCACGGCCCGGATCAAGGGGCGCAGCACGGCGGGGACCGGCAATGTCGAAGATCTGACCGGCACGCAGGCCACCGCCCTGCTGGACACGTTCACCAGCACGGTCAAGGGGTTGGTCCCGGCCTCGGGCGGCGGGACCGCGACATTCCTGCGGGCCGATGGCAGCTTTGCCGCGCCGGCAGCGGCAGGGTCCACGGCGCAGGTGCAGTTCAACGATGCGGGTGCCATGGCGGGCGCAAGCGAGGTTCTGGTCGAGAACAACCAGTTGCGACTGGCCACAGCCGTCAGCCTGACCGCCCCTGCCGCAGGCGGCGTGCGATTGGTCGGGCGGGCAGAGGCCGGGCGGACGTTGCCCGCATTCCTGAGCCAGGATGGTGTGATGCGCGATCTGCAAACTGCACTTTCCCGCAGTTCGCCCATGATCTGGAAGGGCCAGGCCAGCATCGGGACGTTGGGCGTTTTTGGTGGCGCGACACCGACGGCAGTCGGCACCGCGACATCGACAGCGATCGCCACCACCAACCTGTACACGATGACCCCCAAGCTGGAATATCTGGTGACGGTGGCGGCGACGACAGCCATTGCAGGGTTCCGGAGTGGCTCCTTGTTCGTGGGGGTTGGCGGCACGGCGGCGGGCCTTGGCGGCTTTCACTTTGTCGGACGATGGGGGCCTTCAACCGGCGTTTCCACCACGACCTGCCGGGCGTTCTTTGGCATGACAAACGCCACCGGAGTGCCGACCGATGTCGAGCCATCGACCACCGTATCCTGCGCGGCGATGGGGTGGGATGCGGCCGACACCAATGTGCAGATGATGACCAATGACGGATCTGGCACCTGCACCAAGGTGGATCTGGGAGCGGCCTTTCCGGTGCCCACCACCGACCGTACCGCGCTATACGAACTGGCGATGTACAGCCCCAAGGGCACGACGCAAAGCCTGTCCTGGATGGTGACCGATCTGGCCTCGGGCGCCACTGCCACCGGTACGACCACCACCGACCTGCCGACCGCCGCCACCTTGCTGGGTCCGCGCGGCTGGATCAGCGCTGGGGGCACGTCCACGGTCATCGGGATTGGCTTGAACTCGCTGTACCTCGACCCATTGGTTTAGGTCAGAGGATATTGCGGCAAAGGGCGGCCTTGGGGTCGCCCTTTGGCATTTGACACTGCCGCGCGCGGTTTCTAGACAGTGGCAGGCCCGGGCGGGTGCAAAAGCCGGGGCCTTGGTAAACATTGAACCGAAGGCGGGCAAGACCCATGAAAATCGCGATGATCGGGACGGGCTATGTGGGTCTGGTATCGGGGGTCTGCTTTTCGGACTTTGGCCATGACGTGGTCTGCGTGGACAAGAACCCCGACAAGATCGCGCAGTTGCAGGCCGGTCATGTGCCGATCTTTGAACCGGGGCTTGAGGCGTTGATGGCCAAGAACGTGGCCTCCGGTCGGCTGTCGTTCACGTTGGATCTGGCCGAAGCGGTAGCGGGGGCCGGGGCCGTGTTCATCGCGGTGGGCACGCCGACGCGGCGGGGCGACGGCCATGCCGACCTGACCTATGTGATGGCGGCAGCTGCCGAGATTGGCGTGGCACTGACCGGCTATGCCGTCGTGGTCACCAAATCCACCGTCCCCGTCGGCACCAACCGCAAGGTCGCCGAAGCGGTGGCGGCGGCCAATCCGGCGGCGGAATTCGACGTCGCCTCGAACCCCGAATTCCTGCGCGAGGGCGCTGCGATCGACGATTTCATGCGTCCTGACCGCGTGGTGGTCGGGCTGGAGAGCACGCGCGCCCGAAAGGTCATGTCCGACATCTATCGCCCGCTGTTCCTGCGCGAGTTTCCGGTGGTCTTCACGGGGCTGGAAAGTGCCGAAATGATCAAATACGCCGCCAACGCTTTCCTCGCCACCAAGATCACCTTCATCAACGAAATCGCCGCGCTGTGCGAGCGTGTGGGGGCGGATATCAAGGATGTGTCCAAGGGCATGGGGCTGGACGGCCGCATCGGCAACAAGTTCCTGCATGCCGGGCCCGGCTATGGCGGATCGTGTTTTCCCAAGGATACCAAGGCTTTGGCCCGGATCGGTCAGGAACATGCCGTGCCGATGCAGATCACCGAAACCGTCATCAAGGTCAACGAAGAGATCAAGCGCCGGATGATCGACAAGATCCTTGATCTGCTGGACGGTAATGCCAATGGCAAGACCGTGGCGATCCTTGGCGTGACCTTCAAGCCCAACACCGACGACATGCGCGATGCGCCCAGCCTGACAATCGTGCCCGCTTTGGTCGGGTTCGGGGCCAAAGTCCGCGTCGCAGACCCGCAAGGCAAGCGCGAGGGCGAGGCGCTGCTGCCCGGCGTGCGCTGGACCGACAATGCCTATCAGGCGGCGCAGGGGGCGGATGTGGTGGTGATCCTGACCGAATGGAACGAGTTCCGGGGTTTGGATCTGGACCGCATGGCGCGCAAGATGGCACACAAACGCATGGCCGACCTGCGCAATGTCTATTCTGCGGCAGAAGCGACCGAGGCGGGCTTTGACCAATATGTCAGCATCGGGCGCTGATCCCTACCGGTCCAGCGCATCATAGACATAGCGTTGCAGCGTGATCAGGCCGATCACAAAACTGATGGCACACCACAGCAACACATAGGTAGCCGACGCCCAGTTGTCATCGTAATAGGAAAAGAAGCCATGCCGAACCAGGGCAACGACATGGGCTGCCGGGTTCCACCACAGGATATGGAACAACCATGTCGGCAGATCGCTGATCAGGATCAACGCACCGGACGAGATCACCATGGGTCGGCTTATCATGCTCCACAAATTGTCGTAGGCTGGCGACATCAGGAACAGCACCGAATTGAAGGTGCCCATCGCCAGACCCAGCAGTGCCGCCAAAGAAAGACCGAGCAGCACGGATGCGATGTCCAGGGTAACGCGCAAGTCGTAATAATAGATCACGCCAGTTGCCAGCGCGGCGAAGACCAGAGCCTCGATCATCGCATTCAGGATAAAGCGTGCGAACAGCGCATCCAGCACGGTCACCGCCGGAAAGCCAAGCAGTTGCCGCGAAAACTTGACCGAGCCGGAGACCTTGTTGCTGATCGAGGTGTAAATGTGAAAAGTTACGATACCCGTGATGTAATACAACGGAAAATTCGTGCCCAGCGGCGGCGTCTTGGTGATCAGCCCAAAGGCCAGCGACAGGATGATGACGGTGACAATCGGGTCGATGATCGTCCATAAAAAGCCCAAGGACGACCGACTGTCATGCGAGCCGATCTCACGCAGGATCAGGGCGCTGACCACACGAAACGTGCGGAAGCGACGGCCCTTTGGCACTTGCGGGGGAGCTGGCGTGTAAAAATCGGCAAGATCGGCGTTTTTCTGCTGCATTATGCCGTTATTTCCGATGGGAGGAGATGAGAAGACAAGGGCAGTGACCACTAGGCACTTGTGGCCAGTTGCTGATTTGAGGTATGATTTTAGCAGGTGGCGACATAAAGCGCAAACCACAGCGCGCATTTGGAGGCACATAATTGACCCCATCTTCGGCCAAGCCAGAACCAACGCTGATTGTGGATCCCGAGGCCCCCGAAACTGACCTCACCGCCGAGGGTGATGGCGGTGCCGAGGCTGGTGCGGGCAAAACCGGCGGTGCCAAGCGGCGTGGAGCAGCGGTGGAGTTGCGCCTGGCTTCGCGGCGCGGCGAAGGAGACGGCCGTGGCGAGGGGGACGATGGTGACGCCAAGACCGCGCGCGGCGCCAAGACCGGCACGCGCAACGGCCCGCGTGCACAATACCGTGCCGCCCAAGCCGCATTGGGTGAAGGACAGACCGGCGATGCCGATCTGGACGGCGACGAGAACTTGCCGGGCCAGACGGATGAGGTTGCCGATACTTCGCAGATCGCCACCGACCCGGCCCGCACCGATCCTGAACTGCCGCCCGCACCACCCGCGACAGGCACTCTCGCCAAGACCCAGCCGTCAGTCCAGACGCGCGCGCCCAACCCGCATCCCGAACCCATTCAGGGCGAGATTGTCACGGATGACGACGATGAAGAGGACGACCGCCCGGGTGGCGGGCGTCGCCGCATGGGTGCCAGAGCTGAAAAGCGTGCAGCCAAGGCGGCCAAGAACAATGACGCCGCCAATTATGTGGTGGCCCCGACCGTCAGCATGGCCCAGTTGCGCCCGCGCCATTACGGCGTCATGGCGATGTTTGCGTTGATGGTGCTGCTGCCGACGCTGACCTATGGCTTTTACATGTGGACCAAGGCTGCGGACCAATACGAAAGCAATGTGGGTTTTGGCAGCCGTACCGAAGAGGCCCCCACGACCTTTGACGTGTTTGGGGCGCTGGGTGGCGCTGCGTCGAACGGGTCGAGCGATATGGATATCCTGTACCAGTTCATCGTCAGTCAGGAACTGGTGGCGAAACTGGACAAGGATCTGGACCTGAAGGCGATCTATGCCAAGGCCACGGATGATCCGTTGAACCGTTTTGCCGAAGGCGGCACGATCGAGGATCTGGTGGCCTATTGGAAACGCATGGTGATCATTAACTACGACGCGGCCACCGGCCTTATGTCGTTGCGGGTGTTTGCCTTTGAACCGACCGATGCCAAGAGGATCGCCGTAGCCATTCTGGAGGAATCCACCAGGATCATCAACGACCTGAGCATGACCGCGCAGGTCGATACCACACGTTACAGCAAGGACGCCCTGACCACGTCGGAACAAAAGCTGAGTGCGGCACGGCTGGCGGTGCTGGATTATCAGATAAAGAACAACATCGTCGATCCAACCTCTGCCATTGCCACCCAAAACGGCGTGATCGGCACGCTGAACCAGCAATTGGCGACGGCGCAGATCGATCTGGACATGCTGACCGGCACGGTCGGGACATCAGATGTCCGCATCGCGACCCTGAACCGGCGAATCGAAGTGATCCGCAACCGCATCGCCGAGGAACAGTCCAAGGTCGGTGGCGAAACCGAAGCCGGTGCGCCCGGATTTGCCAAACTGATGCAGGAGTTTGAACGGCTGAGGGTCGATCAGGATTTCAGCGAACGCGCCTATCTGGCCGCCCTTGCCGCCTATGATCAGGCTTTGAACGACGCCCAGCACAAGACGCGCTATCTGGCGGCCTTTGTCACGCCCACCCTCGCCGAGGCGTCGACATCCCCAAATCGCCCGCTTTCGGCGGTCATCGTGGCGATCATCGGCTTTCTGTCATGGGCGACGTCGGTGTTGATCTATTACGCATTGCGCGACCGTCGCTAGGCACGCGGCATGATCGAGTTGCAGAACATCACCAAGGCTTATTATTACAAGGGCCAACCGAAATACATCGCCCGCAATGTGTCGGCCGTGTTTCCGACGGGCTCCAGAATCGGGCTGTTGGGCCGCAACGGAACGGGCAAGTCAACCTTGCTGTCGATCATCGCCGGCAGTTTGAACGCCGATGGGGGCAGGGTCAGGATCACCGGCACCATGTCTTGGCCCATCGGTTTGCAAGGCTGCGTCCACCCTGACCTGACCGGCACCCAGAACGTCAAGTTCATCGCCAGGGTTTACGGCGTCGACACCGAAGAGCTGATCGACTTTGTGTCAGACTTTGCCGAACTCGGTCAGAACTTTGACCAGCCGGTGCGGAATTATTCCTCGGGCATGAAGGCGCGGCTGCAGTTTGGCATGTCGATGGGCATCCGGTTTGACACCTATCTGATCGATGAGGTTTCGGCCGTCGGCGACGCCGGGTTCAAGAAGAAAAGCAAGATGCTGTTTGATGACCGCATGTCACAGGGGGGCGTAATCATGGTGACCCATTCCGAAGGCATGATGCGGTCGATGTGCACCTCTGGCGCGGTGCTGGAGGGCGGGCATCTGACCATGTTCGACACGGTCGATGAGGCTTTGGAACGCCACGCCCGCAACACATTGGGCGAAGATTACAAAAGGTCGAAGGAATTCATGGAGGAGTGAACCATGATGCGATCCTCGGCCGCGCCATCGACCAGAACCCAGATCAGTTTGCCGGTCGGCAGATAAGTGATATGCGCCTCTTTCACCCCCTCGGCCCCGACGCCGGGATCGGTCAAATAGGTGACACGAAAATCGCCGCGCACCGCCCCCGCCCGAACGAGGTCCAGGGTATCGCCCTGCGCCGCGTCATAATCCGTGATCCAGTCCGCGCCCCGGTTGCCGGTGCCATGAAACACAAAGCGATCCTGCCCGGTGCCGCCGGTCAGGGTATCCACCCCGCCACCGCCCGCCAATCGATCATTGCCCAGACCGCCTGACAGCACATCCCCCGCCGACCCGCCATACACACGGTCGTTCTGATCGCCACCCGCCAACGTATCGCTGCCACCAAAGCCCGACAGCACATCCATCCCCCTGCCGCCTTCGAAGCGGTCGCCCTGCGGCGACCCACGCATCGTGTCGGCAAGGCCCGAGCCTGCAAACCACTCGATCCCCAGATAATTGTCACCCGCCGCCAGCCCCCGGTTCGCGGCCAGATCGCGCAGATCCACCAGAACCGCCCGGGTGGCGTTGGAATAATCCGCCCGGTCCAGCCCCGCACCGCCGTCCAGCACATCCGCTCCCGCCGACCCGAACAGCACATCATCGCCGCCCAGTCCCTTAATCGTATCGCCAGCCGCCGTCCCACGCAATGTGTCGGCCCCTGGGGTGCCACTTATCGCCGGGGTGGCCCCTAACGGCAGCACCCACAGCCCCTTGACCCCCGTATTGCCCAGTGATGTCTCCAGCGCCAGTTGCGCGCCCTCGTTCCCCGACGCTGCCAGCAGCACCGGCGCACCGCCTGCAGCCAAACGATAGCCGATCAAGGCCGCCGTGCCGCCCAAGCCCCCAAAGCCACCCTGCAAGTCACCGCTGGTCCAGGAAATGTCCTGATAACGATAGACGACGTCGAACTCGCCATTGCCCCGGTCAAAGAACTGCATCTGAAAGGTATCGGTCAGGGTGGCATTGCGCCGGTAAAAGCCAACCTGATCCCAGGTGATGGTCACACAATCCTGCGCGGTATCGACATCCAGCCAGACCGCCCCGCTTTCGGCGCCCTCGCCATCCAGCCGCGTATCGACATCGGCGTTGAAGATCGCGAAATAGGGGGCGGCGGGCGGAGTCACCCCGGCCCGACCCTTGCCAAAACTGACCAGCCCGTCGGTCGAGACATACATCTGATCCGCGCCAAAACGCACCCCGCCCAGCGAAAACCCCGCGCCAAACACCGCCGAAACATCGACCCTGGTCACCGTATCATCGCCGCGCAACAGCGCCGTCTCGCCATAGCCCGCTGCCCCGCCCAGGCCCTTGAGCGCCGTGCCGTCGCCAGTGATCTCGCCCATCTCATGCCCTCGCTCTCCGACAGACTCTGGCGTGGGCACCCTGAACACCCGGTAAACCCCAGCCGATCCACCTCCCTAAATTTGATCGGCTTTTGCCAATACTTTGCCCTGACCTTTAGCAAAGGGCCTTCACCCCGCCCTGAATCCTCCATGTCGCCAGCCAATCCCGACCGCAAAACCGAACGCACAAACACTTGGGGTCGGCGATGCAACTGAACCTTTCCACGGTCTTTACGGCGCAGGCGCTTGGGGTTGCCGCGGTCGGCGACGGGTTGGCGTTGATCGTGGCCGGCGGTACCGTGCGGTTGATCTATTCCGAGGCCGAGATCAACCGCGCCATGTCTCTGTCCCTGGGTGCCATAACCACGGCAGGCAGCGGCTTTGTCACTGTTCAAAGCCTCGCCGCACCGCAACCCGTCAGCAATCTGGAGCCTGGCCACGGCTTCGCTTTTCAGACCGAGGGTGCCACGATCCGCGCCTATGTCTTTAACAGCCACATGGGGGCCCTGACGGCCAGCATTTTGAGCAGCACGGGCCAGCCCGGCCCCAGCCAGACCGTCAGTACTGATCAAGGCGCGCTGTTGGGCGTGCAGACCTTTACCATGCTGGGCGGGGCAGGCGGCGATCATACGGCGGTGTCACAGTGGAACACCGGCGGCATCAAGCTGTTCGCGGTCAACAGCAACGGCAGTCTGACCGGTGCCGACACGATCCTGGACACCGACAAATCCTATGTCGCCAATGTCAGCGACACAGCCTCGGTCACTTTGGCGGGCCAAGACTACTTGCTCAGCCTGTCATCGCTGGAAAACGGCCTCACCAGCTATGCGATCAATGCGGCGGGCAAGGCCACGCTGATCGACAGTCTGGGCAACCATGACATGCTGGCGGTGTCGGGCCCCACCGCCCTTCAGGTCATTGAACGGGCCGGAGTGACCTATGCCGTCATCGCCTCGACCGGGTCCAGTTCGCTGTCGGTGGTGCGGGTCAACGACATGGGCTGTCTGTTCCAGACCGATCACGTGATCGACGACCGCACCACCCGCTTTGACAACACCGCCGTTCTGGACAGTTTCACCGCCAACGGCCGCAGCTTCGTCGTCACGGCAGGCACTGATGCCGGCGTCACGGTGATGGAACTGCTGCCGGGCGGCCAGTTGCAACATTTCGCGACAGGCGTGTTCGAGATGGGCGCAGGCATGGCCGCCGTCACGGGGCTGGAGGTGGCGGTGAACGGCTCCACTGTCTCCATCTATGCCACCGACGCCTCCGCCGGCCACGTGCAGAAGATCGACATGTCCATCGCTGCCTTGGGCGCGCAGATCGACGCCAGACCCGGCACGACCACCGGCACCGCCAAGGCCGATCTGATCTGGGGCAGCACTGCGAACGAAACGCTGCAAGGCTGGGCCGAGGATGACGTCATCTTTTCGGGCGGCGGCGCGGATGTCATGTCGGGCGGCAGCGGGGCCGATCTGTTCGTGATGGGCGCCACCACCGACAACGCCCGCATCACCGACTTTGCCCAGCATTACGACCGAATTGACCTGTCAGCCTGGGGCGATGTCTATACCGCCGCCGCCCTGACCATCACCGCCACAAGCACCGGCGCCGTCATCGCGCTGAACGGCCACGACGTCACCCTGGTCGCAGGCCGCCCCCTGACCGCCGCCAGCTTTCTGGACAGTGATTTCGTCTTCTGACACCCCCGTTCATTCTGACACAAATATCCCACGGGGGCGGCAGCTTTGCTGCCATGGGGGTGTGAAACCCCCAAGCCACCTGTCCGAACTAACGACGATAGGCCGCACAAAGCAGCCCATAAACCCGGTCACATTCGATCTGCGCCGCCGCAACCGCCCGGTCCTGCAACATCGCCGCCATCTTTGCCGCCACCGCAGGCCGATAGCGTGCGATGCTTTCCTCGCGCAGGGCGGGCACGTTGCGGGCATGAAAATAGGCGTCTGTGTGGCGGATCGTCGTCTCATCGGTCACCGCCACCGCCCCCCGCCCGCGATCCCGGCGCAGGTTGAAACTGTCCCAGGTCTTGACGGCGTAGTGGTTATACTGCGCCAGCTGATGGGCACCTGACCGCAGATCGGCGTTGCGCAGTTGCTGCCACAGTGGCACGCCCTTGACCGGGTTGTGCCGCAGCCCATCGCCCGACAGGATCTGCAACGCGCCCGGCTTGCCCTGAAACCCCACCATGGAATGGTTGTGGATGTCGCGAAACCTGTCTGGGCCCCGCGTGATCGACTTCATCGCCCGGTTCGCCTTGTGCGCAGGGGCCAGTGCCCATGGGAACAGCGGCACGATCGGCCCGGGCTGCCAGTTCACCTGTGGCCGGTCGGCAAAGCACATTGCGTGCAGCGAGATGACGTCGGCCTCGCCGGCAAACCCGGTCAGATCGGCCACGCCATGCGCCCCGATATGCACATTCAAGAACTCATCGGCATCCAGCACGGCCAGCCATTCGGTATCATCGATGCCGAAACGGGCCCGCATCGCGGCGTAGCCCGCATGCTGCGGTATCTCGCCGGGGCCAACCACATGCGCCAGATGCTGGATATGACCTGCTGCCGCCAGTGCGTCCAACAGCCGGTCCGACCCGTCCGAACAGTCGTTCGAGGCTACACAGATCCGGTCGAAACCCAGCACCAGATGATGCGCCACCCATTCCAGAATATAGGGGCCCTCGTCCTTCATTCCCGAAATCAGCGTATGCGTCGCGCCAGCCATCTTCCGCCTTTCCACGCTCTTTTGCCCCTGCTTAGGTCAAATCCTGCCAACCCGCCAGCTTTCCGACCTTGCCACTGGGCGCCGTACAGGCTTTGCTGGCGACAAAGGAGCCTGTCCCATGCGCATCGCCCTCTGGCAAACCCATTCGCCCGCAGGCGACGTCGCCACCGCCCTGATCGACCTGTCCCGCGCCCTGCACGCCGCCGCAGCCATGGGTGCCGTCATGCTGGTCACGCCCGAGGTGTACTTGCCCGGCTACAATCAGGACGACCTGCCGGACCAGGCCCTGTCCCGCCAAGGTGACGTGCTGGGAGGGGTCGCCGACCTGTGCCGTCAGGCGGGCTGCGGCGTGACGCTGGGCTATGCCGAGCGCGCGGGCGGTCTTTACAACGCGGCCATCACGCTGGACGCGCAGGGCGAGGAACTGGCCCATTACCGCAAGATCCAGCTATATGGCCCGCGCGAACAGACACTTTACACGCCCGGCGACAGGTATGCGATCTTCAACCTGCACGGTCTGACCTGCGCCCTGCTGATCTGTTATGATATCGAATTCGCACCCCACATCGCCGAACTTGCCGCGCGTGGCGTGCAACTGATCCTGTGCCCCACCGCCAATATGCTGCCCTTTACCCATGTCGTGCGCCATACCGTTCCTGCCATGGCCGCCAATCACGGCCTGACCATCGCCTATGCCAACTATTGCGGGTCCGAGGGCGACCTGACCTATGTCGGCGGCTCGCTGATCGCGGATCCCTATGGCGAGGCTTTGGTGCAGGCCGGCCTTGGCCCGGCCCTGCTGGTGGCCGACCTGCCGGGCCTGCTGGACCCCGCCCGCCTGTCGACCCAAAGCGCCGATTACCGGAAAGTCTGACATCCGCGACGCGCGAACCGCAACTCCCGCCAACCCGGCCTTACGCCTCAAATTTCGGCTTGCGGCTCCAGTTCAGCGCGTCGCCGATCATCTGCGTCAGGTTCGACCTCGCAGGCTGCCACCCCAGTTCCGCCATCGCCCGGGTCGAGCCGGAGACCAGCGTCGTCGCATCGCCCGCCCGCCGTGCGCCCTCGATGATCGGCACCTCGCGGTTGGTGACGGCGCGGGACGCCTCGATCACCTGGCGCACCGAAAAGCCGGTGCCAGAGCCAAGGCAGAACACCCGGTTGCCCTTGCCCTCCAGCAGCCATTTCAGGCCCAGGACATGCGCGTCGACCAGATCGCTGACATGGACATAATCGCGGATGCAGGTGCCGTCCGGCGTCGCATAGTCCGAGCCAAACACGGTCAGTGCTGCGCGCTTGCCGTCGATCGCGTCCAGCATCAGCGGGATCAGGTGCGTCTCGGGCACATGCTGTTCGCCAACCTCACCCTCGGGGTCGGCGCCTGCGACGTTGAAATAGCGGAAGATGACATGGTTCAACCCGGCACTTTTGCTGAAATCGCGCAGGATTTCTTCGATGGCCTTTTTGGACCCGCCATAGGCGTTGATCGGCTGCTGCAGGCTGTCTTCGTCCAGCGTCACGCCGTCCTGATCGCCATAGGTTGCGCAAGTCGAGGAGAAGACGAAATTCCTGACACCCGCCGCCAGCGCCGCTTCGATCAGGTTCAGGCTGCCGTTCACGTTGACGCGCCAGTATTTTCCCGGATCGGACATCGACTCGCCGACCAGCGACAGCGCGGCGAAATGCATCACGGCGACGGGCTGATATTGCGCCATGGCCGCGTCGATGTGACTGCGGTCCATCAGGTCGCCCTGAAACAGCGGACCAAACTTGACGGCACCGGCCCAACCCGTCGACAGGTTGTCAAAACACACCGGCGTAAACCCCGCCGCCTTCAATGCCTTGCAGGCATGGGACCCGATATAACCAGCACCACCCGTGACCAGAACATGCATGTCAAAACCTCCGTTGAAATTCAGGATTTCTTTGCCTTACACCCCGACACTTGTCCAGACCCCGTCAGGCGCGCCGCCTCCCGAAGTCTTGCCGCATATTTTTTTGGGCCGTACCTGCCACGCTGCTGCCCTTGACAAGCCATCTGCCAAGCCCGGATAAGCCAAGTTGGCATGAGATTATAGCATAGGGAAACGTCATGGGTCTGCTGCGATTGACGAGCTATAATATCCAATACGGCAAGGGCAAGGATGATCGCTTTGACCTGCCCCGGATCGTGGCCGATCTGGGCGACACCGACATCGTGGCACTGCAAGAGGTCGAGGTGAACTTTGCCCGGTCAGGCATGGTCGACCAGCCCGCCGCGATCGCTGCCCTGATGCCGCACATGCATTGGGTCTTTGGCCCCGGCATCGATATCGATGCGTCCGAGATGGTCGAGGGTCGGGTAATCCCGCGCCGCCGCCAATATGGCAACATGGTGCTGTCGCGCTGGCCGATCCTGTCGACAGTCACCCATCCGCTGCCCAAGATCGCGCTGGTTCAGGCCTTTCATCAGCAGCGCTGTCTCGTGGAAACCGTGATCGCCACCCCCGACGGCCCTTTGCGGTTCATGTCGGTGCATCTGGACCATGTCTCGCCCGGCACCCGCCTGCCGCAGGTCGAGATGATGATGGACCTTGCGCTGAACGGACGCCAGCGCGGCGGAAACTGGGGCGGGCGACAACCCGGAGACGCCTTTACCGAGGCGGCCCCGCCGATGCCAGAGGATGTGGTCATCATGGGCGACATGAACTTTGCCTGCGACGGGCCGGAATATGTCCGTATGCTGGGTGATATGAGCCCGTGGAATGGCAGGACCTACCGCGCAGGCGGACTGGCCGATGCCTGGGTTGCCGCCGGCCATGACGAGCAGGACGGCGACACCTGCCCACATGACGACGGAGCCGAGGGGCCGCGCCGCATCGATCACTGCTTTGTGTCGGCGCGCCTCGCTCCCATGGTGAAGTCCATGTCGATCGGAACCGAGGCGCAGGGGTCGGACCACAACCCCGTCTTCTGCGACCTGATGGTCGAAGGGCGCCTGGGCTGACCTGCACAGGATCGCTGTCTGACGGCTGGACCTTGCCGGTGTTGTCCCTAGGCTGATTGCAAGACCGCTTGCTACGATGTTCGCATGCAGGTGCTGGAGGCGGCGGTGACCGGATGAGGCCGCACCGTGGGATTGATACCAAGACAGAGAGTATTTGTGTCGGAATGAAGGGGTGGGTCGGGCGTCAGGCGGCCGATTGTGCAGGGCGGAGCGACAGCCCGCCTTCGCGTTGCAAAAACTCTACAACCGCATCGACGCCCTGGCCTGCCCGCAGGCGGGCCATCACATAGGGGCGGGTGCCGCGGGCGCGTTGTGTGTCCTGCTCGAGCAGGGTCAGATCGACGCCGACATGCGGCGCGAGGTCGGTCTTGTTGACGATCAGGAGGTCGGATCTTGTGACGCCGGGCCCGCGTTTGCGGGGGATGTCCTGACCGGCGGCGGTGTCGATCACATAGATCGACAGGTCGGCAAGTTCGGGCGAGAAGGTGGCAGCGAGGTTGTCGCCGCCTGACTCGATCAGGATCAGGTCAAGGTCGGGGAAGGCTTTGGTCAGGTCAGCCACGGCGGCGAGGTTGATCGAGGCATCCTCGCGGATCGCGGTATGGGGGCAGCCGCCGGTTTCGACGCCCCTTATACGCTCGGCGGGCAAGACCTGGGCGCGGGTCAGGTAATCGGCATCCTCGCGGGTGTAGATATCGTTCGTGATGACCGCCATGGAACAGCGATGGGCGAGGGCGCGGCAGAGGTGTTCGGTCAGGGTGGTTTTGCCGGCGCCGACGGGACCGCCGATGCCGATGCGCAAGGGGCCGTTAGCGGATGGGCCGTTGAGGAGGGTCATGAGCGGTATATCCTGACATCAAGGGTTTCGTGGCGCATCTGGGCGAGGTCTGCGCCCAGCGTGGCGGAAGACAGGGCGGTTAGGGGTTCGGTCGCGTACGTGGCGGCGAGGGTGGTGATCAGGGGGGCGAGGTTTGCGAGCAGTTTCTGGCCATCGGCGGCCTTGAGCGGCACGAACCGAACAGCGACCGAGACGAGTTGGGCGGCGAGGGATTGGAGGTAGAGGGCGAGGATATCCGTCGTCGGCAGGTCCAGCGGGCGTGTGGCATGGCCGAGGGCGAGGGCGTAGGGCAGCGCGGGTGGGGTTTGGCCGGTCACGGTGGCGATGACCTGGCCAAAGGCAGCGCCCTGTTCGCGCATCTCGGTCTGGCGTTCGGCCGAGGTGGCGTAGGCGTAGGCGAGGTCGCTTAGGGTGGTGTCGGTCAGGTCGTCGTCATGGCGGCCATGGGCCAGCAGGATGGCGTCCATCCGGGCTGAGCCGTGGGTCAGCACGGCGGTGATCCAACTGGTCAGGCTGGCGGGGTCGGTGACGTGGGCCGCGGTGATGGCCTGTTCGAGGCCCTGGGAATAGGCATATGTCCCCACCGGAAAGGCGGGGGACAGGTATTGCATCAGCGTCAGGCGGTCAGCGTTTTGGGGCATGGAAGTGCAGCTTGCCGTCGCCATGGTCGTGCCAGCCGAAGGTATCGGGGGCGGGGTTGGGGGTTTGGCCGGTATCCTCGGCGCCATGTGAATGGCCCATCGTGCGGCCGGTGCCGTATGCGCCGCCTTCGGGGGTGAAGGGTTCGGTGACCAGGGTGATGATGGCACCCAACTGGCGCAGCATCGCCTCCAGCACATGGTCGCGGCGGATCAAGAGGCGGGTGGACTCGATCTGGCAGGGGGTGTGGCGGTTGCCGATGTGCCAGCACAGGCGCGGCAGGTCACCGGTGATTTGCAGCAAAGGCTCCTCAGCGGGCAGGACCTGAATGGTACGGCCATCCTCCAGTTGGAAACCCCAGTAATCATCGAGGTTGGTGACGGCGGGCAGGTCGACCAGAAAGCCCTCGTCATGGACGGTGACAAGGCGTTTGCGGCGCAGCAGCCGTTCGTCATAGCCCAGCACCACCACATCATAGCAAGCGGCGGGGGCGGTCGGCAGCAGGGTGCGGGCGGGGGGCAGGTCGGGCATGGGGCCTCAGGTTTTGGGGGTCAGGGCGGTCAGGCCGAGGCGCGGGTCCTGACCGGGTGCATGGCTGCTGCGGGTTTGCAGGCCAAAGCCGAGATCGGGGAAATAGATGAAGCGTTCCTTGACCGTGATCTGTGGGTTGGTAAGGGTCGCCTCGATGGATTGGATGCGGTAGATGCAGCCGGACAGGGTGGCCTCGGTCACGGGCAGGAAGGTGTTGGTTGCGGCGAGTTTGTAGCGGGTGATCGGGCCACTGCTTTGGGTGCCGTCGTCGTGGTGTTCCTTGACCAGGATGGAAGTTTGCCAGCTTTGACCCTCGGCTGGCACCGGGGGGCGACCGGCGAAGGTATCGGCATCATTGCCACCGGGGCCGCCGCCGACATCCAGATCCTCGGTCGGGGTCCAGGCCCAACTGGTCTGGTAGGAGCCCAGCTGGGTCGGGCGCCGGTCCATCCATGCACCGGTCGAGTTGGTGGAACAGTCCACCGTGATTGTGTTGGCGTCGCCTTGCGCCAACCCGGTCCTGCCATCCTCGCGCTTGCAGATGACGCCGGTTGCCAGACCATCCGCCGTCACGCAACGGGCTTGGGCGAGGGTGGGGAGGAGCAGCAGGGCGAGGGCGAAGCGCAGGTCAACCATGATGGGCTTTCCGGTGGCAGTTGGGGCAGAGGGCCTGGACGTTATAAAGCGTGTCATTGCCCGCCTCTGCAAGCCGAACGACATGGTCCACCTCCAGATAGTCAGTCCCATCTTTCTGCCGTTTGAAGGGTGCGGGGCGGCCGCAATCCTCACACGATCCTTGCGCTCGCTTCAGGGCGCCCGCGATGACATGGGGGTTTCTGATATGGACCGTCACCTTGCGCGTTGCTGGGGCGGCGTCGTAGCCTGCTGATTGTTTGGCGCGTGCCATGTCGTCAAGGGCAAGTGATGCCACGACCTCTGATGCGAGAGTGCTCTCAATCTCGACCAAACTCGAGGCATTGCCAGCTTTTGCCAGCCAATTGTCATAAACCGCGCGGACCCTGAGTTGCTTGCCGCTGGTAGAGGCATAGTTTCTGCGATGTTTTTCGAGTGTGTCCAGCGCCTTGGCAAGCATTGCCGCCCCAAGGTCCTGATCGATTCGATTCAAGAAATAGTCAGTATCTACGGCTGGCAACCTGTGCTGATAGGGCTTGCCCGCGAACATGGACATCAAGTTTCTAGCCCCTATCACCAACGAGGCCTTGCCCAGTGGGCCGGCGACTTCGGTCAGGTTTGCGGATTGGCCCGTATGGCGCGCAAGTGCCACACGCCATACCTCGGCAAATTGGTCGGCACGGGTGGCCATCATCAATACAGGAAGTATCTCTGGGCCAGCGGCAGGTCGCGCGCCGGTTCGCAGATCAGCAACTCGCCATCGGCGCGGACTTCGTAGGTTTCGGGGTTCACCTCGATATGGGGCATGGCGTTGTTGTGGATCATGTCGGCTTTGCCGATGTTGCGGGTGTTTTCCACCGCGAGGGTTTGTTTTTGCAGGCCGATGGCGCCGCGCAGGTTGTCGGCCTGGGCGGCGGCGCTGATGAACAGCACGGAGGAACGATGCAACGCGCCGCCATAGGCACCGAACATCGGGCGGGAATAGACGGGCTGGGGGGTGGGGATCGAGGCGTTGGTGTCGCCCATCTGGGCGCAGGCGATCATGCCGCCGACCAGAACCATCTCGGGCTTGGCGCCGAAAAAGGCGGGCCACCACAGGACCAGATCGGCGCGTTTGCCGACCTCGACGCTGCCGATATGGCGGCTGATGCCGTGGGCGATCGCGGGGTTGATGGTGTATTTGGCGACGTAACGCTTGGCGCGGACATTGTCGTTGAGGCCGGTTTCTTGCGACAGGCGGCCGCGTTGTTGTTTCATCTTGTGGGCGGTTTGCCAGGTGCGGGTGATGACCTCGCCCACGCGGCCCATCGCCTGACTGTCTGACGCCATGATCGAGAAGGCGCCGATGTCGTGCAGGATGTCTTCGGCGGCGATGGTCTCGCGCCGGATGCGGCTTTCGGCAAAGGCCACGTCTTCGGGGATGGATGGGTCGAGGTGATGGCAGACCATCAGCATGTCCAGATGCTCCTCCAGCGTGTTCACGGTGTAGGGCATGGTGGGGTTGGTGCTGCTGGGGATGACGTTGGGATGCGACGCGATCTTGATGATGTCGGGGGCGTGGCCGCCGCCTGCGCCTTCGGTATGAAAGGCGTGGATGGTGCGGCCCGCGATGGCGGCAATGGTGTTTTCGACGAAGCCTGACTCGTTCAGGGTGTCGGTATGGATCATCACCTGCACATCCATATCGTCGGCAACGGACAGGCAGCAGTCGATGGCGGCGGGGGTGGTGCCCCAATCCTCGTGCAGTTTCAACGCACAAGCGCCCGCTTTGACCATCTCGACAAGCGCCTCGGGGCGGGAGGCGTTACCTTTGCCGGACAGGCCGAAATTGATCGGAAAGGCGTCCAGGGATTGCAGCATCCGCTCGATATGCCACGCGCCGGGGGTGCAGGTGGTGGCGAGGGTGCCGTGGGCCGGGCCGGTGCCGCCGCCGAGCATGGTGGTCACGCCGGAATGCAGGGCATCGTCGATCTGGGTCGGCGCGATGAAGTGGATATGCGCGTCCATGCCGCCTGCGGTCAGGATCTTGCCTTCGCCCGCGATAACCTCGGTGCCGGGGCCGATGATGATGGTGACGCCCGGTTGGGTGTCGGGATTGCCCGCCTTGCCGATGGCATGGATGCGACCGTCCCTTAACCCCACATCCGCCTTGTAGATGCCGGAATGGTCCAGGATCAGGGCGTTGGTGATCACGGTATCGACAGCGCCCCCGGCGCGCGGGATCTGCGATTGACCCATGCCGTCGCGGATGACCTTGCCGCCGCCGAACTTGACCTCTTCGCCATAAGTGGTCAGGTCGCGCTCGACCTCGATGATGATGTCGGTATCGCCAAGCCGGACGCGGTCGCCGGTCGTGGGGCCGTACATCGCAGCATAGTCGGGGCGCAAGATGCGGGTGGCCATGGGTCAGACTCCTGGGGCGAGCAAGGTAAAGGTGGGTAGTCGGCCTGCGCCACGGTCAAAGGTCAGGGTGGTGCGGGCGCCTTCGGTCTCGGCGATCTGGCTGATAAGGTCTTCCACAAAGCCGGGTCCACCCTGTGTGTATGAAGTGACGGCCGTGGCGAACGCCTTGGCCCGTTGCACAACACTGCGCGGGTCGGACTGGACTTTGCCGACCATGTCGGCGATCCGGGTGCGGTCAGGCCTGGCGCGGGACCGCATCACCCGTACAAGACCGGCCATCACCACGTTGCCGACAAGAACCGGCGCGCTTTCGTTGGCCAGAGCGGCGGCGATGGCGGCGGTTTGCGGCCCATCCGCGGGCGGCAGAGTGTCGGCCATCAGCCAACGAAGCAAGGCATTGATATCAAAGGCAATCATTCGTGGCCCATCCCGCCGTCACGCACATCGCGGCACCATTGGTCGATATCGGCACCGCTGGCTGGGAAATCGGGCTTGAGGATGCCGCGCAGGCATTGCAGCCCGTGTTGGGCCTTGCGGACCATATATTGGCCGTCGGGTTGTTCGGTGTATTCCACAAGGTCGCCCGGACCAACGCCCAGATCCGCCCTGACTGCGGCGGGCAAGGTGGTTTGGCCTTTGGCGGTGATCCTGGAAATGATCGTCATGTCCTTACTTTATTTGGCCTTACCTGCCGGAATGGTAAGGCGAAACCATGCTCCTTATAAGTGTTCCGGTACCTTACGGCATCTTGGGGCCGCTTTTCGTCAAGCGGCTGTTATTGGCGCGGGTGCGGGTGCGGACGGGTTTCATACCGGCGAGGGCAACGGCCCCCGCCGAGCCACCCCGCGCGGCGGCCTTGATCATCGCCTGACCCGAGGCAATCGCAGCCTGCTGTTTTTCGGCCACCATGCGGGTGTCCTCGTCGGCGCTGACCTTCCAGCCGCCCGCCATGCCTGCCACGCGCATGGCGATGACGCGCTGCGCCTCGGCCATCATCAGGGTGGATTGGGTGGCGAGGCGCATGGCTTGTCGGGGGGTCATGAAGCGAAACATCGTTGGTCCTTTACAGTGCGCCCATTACCTTGGCGTTGAATCCATAGACATGGCGGGTGCCGCCATAGGGCACAAGGCGCACCTCGCGGCTTTGGCCGGGTTCAAAGCGGACGGCGGTTCCGGCGGCGATATCCAGCCGGTGGCCATGGGCGGCGGCGCGGTCAAAGGTCAGACCGGGATTGGTCTCGGCAAAGTGGTAGTGACTGCCGACCTGAATCGGGCGGTCGCCGGTATTGGCGACCATCAGGATTATGGCGGTGGAGCCCTCGTTCAGGATGATGTCGCCGTCGGCGGGGAAAATCTCTCCGGGGATCATGGGGTTATCCTGTGAAGGCGAGGCCGAGGCCTGCGATAAGGGTGGTACCACCCGCCAGTCGCATGGCCCGGCGGTTCAGCGTCACGCCAAGGGCGACCCCCGCCAGATGCAGGGCGGCGGTCGCGGTGATCATGCCAAGCGCGAAGGCGGTACCGGTGCCCTCGCTGCCATGTGCGGCACCGTGGGCGAGCCCGAACATTGCGGTCAGGGGCAGCGCCACGGCCAGCGACGCGCGCAACGTCATGGCGGTGGCAGCACCCAGCAAGATGACCGAGGCGAGGATCAGGGGCTCCACGGCGGGCAGGGCCAGGCCAAGGCTGGCGGCGATAAAGCCTGCGGCCATGGCGGTCAGAAAGGTCAGCGGCAAAGCGAGGCGGTTTTGGGTTTGCTGGACGGCCCACAACCCGACGCCGAGCATGGCCAGCAGGTGATCGCCCCCGGTCAGAGGGTGCAGCAGACCCTCAAAGCCGCCGCTGGCATGGCCGGGATGGGCGAGTGCGGCGGTGGGGGCAAGGGCCAAGATCAGGATCAGGATGCGTTTCATGTCAGCCTCTTAGCGGATGGGGTGATGGACGGTGACCAGTTTGGTGCCATCGGGAAAGGTGGCCTCGACCTGAACCGAGGGGATCATCTCGGGGATGCCGGACATGCATTGGTCGGCGGTGATCACATGGGCCCCCGCTTGCATCAGGTCAGATACGGCGCGGCCATCGCGCGCCCCTTCGACCACGAAATCGGTGATCAGGGCGATGGCCTCGGGGTGGTTCAGCTTGACGCCTCGGCTCAGGCGGCCACGTGCCACCATGGCGGCGAGGCTTACCAGAAGTTTGTCTTTTTCCCTGGGGGTCAGGTTCATGTGATGCCTCCACTGGCCCAGACGCGCGGCAAAGGGCGGCCCGTCAGGATGTGCAATAGTCGTGCGAGTTGTTGTTTCAGCGGCCAACCGTCAGTGGCGGCCAGACGGATGACGCATTTGCCGTCCCAACCGCTGACGGCCCCCATCGCGGGGTCTAGGGCGGCGCGCAGCGCGGTCACGGCGTCCTCGGCCCCTTGGGCAATCAGGCAAATCACGGCGAAAGCCCGCGCGCCGTTCAACAGCGCAGGCGAGGGGCTGGCAAGGACCGCAGGGTCAAGGTGCAGCGTCTCGGCCCAGACCGGGCGGCCTCTGCGGGTGATCAGGCGGCTGTCGGTCAGGCGGGTGTCGGCGACACGCTCGCCCATCGCGGGGCGGCCCAGCACGATCATCTCGGCCAGCAGGCACCCGGCACCCTCGGCCAGGTCGATGGTGGTGCGGCGCGTCAGGTGGGAATGTTGGTACAGCAGGGTTTCCTGCGGCAGCCAGTCCAGCCTGCCCCCCGCCGCCACGGTGCCGTGGATGGTCATGCGGGCAGTTGACCCGGTCGAGGCATAGGCGCGCTCGGCGGTCTGGGTGGTGGCCAGCGCGCGACAACCGGGGCCAAGGTCAATGGCAAAGGAGATGTCATCGCCACCCGTCAGACCGCCGGAGGTGTTCAGAAAAACAACCTCGGGTACCGCGCCGTTTTGACGGGGCAGCATGACCTTGGCCGAGCCGGATTGATGCAGATCGACCAGTCGGGCAGCACCGCGCTGAAGCCCGAACGAGGCAAAGCCGCGGCCCCGGCTGCGTTGATGCGGCGGATGAAACATTGTGTCCAAGCTGGCCCCCCAAGCGCGCAGTCTTGCAATCTGGGCCTTGGGCGCAATCGATGCCGTGGGCGGGGCGGGCGGATTGTGCAGGGTTGGATGCACTTCAGACTGGAAACTGGGCGATGTGATGAAAAATGGTGCGGATGGTAAAGGTGGCGTTGCTTGGCAGCGCTGTCACACCCCTTCGATTGCGAGACATGAAAAACCAGCCGCGCGAACGGCGATTCCTGACACGACGACTGTACTTTTTCTTTGACAAAGAAGGGCGCTAACGGCAGTGATCCAAAATGGACCAACGAATCCGTTGGGCCAGCGCGACGCGCTGGCTTGATCCAAAGGGAGGCTACAATGCGTAAGGTACTTTTGGCCGCGGTTATCGCGGCGACTGGCTTGTCGACGGCTGCGCTGGCAGAAGGCAAGAAAATCGGCGTCTCCTGGGCCTCGTTCCAGGAAGAGCGTTGGAAGATCGACGAAGCCGCCATGAAGGCAGCCATCGAAGCCGCGGGCGACACCTATGTGTCGGCTGACGCACAGTCGTCGTCGGAAAAGCAGCTCAGCGACATCGACGCGCTGATCTCGCAGGGCGTGAACGCCCTGATCATCAACGCCTGGGACAAGGACGCCATCGGGCCGGCCATCGAAAAGGCCGCTGCCGAGGGTATTCCGGTCGTAGGTTATGACCGCCTGATCGAAGATGCGCGCACGTTCTATCTGACCTTTGACAATGTCGGCGTGGGCCGGATCATTGCCGAAGAAGTCTTCAAGGCCAAACCTGATGGCAACTATGCCATCATCAAGGGTGATCCGGGCGATCCGAACGCCGGCTTTCTGCTGCAAGGCATGATGTCGGTCATTCAGCCTGCCGTGGACGCTGGCACGATCAAGATCGCGGGCGAGTCGTTCTCGGACGGCTGGAAGCCGGAAAATGCCCAGAAGAACATGGAGCAGATCCTGACCGCCAACGACAACGCCATCGACGCCGTTCTGTCGCAGAACGACGGCATGGCTGGCGGTGTCGTGGCTGCCCTGTCGGCGCAAGGTCTGGTGATCCCGGTCGGTGGCCAGGACGGTGACCTTGCCGCGATCAACCGTGTCGCACGTGGCACGCAGACCGTGTCGGTCTGGAAGGACTCGCGTCAACTGGGCAAGGCTGCCGGCGAGATTGCCTCGGCTCTGGCCGGTGGTGCCGCGCTGGACTCGGTTGCCGGTGCATCCAAGTTCTCGGGCGGTGAGAAGGGCGTTGAAATGAACGCAATCCTGCTGTCGCCGACACCGCTGACCAAAGCCAACCTGAATGTCGCCATCGACGGTGGTCACATCACCAAGGAGCAGGCTTGCGAAGGCGCAATGGCTGGCGTGGCAGGCTGCGAATAACCTGACCGGGACGCCTTGCGGCGTCCCGGCCCGGCGGTCTGCCCTGACGGGCGGCCGCCCCTGTTCCATTTCGATCGGGCCCTTTGCGCTTGATCTCATGATGCCAATCTTTTGATGGACGTCACATGACCGATACATCCCACAAGACTCAGACCACGGACCGGGTCGGACCGGTTGCCCATTTCATGCGGGCGACCGAGATTGATCCGCGCCTGTTGGGCATGGTCGGCGCGCTGGTGCTGATCGGCGTGGGCTTTCACGTCTACAGCGCCCTTTACATGGGCGGCGGCACCTTCCTGACGCCGCGCAACCTGTGGAACCTGTCGGTGCAGACGGCGTCGATCGGGATCATGGCGACGGGGATGGTGCTGGTCATCATCACGCGCAATATCGACCTGTCGGTCGGCTCGCTGGTCGGCGTTACTGCCATGATCATGGGTATTTTGCAGGTCGAAATCCTGCCGAAATATCTGGGGCTTGGCAGTCCCTATATCTGGATCATCACGCTGGTCGTCGGCATCGTGGCGGGCACGTTGATCGGCGCATTCCACGGCTGGCTGACCGCGTTTTGCGATATCCCGTCGTTTATCGTGACACTGGGCGGCCTGCTGATCTGGCGGTCCGCCGCGTTTTTGGTGGCGAATGGCAAGACCATCTCGCCGGTTGACGAGACTTTTGCGCTGCTGGGCGGCGGTCCTTATGGCGCCATCGGGGCGACCGGCAGTTGGATTGTCGGCCTCTTGGCCTGTGCTGGCCTGATCTGGCTGGCGTTTCGCAGCCGCAGCAACCGGCGGATGCACGGCTTTGCCCTGCGCCCGGTCTGGGCCGAGGGGATCATGACCGTCCTGGCCTGCGGGCTGGTGATCGGAGCGGTTCTGGTGGTCAACGCCTATCCGTGGCCCAAGGGCATTCTGACGCAGTATTACGGCAAGCTGGGCCAGCCGGTGCCCGACGGCGTCTTTATCAGCCACGGCTTTGCCTATCCTGTGCTGATCTTGGTGGCGGTCGGTGTGGTCATGTCGATCCTGATGAAAAGCACGCGGTTTGGCCGCTATGTCTTTGCCATCGGCGGCAACCCCGAAGCTGCGGCTTTGGCGGGCATCAACACGCGGTCGATGACGGTCAAGATTTTCGCGCTGATGGGGGGGCTTTCGGGGCTGGCGGGGGTCGTCGCCTCGGCCCGTCTGAACTCGGCCACCAATGCGTTGGGGGTGGGGGATGAGTTGTTTGTCATCGCGGCGGCGGTCATCGGCGGCACCTCGCTGGCGGGGGGTGTCGGCACGATCTATGGCGCGATACTGGGCGCGCTGGTGATGAAAAGCCTGCAAACCGGCATGGTTCTGATCGGTTTCGACACGGCGGTGCAGAACATGGTCGTCGGTGCCGTTCTGGTTCTGGCCGTCTGGCTGGACAACACCTACCGCAAACGCATCAAGTAAAGGGGCAAGAACATGACCACCAATCGCGGCACCCCCCTTGTCGAATTGCGCGACATCTCGATCAGCTTCGGCGGCATCAAGGCCGTCGATCACGTCACGGTCGATCTGTATCCGGGCGAGGTTGTCGGTCTGCTGGGCCATAACGGGGCGGGCAAATCGACGCTGATCAAGTGCCTGTCGGGTGCCTATCAGGCCGACAGCGGCGACATCCTGATCAACGGCGCAAAGGTCGAGATCACCAACCCCCGCGACGCCCGCGCCCAGAACATCGAGACGATCTATCAGACGCTGGCGCTGGCCGACAATCTGGACGCCGCGTCGAACCTGTTTCTGGGGCGCGAACTGGTCAACGGCATGGGCTTTGTGGACGAGGCCAAGATGGAGGCTGAAACCCGCAAGATCATGCACCGTCTGAACCCCAACTTCAAAAAGTTCTCGGTTCCGGTCAATGCCTTGTCGGGTGGTCAGCGCCAGTCGGTCGCCATCGCGCGCGCCGTCTATTTCAACGCCCGCATCCTGATCATGGACGAGCCGACCGCCGCCCTTGGCCCGCATGAGACGCAGATGGTGTCGGAGCTGATCCAGGAGTTGAAGGCGCAGGGTCTGGGGATTTTCCTGATCGAGCATGACATCCATAATGTGATGAAGCTGTGCGACCGCGCCTCTGTGATGAAGAACGGGCAGTTGGTCGGCACGGTCAATGTCGCCGATGTGACGGATGAGGATATTCTCAGCATGATCATCCTCGGCAAAAAGCCCGCCAAGGCAGCCTGAAACGCCATGGCCGGCCTGATGCGCAAACTGGTGTTGTCCCTGCTGATCGCCCTGCTGCCCTTGCCCGTCATGGCAGGCGAGGGGCGGGATGTGATGCTGCAATGGTACCGGCTGGTCCTGGAACTGGTGCGCCACACGCCGACCTATTCCCCGCCCGTCGCCAGCCGTGCCTTCGCCTATCTGGGCGTCACCAGTTACGAGGTTCTGGCCACCAGCCGGCCCCAGATGCGCAGCCTTGCAGGCCAGTTGAACGACCTGTCCACCATCCCGGCACCGGGGCAAGGCGCGCTGGACGAGGCGGTGGTGATGCACGCCGCCCTCGCCCCCGCGGTACGCGGGTTTTTCGGCAATACCGGCCCCTCGGGCCAGCAGGCGATGGACCGTATGAATGCGGCGCTCAGCGCGCAGGTCTCCCAAGGTCTGCCCGCCGACGTGGTGGCGCGCAGCGAGGCTTATGGCCGCGTTATTGCCCAGCATGTCTGGCTGTGGTCCGAGACGGATGGCGGCACCCCGGTCGACAACATGGGCTTTCCCCGCACCTACACGCTTGCCGCCGACAAGGGGCGCTGGGTGCCCACCTCGACAATCGTGCAGCAACAGGCCCCCCTGCTGCCCGACTGGGGGACGAACCGTCCCTTCGCCATGCCCGCAGGCACCACATGCGGCCTGCCGCCGCCGCCCGCCTATTCCGAAGACCCCGCCAGCGAGTTCTACAAACAGGCGCAAGAGGTGCATGACATCACCGCCCGCCTGACCGACGAACAAAAGACCATCGCCCGGTTCTGGTCGGATGACCCCATGCTGTCGCCGACCCCGCCCGGCCACTGGATATCGCTGGTCCTGACCCTGATCGCCAAAGACAACCTCGACGGCCCCCATGCCGCCGACGCCCTGGCGCGGGTTGGCGTGGCCTTGGCGGACAGCTTTATCGGTTGCTGGTCCGCCAAATTCCAATACGACTTCATCCGCCCGGTGACGTTTATCAAAGCCGTGATCGACCCGAACTGGGAGCCTTTGTTGATCACCCCGCCCTTTCCCGAATACCCGTCAGGCCACTCCACCCAATCAGGTGCCGCAGCCGCCGTCCTGACCGCGATCTTTGGCGACCCCTACGCCTTTGGCGACCCGACCCACGAAGACGACGGCATGGCCACCCGCCATTTCGCCAGCTTTAAGGCGGCGGCACAGGAAGCCGCGATCTCGCGCCTGTACGGTGGCATCCATTTCCGCGCGGCGATTGATCAGGGGCTGGCGCAGGGTGAATGTATCGGGGCCTACACGGTCGCCCTCGGGACACTGAAATGAGGTGGATTTTCGCCGCTGCGGTGGCTTTCCCCACGTTGGTCCCTGCGCCGGCCCCCGCGCTGGCGGGCGAACCGGTCATCCCGCAATTCATCGATGAAACCGCGCGCTCGGGCCTTGAGGCCAACTATGCGGGCGATTGGCAGTATATGGTCGGCGGCGGGGTTTCGACCTTTGATTGCAACGGCGACACGCTGCCTGACATGGTGCTGGCAGGCGGTGAAAACCCGGCCAGCCTGTGGGTCAACCAATCCACCCCCGCCGCGTTGCAATTCGCCAAATCCACCGCAGGCGTCGAACTGACCGCTGTCACCGGCACCTATCCCATCGACATCGACAGCGACGGCATTTCCGACCTTGTGGTGCTGCGGATCGGCGAAAACGTCATGTTGCGCGGCCTTGGTCAGTGTCAGTTCACCCGCGCCAACGAGGATTGGGGCTTTGACGGTGGCGATGCCTGGACCACCGCCTTTGCCGCCACCTGGGAAAAGGGCGCGGATTGGCCGACCCTCGCCATCGGCAACTATGTCGACCGCACCGCCGAGGCGTTTCCCTGGGGATCGTGTACCCCCAACTGGCTGCACCGCCCGGGCGACAAAGGCTTTGCGCCGCCCCTTCCCCTGACCCCCAGCTATTGCGCATTGTCGATTCTGTTCACCGATTGGAACAACTCCGGCACCCCGGCCCTGCGCGTGTCCAACGACCGCGAATACTACAAGGGCGGGCAGGAACAGATGTGGCACATCCAGCCGGGCCAGCCGCCCCGCCTGTACACCGAACAGGACGGCTGGGCGCGTCTGCGCATCTGGGGCATGGGCATTGCGACGGATGATCTGGACGGCGACGGGCTGCCGGAATATTTCCTGACCTCGATGGCCGATAACAAGCTGCAAGGGCTGGCCCAGCCCACGGGGCCGTTGTTGCCGAAATACGTCGACACCGCGTTCAAACGCGGGGCCATCGCCCAGCGACCCTATATCGGCGAGGATCTGAACCCCTCGACCGCATGGCACGCCCAGTTTGCCGATGTGAACAATGATGGGCTGGCGGACATCTTCATCGCCAAGGGCAACGTATCTTCCATGCCCGATTTCGCGCTGCACGACCCCAACAACCTGCTGCTGCAACGCACCGATGGCACCTTTGCCGAGGTTGGCGACAAGGCTGGTGTCGCCTCGATGCGCACGGCACGCGGGGCGCAGGTCGTGGACCTGAACGGCGACGGGCGGCTGGATCTGGTGGTCGTGAACCGCAATGCCGATGCGCAACTGTGGCGGAACGGCGGGCCTGTCGCTGGCCACTGGCTGGCCCTGCACCTGCACCAATCTGGCACGAACCCCGACGCGATCGGCGCCCGGATCGAAGTGTCGACGCCCAACCACCGCTACACCCGCGAAACCACGCTGGGCGGTGGGCATGTCAGCGGCAGCCTGGGGGTGCAGCATTTCGGCCTTGGCCCGTCCCGGACGGCCCAAGTCACCGTCACCTGGCCCGACGGCACCCGGACCGGGCCGTTTGACCTGAAGGCTGACGCGGTGTGGGAAATCGCCAAGGAAACCGGCCCCCGCCAGCCGTAACCGGGCCCTGCGGCGGCATCAGTTCGTCAGCAAGGTATAGGTGTCGGGCGCGTCGCCCGCATTGGTGACCGTAACCTTGACCGCACCATTGTCGCGCAGGGTAAAGCCGCAGATGGCGGTATCTGCGCTGCCGTTGTCGACACAGATCACCCCGCCCGTGGCGTCTCTGACGGTCAGGTCAAGATTGCTGCGCCCATCGCCCAGAATGGCCAGTTCGGCATAGCTTCCGCCATAAAAGTTCAGCGTCCAGGTCTCCGCCTTGCCGGGCGGCAGGGTCGAGGCGGTGGCAGTCAGCGCCTTGGGCTTGGCGCCCAGATCGCGGGATACCCGTTCGATCAGGTCGGCATAGTTTGCGCCTGCATCCAGTGCGCGGGCGGTGGCGAGAAGTGTGGATGCGTCCAGCGGTGTCAGCGGCGTTGGCGCTGCGGGCACGGGGTCGGGCAGCCGCGCGGTGTCGGTCAGCCGCGCGGTGTCGGTCAGGGTCAGGCTGCGGATCAGCCGGGCGGCGGTCACCACCACCAGCGGGTCCTTGGCCTGCTTGCCCAGCGCGTAAAGCTGGCTCGCCTGCAGATACAGGGCTACTGCACCGGGTTCGGCCTGCGCTGTGGGGTCCAAGGCTGTGGCATCCTGTGCAAGGGCCGGGGTCGTCAGCAACAGCAGAGCGAGGGTCAGGCGCATGGGGGACTTTCGTTTTGCGGCAGCTTCGGGTTATCTGGCGTCGGACAAAGGATCACAAGATGCAGTGCCGCGACATCCTAACCCGGCTTTTGGCCTTTGACACGGTCAGTGCCAAGCCGAACAGCGATTTGATCCATTATGTGCAGGAATTGTTGGCCGGGGCGGGCGTGGCCTCGGTGCTGATCCCGGATGGTGGTGGCAAGGCCAATCTTTACGCAACGGTCGGGCCTGCAGACGTCGGCGGGGTCATGCTGTCGGGCCACACCGATGTGGTGCCGGTCGAGGGGCAGGCGTGGACAAAGGCCGCCTTTGCGCTGACCGAGGTGGACGGGCGGCTCTACGGACGCGGGGCGGCAGATATGAAGGGCTTTGTCGCGGCGGCCCTGGATTGCATGATCCGGGCGGCGTCGCGTCCCTTGCGGGTGCCCCTGCATCTGGCGCTGTCCTATGACGAGGAGATCGGCTGCATGGGTGTCCGGTCCCTGATCGACATGCTGGAACTGGCTCCGGTCCGGCCCCGGTTCTGCATCGTGGGCGAGCCTACAGGGATGCAGGTGGCGACGGGGCACAAGGGTAAAGTGGCGCTGCGGGCGACCTGCGTGGGCCGTGAAGGGCACTCGGCCCTCGCCCCTATGGCGCTGAACGCGCTGCATCTGGCGGCGGATTTTATGGGGGCAGTCCGGGACTTGCAGGCAAGGGTGGCGGCGACGGGCCTGCGGGATGGCGACTATGACGTGCCCTATACCACGCTGCATGTGGGCTTGCTGAAGGGCGGCGTGCAGGTCAACATCGTGCCCAATCTGGCGGTGGTGGATTTCGAGATCCGCTCGCTGGCGGGCGAGGATACCGACGGGCTGATCCTCGAACTGCAGCAGGCAGCCGAGGCGATCTGCGCGCCGCTGCGGGCCGGGTTCCCCGAGGCCGCGATCCGGATCGAACGGTTGTGGGACTATCCGGGGTTGGGCACGCCAAGCGACGCCGGGGTGGTGCACTTCGTCAAGCGGCTGACCGGGGCAAATGGCACGATCAAGGTCGCCTTTGGCACCGAGGGCGGGTTGTTTGACGCGCGGCTGGGCATACCGACAGTGATCTGCGGGCCGGGGTCGATGGCGCAGGGCCACAAGCCGGATGAATATGTGACCGTGGTGCAGATGGAGCGGTGCGAGGCGATGCTGGCGGCCTTGGTCGCACATTGTGAGGGGGGGTTCTGAGATGGACTATATCGTTGTGGGTGCGGGGTCAGCGGGTGCAGTCGCAGCGGCGCGTCTGGCCGAGGCGGGGGCGCAGGTCACCCTGATCGAGGCGGGGTCCAAGGCGCATCAGGTCGCGGCGCGGGTGCCGGGCCTGTACTGCAACCTGATGGATACGGAACTGGACTGGGGCTTTCGCACCACCCCACAGACGGAACTGAACAACCGGCGGATATTCCTGACCCGTGGCAAGGGCTTGGGCGGCACCAGTCTGATGAATGCCATGGTCTATATGCGCGGCAACCGGGGCGATTATGACGGCTGGCGCGATCTGGGCAATGCGGGCTGGGGCTTTGACGATGTGCTGCCCCTGTTCAAACGGTCCGAGACCAATCAGGGACGCAGCGCCGCCTATCACGGCAAAACCGGCGGCTTGATCGTGTCGGACCAGCCCAACCGCAACCCAATGACGGCCATGTTTCTGGAGGCTTGTGCCCAGAACCAGATGCGCCTGAACGACGACGTGAACGGCGAAAGTCAGGAGGGCTATGGCCATTTCCAGATGACGGCGGATGCCAAGGGGCGCTGCCACACCGACCGCGCCTTTCTGGACCCGGTCAAGAATCTGCCCAACCTGCGGATCATCACCAACGCCTTGGTGACGCGGGTGATCATCGAGGGCGGGCGCGCGAAAGGGGTGGAGTATGTCAGCGGCTCGAAAGGGCTGCGCGCCATGGCGGGCGAGGTCATTCTGTGCGGCGGGGCGCTGAACAGCCCACAGCTGTTGATGCTGTCGGGCGTGGGCCCTGCCGCGCATCTGGGCGCGCATGGTGTGACTGTAGCGGCGGATGTGCCGGGCGTCGGACAAAATCTGCAAGACCACCTGCAGATCGGCTACCGCTGTCAGGTCGATCAGCCCTTGTCGCTATTCGGGATGACCGGGGCCGATACGGATGCTGCCATCGCTGCATTCCTGGCCGATGGCTCCGGTCCCTTCGCGTCAAATCTGTGCGAAGCCGGGGCGTTCTTGCGGTTGGGCAAGGACGAGGCCTATCCGGACATCCAGGTGCATTTCGAGCCCGATTTCGGGCCGGACCGCACCGATGGCAGTGCTGCGGACCGGCACGGCTTTGGCATGTGGATCAACGTCTCACGACCCCAAAGCCGGGGCGAGATCAGGCTGCGCTCGGCCGATCCGCACGACAAACCGGCCGTCGATCCGCGCTATCTGACCGAACGGGCCGATCTGGACCTGACGGTGAACGCCGTTATGGCCTGCCGCGACATCGGCCTGGCCCCCGCGTTTCAAAAGATCGGCGTCAAGGAGATGTGGCCGGGCGAGGCAGCTCGCGGCAGGGCCGATATCGAGAGTTACATTCGCACCATGGCCTCGACCATCTGGCACCCTTGCGGCAGTTGCAAGATGGGCGTGGACGATATGGCCGTGGTGGGTCCGGATTTGCGGGTGCATGGGGTCGCGGGGCTGCGGGTCGCCGATGCCAGCATCATGCCGACCATCGTCAGCGCCAACACCAATGCGACCTGCATCATGATCGGCGAAAAGGCGGCGCAACTGGCGCTACAATAAAGAAGATGAGTATTTGTGTCAGAGTGAATGAGGGGGCGATCTCCTTCATTCACTCTGATGAAAATACTCAATCTTTCTTTACGTCGGATAAGGCCACGGCGCTTGTGAGAAGACGCCGCCGTCGACCCAGATCGTCTGGCCGGTGATAAAACTCGCGGCATCCGAGATCAAAAACAGAAGGGGCCCGGTCAGATCCTGTGGCGTGCCGATGCGCCGCAGGGGGGTCAAGGGTGACCAGGTGGCGGCGTAATCGGTCGCCTCGGTCTTGGTCCGGTCGGTTTCGATGGCGCCGGGGGCGATGCAGTTCACGCGGATGCCGTGGGGGCCAAGCTCTGATGCCGCGACCTTGGTGAACTGGTCCACGCCGCCCTTGGAGGTCGTGTAATCGACAAGGCGCGGGAAGGCGACCTTGTTGCAGCCCGAGCCGAGGGTGATGATGTTGCCGGTGATGCCTGCCGCTATCATGGCGCGCGCGGCGGTCTGGGTGTTCAGGAACAGCCCGCGCAGGTTCGTGGCCATCACGGCATCCCAGCGTTCAGGCGTCAGGTCCAGCAGGCTGGACCAGGTCTGGATACCGGCATTGTTGACCATGACCGAGGGCGCGCAACCCGCCCATTGCCCGGCCTCGGCATGAAAGGATGTGACTTGCGCAGGCTCCGACGCGTCGCTTTCGCGGGCCATCGCGCGGGCACCCAATGCGGCCACTGCCGCGCAAAGCTCTTCCGCCCGGGCCGGCATGCCCAGATGGGTAAAGGCGACGTCATGCCCGGCCTTGGCCAAGGCCAATACCAGATGCCAGCCGATGGCCGATGTGCCTGCGGTGACCAGTGCCAGTTGGTTCATTTGCCCCCCTCGGTCCGATATTCCAGCCCGAACAACCCCTTGTAACCCTGCGCCCGCAGCCATGCCAAGTCGCCGTCAAGGTTCAGCACGCCGGTTCCGGGCGCACCCCGGCCCGGATGGTCGGCGACGTGGACATGACCGACCAGGTCTATTTCAGGGCCGATGGTGGTCATCGTGCCCTCGCCCGCCATCGCCGCATGGAACAAGTCATACAGCAGGCGGATTTCGGGGCGGCCCACCTCGTCCACGATCCGCAACCCCTCAGCCGCGTGGGTCAGAAAGCCATCCCGCGCGTCGCTGACGGGTTCCAGCAGCAAGGTGATGCCCGACCCTTGCAGGATATCGGCGGCGGCGCTCAGGACGGTCACAAGGGCGGCCGCTTGCGCGCCGCGCGAGACACCGGGCAGGATGCTGCCGCCCTGAATATACAGGTTTTCCGCCCCAAGGCGCTGTGCCGTGGCGATCGAGGCGGGCAGGGCGGTCAGGAAGACGGCATGGTTGGCGGGGTCGTTCAACGACACCATCGGTTCGGCCACGAACCCCGCCAGCCGCAGGCCGGTGGCGCGCAGGGCGGCTTCAGTTGCGGGCAAGTCTTTGGTACTCCACAGCCAGAATTCGACCCCGGCATAGCCTGCCGCATGGGCGGCGTGGATGCGGGCGGCATGGTCGGGCAGGTCTGTAAACAGCATCTCGATACAGGCCGAGCATTGATCATGGGGCTGGGGCATGCGGGTTTCCTGCGCTGTTGGGGTGCTGCCAGTTCAGGCAGCGATCCGGTTGCATTTGACCGCGCCACACTGCCCAAAGCAATGGCAGGTTGACAAGGGCCAGCGAAAGTAGCCCAATCGCCCAAGGTTTGGGACGGGACTCACCCAGAATGTCCGCCCACCTTTGAAAAACATAAACAAGAACAGGGAGTTCTTCATGTCTTTCCTTCCTTTTGCCCGTAAAGCGACGGCGGCCACCATGGCCGCGCTGCTGCTGGGAGCCGCACCGACAGCCCTTTTCGCCGAAACCCCCGCCGATACGCTGGTCATCGCCAACGCGATTGACGATATCGTCTCGCTTGACCCCGCCGAGGCCTACGAGTTTTCCGGCCTGGACGTGGTGAACAACGCCTATGACGGACTGGTCGAGGTCAACCCGGCCACGTTGGAGATGGAACCCGGTCTCGCCGAAAGCTGGTCGGTGGCCGAAGACGGCATGACCTATACCTTCAAGATGAAGCCGGGCATCACCTTCGCCAGCGGCAATCCGGTGACGGCGGATGCGGCGGCCTGGTCGCTGCAGCGCGCCGTCAAGGTCAATAAAACCCCGGCCTTCATCCTGAACCAGTTCGGCTGGACCGCCGACAATGTCGACAGCATGATCACGGCCAGTGGCGACACCGTGACGATGAAGGTCGACAAGGCCTATGCGCCGACCTTCCTGTACAATTGCCTGACGGCCGGCGTCGCCTCGATCGTCGATGCCGAGGTCGTCAAGACTCATGACGTGGACGGCGACATGGGCAATGTCTGGCTGGGTCAAAACAGCGCGGGCACGGGGGCTTATGTGCTGAAAAGCTTCAAGCCGAACGAGGGGTATGTGCTGGCCATGCGCCCCGGCTACTGGCGCGGCGATGCCAAGATGGCCAATGTCTTCATGATGCACGTGCCCGAAGCGGCGACTGAGCGGTTGCAGCTGGAAAAGGGCGATATCGACATTGCCCGCACTCTGACGCCGGTTGACCTCGAGGGCATGGCGGGCAATGCCGATATCAAGATCCAGCAAGATGTCGGTGGACAGATATATTACCTGGCCTTCAACCAGAAGAACGAGCAGAACAAGAATGCCAAGTTCCTGGATGCGATGCGCTGGGCCGTCGATTATCAGGGCATGGCCGACACGATCATGAAGGGCACGGTCATTCCGCACCAGTCCTTCCTGCCGCAAGGGTATCTGGGGGCGCTGGACGATCTGCCCTACAGCCTCGACATCGAGAAGGCCAAGGCGCTGTTGGCCGAGTCTGGGATCAAGGATCCCAAGGTCAAGCTGTCGGTGCGTAACGCTGCCGACCGCATGGATGTGGCGCAGTCGATCCAGAACACCTTCGGTCAAGCCGGGATCACGGTTGATCTGGACGTGGGCGAGGGGGCGGAGCAGTTGAAGCAATACCGCGCCCGTCAGCATGACGCGACCTTGCAGACCTGGGGGCCGGATTACCCCGATCCGAATACCAACTCGTCGACCTTTGCCGAGAATCCTGACAACTCGGATGCCGCCAACAACACCGGCTACCTTGCATGGCGCAACGCCTATGATCCAGGTGCGATGACCGCTCAATCCAAAGCTGCGGTTCTGGAACGTGATCCGGCGAAGCGGGTGGAAATGTATGCCGATCTGCAAAAGAAAAGCCGTGAAACCTCGCCCTTCATCGTGATGTTCCAGCAGGCGCGGAACACGGGCCTGAGGGCGAATGTGCAAGGCTATTATACCGGTGGCGCGGTGGATGCCGCCGCCTACTGGCTTGTGACCAAGTAAGGAACAGGCGCGCGCCCCCGGTTTCGGGGTTCCCGATCAGGGGCGCGCCCTTTTTGCATGGCAGTAACCGACCTGAAAGACGATGCGCCCTCGGGCATTGGCCGCCTGGCGCGTCAGGTGGGAAATACTGCGTTTACGCTACTGATCACCTTTATCGGCCTGCTGGCCGTGACCTTTTTCATCAGTCGCGTGGTGCCGACCGACCCGGTGTTGTCGATCCTTGGCGAACGCGCGACGCAGGCACAGATCGACGCCACGCGCACGGAATTGGGGCTGGACAGGCCTTTGTTCACCCAGTTCGGAATTTATGTCTGGGATGCGCTGCACGGCGACCTTGGCACCTCGATCCGCACCAAGAAACCGGTGCTTGAGGAGATTGGCCGCTATTTCCCCGCAACATTGGAGCTTGCCACAATTGCCACATTCATCGGTATGCTGATCGGCATTCCGGCAGGCATCCTGGCCGCTACCAAGCCAGGGTCGGTGCTGGATCAGGTGGTGCGGCTGGTCGGCCTTATGGGCTATTCCATGCCGGTGTTCTGGCTGGGTCTGATGGGGTTGTTGATTTTTTATGGCCATCTGGGCTGGGTCGGCGGCCCCGGCAGGCTGGACGCGGCCTTTGACATGATGATGCAGTTTCAGTTGACCGAATTTACCGGCATGATCCTGCTGGACACGGCGCTGAACGGACGCTGGGACATGTTTGCGAATGCCGTCTCGCACATCATCCTGCCCGCGTCGCTGCTGGGTTACCTCTCGATGGCCTATATCAGCCGGATGACCCGGTCATTCATGATGAACGAGTTGGGTCAGGAATACATCACCACCGCCCGCGTCAAAGGCATGTCGGAAACCCGCGTGGTCTGGGTCCATGCGCTGAAAAACGTGATGGTGCCGCTGATTACCGTCGTCGCCCTGTCCTATTCCTTCCTGCTGGAGGGCGCCGTGCTGACCGAAACGATTTTCGCCTGGCCCGGCCTTGGCCGCTACATCACCGACGCGCTGCTGGTTGCCGACATGCCTGCGGTGCTGGGCGGCACGATCGTGGTCGGCGCAGTCTATATCGGGATCAACATGTTCTCGGACCTTCTGTACCGCCTTGCCGATCCGAGGGCTGCATGACCACCTTGTCCGAATGGCTGCGCGACCCCAACCCATCGTCCCGCCTGCAATCACGGATGGCACAAAGCTACCTGTCCTGGCTGCGGCTGAAACGCAACCGTCTGGCAATGGTCGGTCTTTTCATCTCGGTGGCACTGGTCTTCATGGCGATCTTTGCGCCCTTGCTGGCCCCCTATGACCCGATCACCCAAACCCTGTCCGAGCGTCTGCAACCCCCGCTGACCACCGGCCACTGGATGGGCACCGACGATTTCGGCCGCGATATCTGGTCGCGCATCCTGTACGGCTCGCGCATCACCCTGTATATCGTGCTGCTGGTCATCCTGACCGCCCCGGTCTTTGGCCTGATTATTGGCACCGTGGCAGGTTATTTCGGCGGCTGGGTCGATCAGGTGCTGATGCGGATCACCGACATCTTCCTCGCCTTCCCCAAGCTGATCCTCGC
>JBBQGU010000001.1:0-37404 GCA_038323315.1 Rhodobacterales bacterium | reverse complement strand
GGCGTCACACCGGGGGACAGATCGCGATGAGCCTGCCGCTGATCCTCGGTGCCCTGTGGGTGATCGCCGGAGCAATCACCGCCATGATGCCGATGCACCTGCAACGCTATCCGGGTTTGCCCCTTTTGGTCGCCGCCCCGCTTCTGCTGATCTGGATCGGGTGGGTCCACGGCTTTGTCTGGGTGGCTGTTGGCCTGTTCGCTGTCCTGTCGATGTTCCGCCGCCCGCTGAACTACCTGATCCGCTGGACCTTGGGCCTCACGGTGCCCGACCTTCCTCCCGAACTTCGCGCGCTGTCTCCCCAACCCCAAAGGTCAGGCCAATGACCTATTCTGTGATCACCGGTCTGCTGTGGTTGATCGCGGCCAACCTCATCGCGATGGTCCCGTCGCGCGACCACCACTGGCGCAATGCCTATATCCTGATCACGCTGGGTATCCCGCTGCTGGGCTGGATCACCTACCAGAACGGCCCCATCCTCGGCCTGTTGTTTCTGGCAGGCGGCGCGAGCATCCTGCGCTGGCCCGTGTTCTATCTGTGGAAGCGGCTCAAGGCGCTGATCTGGACGAACACCTGACCGTCACCCCTGCCATCGCGCGCGCAGTCAGGCCACGGCGCGCATCTGATCAGGGCTGTAGGCGTCGGATTTCGTCGTGAATTGTGATACGAGTTTGTCCAGTCCGATCGCTTCGCTTTGCAAGGCGGCTGTGGCGCTGGTGGAATGTTCGACCATTGCGGCATTGCGTTGGGCCACCTGATCCAACTGTGTCACACCAACATTGACCTCGGCCAATGCGGTGGACTGTTCCGCAGCACCTGTGGCGATGCCTGACACCAGGTTGGAAATATGGGTGACCCGTTCCACCAGCAGGTTCAGCGCGTTGCCGGCCCCCCCCACCGCATCCACGCCCCGCCCGACAAACTGGGCCGAGGATATGATCAACGTCTTGATCTCTTTGGAGGCGTCTGACGAGCGCTGGGCCAAGGCGCGCACCTCGCTGGCCACCACGGCAAAGCCCTTGCCCGCATCACCGGCGCGTGCCGCCTCCACCCCCGCATTCAACGCCAACAGATTGGTCTGGAACGCGATATCGTCAATCACCCCAATGATTTGCGAAATCTGGTCGGAAGATCTTTCTATACCGGTCATTGCCTCGACCGCGTTCACCACCACCTGTGCGCTATCACCGGCTTCACGCCGCGCGTTTTGCACGATGGTTTCCACCTCGCGCGCCGAGGTGGCAGCCGACTTGACCGATGCGGTCAATTCGTCCAGTGCCGCTGCGGTTTCTTCCAGCGTGGCGGCCTGATTTTCGGTCCGGCGCGCCAGATCTTCGGATGCCTCGCTCAGCCGGCCCGCCTGTTCGCGGATGCTGCGCGAGGCTCCGACCACCTGAGTGATCGTCTGGCCCAGCCGGTTGACCAAAGCGTTGTAATTCTCGCGCAACGCTTCGTAATCCGCGGGGAACGCCGTGTCGATTGTATGGCCCAGATCGCCTGCGGAAAGATTGCCAAGGCCGACCGACAGCGCCGCTACCACAGCTTGCTGTTCGTTCTGTTGAAACTGGATCGTCGATTCCATCTCGATCGCTTCCCGCAGGCGGATGCGCAATTGTTCCAGATAGCCGCCAATCTCGCTGACCTCGTCCTTCAGATCGCTGACTCTTTGGAGCTCGGAATGGCGACCACCCAGATTGTTTGTCGCGATCTCCTTGACAGCATCGCGGACGCGCATCAGCGGTTTGGTGATGCTGCGGGCAATGAGAAAGTTCGAGATCATCAGGATCAGTCCGGCCAGAACCGCCGACGCGATCATGATTTTGACCAGATAACGGTTGTTCTCATGCGCCACAGCACCCGCAATAGTGCCGATGGCCTCGATCTCCTGCCCAAGGGCGCCCATCTGGATTTCCAGATCGGCAAAAATCTGCAAGAAACCGGGCAACTGAGCCTTGGCGGCTTCGGCGTCAGTCAAGGCAACCGTGGTCATCTGGGTCGCCGCCGCAAGGTATGTGTCCATTACCGGGCGGACGGCAGCTATCTTCGCCTTGGCATCCTCTGACAGTTCCAGTCTTTCCAGATTGTTGATGTCTAGCTGAAAGATGGCGATGTGTTCCTGCACGTCGGTGCGCACGGTCAGCTTGTCCTTGTCCGCGCCGTCCGGCCCGGTCATCAAGGCCAGCAGAACATCTGCCCGCAACGCGTCATGCATCATATCGGCGTCTTTTTGGTACAGCACTGCCGATGTCGAGGTGATCGCGCTTTCCAGGCCGTCATTGCTTTGTGTCAGGCCGATATAGCCTGCCGTCGAAGTTGCCACCAATCCAGCCAGCGCGAATGCCCCCGACATATGAAGTCGCGCGGGTACAGAGACGTTCTTGATCAGTCCGAATCGACGCTTGAGCATGTGGCAACCTTTGTGACAGCCTGATTTCCCTCCGCCAACCTGCCCCCAATAGATTTAGATAGGTTTAACCGCGTTTTACCTTATCGCCCCGCTCTCTTGCTTGGCCCCGCCCAACCCGCTAGGAACGGGAAAACCGTTGCAAAGAGGCCCGCCATGCGTCTGACCCGCTACTTTCTGCCCGTACTCAAGGAAAACCCGGCCGAGGCGCAGATCGTGTCGCACCGCTATATGCTGCGGGCGGGCATGATCAAACAGCAGGCGGCGGGCATCTATTCGTGGCTGCCCCTGGGTCTGCGGGTGCTGCGGCGGATCGAGGCGATCGTGAATCAGGAGCAGGAGCGGGCGGGCCATATCCCCCTGCTGATGCCGACCTTGCAGCCTGCCGACCTGTGGCGTGAATCCGGGCGCTACGACGATTACGGCGAAGAAATGCTGCGGATCAAGGATCGCGGCGGGCGCGATTTACTTTACGGGCCGACCAACGAGGAGATGATCACCGACATCTTCCGCGCCCATGTCACCAGCTATAAAAGCCTGCCTTTGACGCTGTACCATATCCAGTGGAAGTTTCGCGACGAGATGCGGCCCCGCTTCGGTGTGATGCGCGGGCGCGAGTTCTTGATGAAGGACGGCTATAACTTCGACGTCGACCGCGATGCCGCGCTGCACGCCTATAACCGCCACATGGTCAGCTATCTGCGCACTTACGAACGGATGGGGCTGACCGCCATACCGATGCGCGCTGCCTCTGGCCCGATCGGCGGCGACAACACGCATGAATTTCTGGTGCTGGCCGCGACAGGCGAGTCGGAGGTGTTTTTTGACAGCGCCGTGACCGAGTTGAAGCTGGGCAACCGGGCCGTCGACTACGACGACCGGGCGGCGGTGGCTGCGGTCTGTCAGGAGTTTACAACCCTTTACGCCCGCACCGATGAAACCCACGACCCCGCCCTGTTCGACGCCATCCCCGAAGAGCGCCGCAAGGTCGCGCGGGGGATCGAGGTCGGGCAGATCTTCTATTTCGGCACCAAGTATTCCGAAAGCATGGGGGCCACGGTGGTGACGCCGGACGGGTCCAAAGTTCCGGTCGAGATGGGGTCGCACGGCATCGGCGTCTCGCGCCTGCTGGGTGCGATCATCGAGGCGTCGCATGACGACAAGGGGATCATCTGGCCTGAAGGCGTCACGCCTTTCCCGGTTGGGATCGTGAACCTGAAGCAAGGCGATGCCGGGGCAGATGCCGCCTGCGAGGGGCTGTATAAGGCGCTGGCCCTCTGCGGACTGGAGGCGCTGTATGACGACCGCGACGACCGCGCCGGGGCGAAGTTCGCCACGATGGATCTGATAGGCTTGCCGTGGCGGATCACGGTCGGCCCGCGCGGGCTGGCGAATGGGGTGGTCGAGGTCACCTCGCGCCGAACAGGCGTGTCCGAAGAGATGACGCCGGAAGCAGCCGTCGCCAAGATCGCCGCGATTTACGACGGCATCTGATCCGGGAAGGGCGGTTTGCCAATCCTGACATCGGCAATCTTGCGAACATATGAAGAACGGCGCTTTCCCTGCGGCACGGCTTGGGCTATGCTACCGCAATGAGCGGCTGGGAAGAAAGCGAAGCATTCGAGGCGGCGGTGCCGCTGAGCCAGCGTGCGATGGCCGCGCGGCCTCGGCCCTATCTGGATGACCTGAACCCCGCACAGCGGCAGGCGGTCGAGGCACTGGATGGGCCGGTGCTGATGCTGGCCGGTGCGGGCACGGGTAAAACCAAGGCACTGACCTCCCGCATCGTGCATCTGCTGGCGATGGGGCGGGCCAGGCCGAATGAGATCCTGTCGGTGACCTTCACCAACAAGGCCGCGCGCGAGATGAAGCTGCGGGTGGCGCGGTTGCTGGGCGATGCGGCCGAGGGGATGGCCTGGATGGGCACGTTCCACTCACTGTCGGCCAAGATTTTACGGCGTCACGCGGAATTGGTGGGGTTGAAAAGCAACTTCACCATTCTGGACACGGATGATCAGATCCGGCTGCTGAAACAGTTGATCGCTGCGGCGAATATCGATGAAAAGCGGTGGCCTGCGCGGATGCTGGCCAGCATGATCGACGGATGGAAGAACCGGGCCATGACGCCGGACAAGGTGCCGTCCTCCGAGGCGTCGGGGTACAACAACCGGGGCACCGAACTTTACGAGGCCTATCAGGCGCGGTTGCGCACGCTGAACGCGGTCGATTTTGGCGATCTGCTGCTGTACTGCGTCGTGATCTTTCAAAAGCATGACGATGTGCTGGCGCAATATCAGCGGTGGTTCCGGTATATTCTGGTGGACGAGTATCAGGATACCAATATCGCGCAATATCTGTGGCTGCGGCTGCTGGCGCAGGCGCACAAGAACATCTGTTGCGTGGGCGATGACGACCAGTCGATCTATGGCTGGCGCGGGGCCGAGGTCGGCAACATCCTGCGGTTCGACAAGGATTTTCCGGGCGCCGTCGTGGTGCGGCTGGAGCAGAACTACCGCTCGACCCCGCATATCCTTGCGGCGGCATCGGGGGTGATCTCGGCCAATGCGGGCCGCTTGGGCAAGACGCTGTGGACCGAGGAGACCAAGGGCGAGAAGGTCCGTCTGATCGGCCATTGGGACGGCGAGGAGGAGGCACGCTGGATCGGCGACGAGGTCGAGGCCCTGCAACGTGGCGCGCGGCCCGTGGGGCAGGTGGGTCTGGACGGGATCGCCATTCTGGTCAGGGCCAGCCATCAGATGCGGGCCTTCGAGGATCGGTTTCTGACCATCGGCCTGCCGTACCGCGTCATCGGCGGCCCACGGTTCTATGAACGGCAAGAGGTCCGCGACGCGATGGCCTATTTCCGGCTGGCCGTTTCGCCATCAGATGATCTGGCCTTCGAACGGGTGATCAACACGCCAAAGCGGGGCTTGGGCGACAAGGCGCAGGCCGATGTGCAGCGGGTGGCGCGCGGGTCTGGCGTGCCCTTGCTGGAAGGCGCGCGCGAGACGCTGGCGCGGGGCGGCATCGGCGGCAAAGGGGCTGGCCAGTTGCGCGGCTTTGTGGACGGAGTGGACCGTTGGCACGCGGCGACGTTGGTGAACAATTACGACCATGTCCGTCTGGCCGAGACCATTCTGGAGGAGTCGGGCTATACCGAGATGTGGGTAAACGACAAGACGCCCGAGGCACCCGGGCGGCTGGAGAACCTAAAGGAACTGGTCAAGGCTCTGGAACAGTTCGAGAATTTGCAGGGCTTTCTGGAACATGTCAGCCTGATCATGGACAACGAGACCGAGGAGGCGCAGGAAAAGGTCAGCATCATGACCCTGCACGCGGCCAAGGGCCTGGAATTTCCCGCCGTCTTTCTGCCGGGCTGGGAGGAGGGGTTGTTCCCCAGCCAACGCAGCATGGACGAAAGCGGCAAGAAGGGGTTGGAGGAGGAGCGTCGGCTGGCCTATGTCGGGATCACCCGGGCGGAACGGCTGTGCACAATCTCCTTTGCCTCCAACCGCCGGGTCTATGGCCAGTGGCAAAGCCAGATGCCAAGCCGGTTCATCGACGAATTGCCCAGCGCCCATGTCGATGTGCTGACGCCGCCGGGGCTGTATGGCGGCGGCTATGGCGCGGCGTCGACGTTCGGGTCTGCGCTGGAGGAACGGGTCAGCAAGGCGGATGTCTACAACTCGCCCGGCTGGCGGCGCCTGCAGGAAAAAACGACGCGACCGGGCAGCCATGGCATCAACCAACCGCGCGAGGCGGCGGGGCTGGTGATCGATGCGGTGGCCAATGCAGCCTATGACCTTGGTGACAGGGTGTTCCACCAGAAGTTCGGCTATGGCGAGGTCATGGGGGTCGAGGGCGACAAGCTGGAGATCGAGTTCGATCTGGCGGGCCCCAAGAAGATCGTGGCGCGCTGGGTCATCCCGGCGCAGCAGGTGGACGACGTGCCATTCTGACCCGCGGTGGTCGCGACCCCTGACCCTGCCCCTCTCCCATGGGGGGAGGGGAGGCTTTTAGGACCGGGTTTTGGTCGCAAGCGTGATTTTTTCGCGGGCGGATCTAGGTCGGCGCGGAGTGCCTGACTTTTGACGCAGCGACACGGTGTTCGGACGGCAGATTTTTCGGGACACAGATTTTCGGCAACGCGGCTTGGGTCGGTTGCAGTCGAGACGGTTCATCTGCACGCTGCCACAACCTGCGTGGCAGGTTCCTGGATCAACTGACCCAGGATCAGCCCGTCATGATTGGCGATAATTCCATGCATTCGGGAACAGGGTGCCGCCCATTGGCGTTTTCCAGCACAATCCGATGATGACGTGTAAGGAGAGACACATGTCGAACCACTTCCTGCTTGATGGTGCCCCGTTGGACACCAACGATCTGACCGACGCCGACGTTTATGGTCGCGATGACGCCAAGGTCGGTCAGATCACCCATGTCCGTAACAGCGAAGAAGGCGATATCATCGTGGTGGATGTCGGCGGTTTTCTTGGATTTGGGTCCAAACGTGTCGCCCTGTACGGGCGGCAACTGACCTTTGTGCGCGACGAGGATGGCATTGTGTTCGCCACCACCGTTTTGACCAAAGATCAGGCCAGGGAACTTCCCGAGCATGTCGATTGACCTTGTTTCGAGGCGGCCGGGTTCCATGTGCCCCCTCATGCCGTCACGGTGGAGCGGCGCGCACTTTTCAAAACAAGCCTTGATATTCTGCTATCGCCCTTCTTTAATCTGCTTTATACCATCCACACAGATGGTGTGTGGATGTAAAAGCCAAATGATCAAACCTGCAGACTCCGAGAAGCTGACCATCAATCTCGGCTTCGTCGATCTGGGTCACATCGAACTTCTGGTGCAGGAAGGGTTCTATGCCAACCGCAGCGACTTTATCCGCACCGCCATCCGCAACCAGATCGACCGGCATTCCGAGGCCGTCACCAAAGCCATCCTGCGCAAGAGCGTTGATCTTGGGGTGCGGCATGTGACCCTGGCCGAACTGCGGGCGGCGCAGGTGGCGGGGCAGATGCTGGACATCAGGGTTCTGGGACTGGCCGTGATCGCGCCTGATGTGCCGCCCGATCTGGCGCGCGACACGATAGTCGCAATCACCGTTCTGGGGGCGTTACAGGCCAGCGATGCGGTCAAGGCAGCGCTTGCGGACCGGATCGCCTGACCGTTCACGCCATTTCTTAACACTGACAGACCCTTCATATCAGAAAGCCCAAGATGACAAAATCATTCGCCGATATCATCGGTCAAGCCACCCATCTGACCCGGTCTGGCAAGCTGACCGAGGCGACCGCCCTGATACAATCAAGGCTGTCCGGTCGGGCTGCGCCGATCCCCGACGACGCCATCGACGGTACCTTTACACGGCTGAACGAGCCTGAGGTGCCACCCCGAAAACCATCCGCACAGCGCACGAAACTGAGCGAAACCCTGCGCAAGATCGCGGCTGGCGGAATGCCTGCGTCCGGCTTTGGCGGAACCAAAGATGCCACCCTGCCGCAGGGGGCCGAATTCCGGTCGTTGACCCATGTCGGTCCCCATGGCACCCGGACGTACCGATTATATCTGCCGGCCAACCGTGCAGCGAGGATGCCGCTGGTCATCATGCTGCACGGCTGCACCCAGACACCCGAGGATTTCGCGGCCGGCACCGCCATGAATGTGCTGGCCGAGGAATTTGGCTGTGTCATCGCCTATCCCGGCCAGCCGTCCGGCGCCAATGCCCAAAAGTGCTGGAATTGGTACCGCCCGGAAGATCAGGCCAGCGGCACCGGCGAGCCGGCGGTCATCGCCGGTCTGACGCGCGATATACTGAGGGATTTTGCGATCGATCCGGCCAGTGTTTTCGTGGCGGGTCTGTCGGCAGGCGGTGCTGCCGCGCTGATCACCGGCTGCGCCTATCCCGAGATTTTCAGCGCAATCGGCGTGCATTCCGGGCTGGCCGTAGGTGCCGCGCAAGACGTGCCTTCGGCCTTCGCCGCCATGCGGAACGGCGCGCGCGGCAAGACGATCGCCAAGGCAGTGCCCACCATCGTTTTTCACGGACTGGCCGACTCCACGGTCAAACCTGACAACGGGCGTGCCGTCATTGATCAGATGGTCGGTCGGGTCGCGGGGGTCCGAAAGAGCACTGAATTCGTTAAGTCATCCGGGATGCGCCAGGCAAAGCGCACGCAGTACCGCACCAGCACCGACCGAACCATCGCAGAGCTTTGGGAGGTCGAGGGTGCTGGCCATGCCTGGTCCGGCGGGTCGGCTGCGGGCAGTTACACCGACCCAACCGGACCAGACGCGTCACGTCACATGCTGCGGTTTTTTCTGGACCACGGCAAAGTCTGACCTGAAGGTTACGATTTGGCGGCCAAAAGGGCCGTCAACTCGGCTTTGCGCGTGACCAGTTGTTCAACCACATCTGCCGACAGATCGCTGGAGATCGCCTTGTCAAAGGCGTCCAGCACAAACTGTTCGCCGGTGCGGATATTTTTCATCGTATCCTGATCAATCTCGTCCACCATGGACCGCATGCTGACGACGACGCGGTTCATGGTCCCCATCAACGACCCATCCTGTTCGGGATCGCGGCCAAACCGGGCCAGCATCTGTGCCAATGCAGCAGCATGCCGGCTATGCAGTGCTTGAAAGGCCTGGGCAGTTTCCCGAAACTCAGGTTCGGCTTTTTCAACCATTTTGTCAAAGCCTGTCAGATTATCGAGGGTCAATCCATGAAGGGAGGCCAAGCTGTCCAAACCCTCAGAATTTTGCATCATGTCGTTCATCGATTTGCTCCTGTCATGTTTCACCCCGTTCAACAAAACAGCCGTCAAGTTGTTCCCCGATCAGCGTCTTAAAATAAACGAACGTACTGGATAAAAAAAGGGGGCGTCCCGATCCGGGACGCCCCATTGCCGTGTGTCATTTAAAAGCGGGTTACCGCGTATAGGCAAAACCGCCAAAGACACGCCCATCGTCACGGTGGCGCCCACCCTTGACTGCCGCGACATAAGCGGCGACGGCAGAAACCAGCGCCATGGCAGTCAGCAGGAACGCCGTCAGAATGGCGCTGATCCGCGCCGTCTCGGCCGCATTGCGTGCCGCTTCTTCGGCGTCGGCGGCAAGTTTGGCTGCGGCGTCGCGTGCGTCTTGGGTTGACTTGATTGCGGCATCTACCCGGGCGGTGGCCTCGGCTTCGGTCAGGCCGGTGCGGGCCGTGGTCAATTGCACCAGATAGGCGCGATCGGGGTCGGATATCTCGCCCGTCGTGGCCAGATTGCCCAGCACGGACGCGGCATCAGCCGTCGTGCCATCATTACCCTCACCCGGCGTGACTGATGCAGGCCGCAGCATGCTGTTGGTGACAAACGCCATCGGATCAGCCTTGACCGCGTCCGGCACCATGGCACCCGCTGCATTCATCGCACCAGAAGCGGCACCCGAAGCCACGTCCACCGCCGCTTTGCCAACGCCTGCTGCGACATTGCCGACCGCAGACACCGTGGTTCCGATCACCGAACCCAGAACCATCGCGCTCAACAGAACGCCGACGCCCCAGACGATCAAACCGTTCATACCGTCGCGGACGGTGACTTCGGACGTTGCAGCCCCATCCACCCGGCGACGCATCCGCCCGGCGACATAGCCACCCGTTGCATAAGCGGCAACCATGCTGACCGCGATCCAGACGCCTGACAGGACCAATGCCAACAAGCCCGATCCCTCACCCTCATCCGCTGATATGGCGGTCAGGCCCAAGGCTGCGCCAAATCCACTTGCCAGCAGGCCAATGGCCACTGCAACCACGCCACCGCCGGCAATTGCCGCCCAATCGACATAAGACCGGTCGGTCGCCACGTCGGTCATCCTGGAACCCGGGGGAACCATATTTTCACGATTTTCCATGCCGACCTCACCGCAGTCCGATAAGGGAAAGGACGGCGAGTACGATGACGACCAAGCCGACAAGATAGATGATGCTGCTCATGGGAAACCTCTGTTTTGCTGACGCGTTAAAACCGGACGCATAGACCAACGCGCCTCACGCGAATTTGTTCCGCTTTGATGTTAGTATATTAACGACCTGGCAATCATTCTTCGCCGCCGACCGGTACGCCGGGCTGTTTGGTGTTGCTGGCCGGGCGGTCGTTGGGATCGACCGTGTGATGTCGGGCAGGGTCATTCTGCTGCTGACGCTGGTCGATAACCTTGGGCATCGGACGGCGGTGGGGATCAACGGGTGTTGTGGTATCTTCGGTCGACATCGGATGCTCGCTTTCCTGAAAATGCGGCGCCTTGACCGGGGTCAAGGCGCCGCGTGCCTATTCGGCTGCCATCGCCGTGGTATTGACGTTTTCGGCAATAGCCGACAACTTTTGGTCGCAAGCCTTTTCCTCGGCCAGCGTCGTTTGCAACAGGGTCACCGCATCGGTGTGGCCAAGCGTGCTGGCCCAGGTGCACAGCGCACCGTACCGGGCAATCTCATAATGCTCGACCGCCTGTGCGACGGCAGCCAACGCGGCGTCAATTGCAGGGCTTTTGCCGTATTCTTCAATGATTTCAGCGCCCTCGTCCATGATACCGTCAATTGCGGGGCAGGTCTTGCCCTGCGCGCGCTTGCCCAGCATCTCAAAGACCTGTTGCAGACGCTCGACCTGACCCTCCGTTTCTTGGCGGTGGTCGCGAAACGCCTGTTTCAACTCGGGCGACACCGCCGCGCGCACCATCTTTGGCAGCGTCTTCAGGATCTGCCGTTCGGCGTAATAGATGTCCTTCAAGGTGTCGAGGAACAGGTCTTCCAGTGTTTTCTCGGCCATGATTTTCTCCATCGTTTCGGTTGCAACGTTACCGGCCCGCCCATCGCGGCCCGGCATCAGGGGATCAGCGGGATTTGGATGCGGAGCCCTTTGTACCGCTTTTGCCGGCGGTCGATTTGCTGGACCCGCCCTCCGTCTTTTCGGTAAAGCGGCCGTCTTCGTCCCGCGCAGGGGTTGCCGGCTTGGACGCGGCAGCGGTCGTTTTGCTGTTTTGGTTGGTCGCAGATTTCGTGTCGGCCATATTCGATTCCTCCGGCTTGTCTTTGGCAGGCGCATTGCCGACCTGTCTCATAAACTTGTCAAAGCGGCCGCAGTTCCGCCGGTGTCGTGGAAATTCTGTCACCGATCCGGTGCGTTGGCTGGATCATGCTTGTTCCTCCCGATGGAACCAGATTTGTGCACAGGTGTTTCTAATTCTCACGGGTTAGGGAAATTCAGCATGGCACCGCGTTCATTCTGGAAAGGTTATCTGAAACTGTCCCTCGTGACATGCCCGGTCGCGATGATGCCTGCGACCACGGACAGTGAAAAATTGCGCTTTCACACGCTGAACGCCAAGACCGGTAACCGCGTCGTCAGCCAGTATGTCGACGCCGTCAGCGGCAAGCCCGTCGCCGACGAAGACGAGGTCAAGGGCTATCCGCGCGGCGAAGATGATTTCGTGCTGCTGGAGGACGACGAGGTGGACGCCGTCGCCCTTGAAAGCACCCACACCATCGACATCGACATGTTCGTGCCCACTGCCTCGATCGACTCGGTCTGGTTCGACACGCCGCATTATCTGGTGCCCAATGATTCCGTGGGCGAGGAGGCGTTTTCGGTCATCCGCGATGCCATGGCGGCCAGTGGGACAGTGGGGATTTCGCGGGTTGTCCTGTACCGCCGCGAACGCGCCGTTCTGCTGCAACCACGTGGCAACGGCATTGTCCTTTGGACCCTGCGCTATGGGGACGAGGTCCGGGATCAGGCGGACTACTTCGCCAAGACCAAGGCCAAAAAGCCCGAAGCCGCCCTGATGACACTGGTGACCAAACTGATCGACGAGCGTACCGCGCCATGGACGCCCCAGATGGTCGCAGATCCCGTCCAGGCCAAACTGCTGCAGATCATTGCCGCCAAGAAAAAGGGCCGCAAGCGTCCGGCCAAAATCGAAGCCGCCGAGGCACCGAAGGGCAATGTCATCAATATCATGGACGCGCTGAAGAAAAGCATCGCAAGCGAAAAGACCAAAGGTTGAAACCTACTTCCGCTTGCGCGCTGCCGGAGTCTGCAAGGGCCGGGCAGCCGCCTGAAGTTCGCTCCACGGATCGGTGGACAATGCTGTCAGCCGCTGGAGCATGTTCTCGACGGTAAAATGGGCCGGACCAATCCCTGGCCCCAATTCCTCCCATGCCAAAGGGGCCGAGACGGCAGCACCGGGACGCGCGCGGGTTGAAAACGCTGCGACGGCTGTGGCACCGCGTTGGTTGCGCAGATAGTCGATCAGGATCTTGCCGTGCCGCTTGGATTTCGTGACGGTTGCGACATACAGGTCCGGGCTGTCCGACGCCATCTGATCGGCCATGGACTTGGCAAACGCCTTGACCTGCGGCCAATCCGCTTTTGGTGTCAGCGGGGCCACCACATGCAACCCCTTGCCCCCCGACGTCTTGACAAAGGCCCCAAGCCCCGCCGCTGCCAGCCGGTCTCGAACCTCCAGGGCCGCCGCGATGACATTGGCCCAAGTCACATCCTCGCCGGGGTCCAGATCCATGACGATCCTGTCTGGCCGCTGCCAATCCGCCAAAGTCGAGCCCCAGGGGTGAATTTCCAGAACCGATGCCTGCACCAGACCGATCAGGCCATCCAGACTGTCGATGCTGATCAGTTGATCGTCGCCCTTGTCCTTGGGGTCATTGACCAGGACAATCGCAGGGTTCAGCCCCTTCCACGCGTTTTTTTGAAAGAATTGTTCGCCCGCGATGCCCGTCGGGCAGCGCAGCAGGGCCAGTGGCCGACCGGTGATATGGGGCGCAATATGGTCCCAGACCTCGGCATAGTAATCGGCCAGCCCCTGTTTGGTCACGCCCGCGTCCGGCCAGTAGATCCGGTCCGGATGGGTCAGTGTGACGTTGAACCCCGCAGCGGATTTGTCCCTCGTCTCAGGATCTTCGCGCATGATCTCACCCGCTTTCTTGTCATCTCTCAGGCCACGAAACGACGCGTGGCGCAGATGGCCGTCCGCCGTCCAGGCGCTGAACGCGACCTCGGCCACCAGGTCCGGGCGCACATATCTGACCTGCCGCGCCTCTGCGGCGGTCAAGGCGGCAGGGAAGGGGCTGTCCGGCACCCGCAGCCGTTCCAGTTTTGCAAACAGCGCCTCGGACATCGCAGCGGTAAATCCGGTGCCGACCCGCCCGACATGCTGCAACGCGCCACCCTCCTGCACGCCCAGCACCAGCGAGCCAATGGCCCGGCGTGACACCGTTGACGGCACATAGCCCGCGATGACGAATTCCTGCCGCGACGAACATTTCGACTTTTGCCAGGCCTTGCCGCGCCCGCTGCGATAGGGGGCATCCTTCAGCTTGGACACGATGCCTTCCAGACCGAGCCGACAGGCGTGGCGCAAGACCGTCGCCCCGCTGTCGTCAAAATCGCCACTCAATCGCAACAGCCCGTTTTGGTCCGACACGACCCGCCCCAGCATATCCTTGCGCGTGGTCAGCGGCAGGGACCGCAGGTCATATCCATCAAGGTACAGCAAATCAAAGACGTAATAGACGAACCGGTCCGACCGCCCCGCACTCAGATCGGCCTGCAACGCCGAAAAGTCCGCCACCCCCGTTTCGGTTTCGACGACCAGTTCCCCATCGATCACCGCAGTCCCCAGCGGCAGGTTCTGCAATGCCTCGGCCATGGCGGTCCCGAATTTCCGGGTCCAGTCCAGCCCGCCGCGCGTGAACAGCTTGACCCGCCCCGCCTCGATCCGCGCTTGCAGGCGGTAACCGTCAAACTTGATCTCATGCAGCCAGCGTTGACCCGTTGGGGCCAAGGGTGCGAGCGACGCCAGCATGGGTTCGACAAAGGCAGGGACGGGCGCTTTCACGGCACCCTTGATCGTCGCGGGATCGGGTGTGTCGGCGGGCGACGCCGCGACAGGATTGACCGGACCAACCGGCGATTTGCGTTTCTTCGCCGCCGCCTTGGGCGGATCCTTGGCGAAGTCGCCAATGACACGGCCTGATTTCACCGATTTCGGGCGCTCCTCCAGGATATCAGGCGCATCTGGTGGCTGGGCAAAGGCATCTTCGACCTTGATCAGCAACCAGTTTTCCCGCTTTTCGCCGGGTTTGCCGTGCATCCGCACCAGATTCCAACGGCCACCCAGCTTTTGCCCCTGCAAATCGAACTGCAAATGGCCCTTGGCATAGCCTTTGCGCGGGTCACCCTCGGGCGTCCAGGTGCCGTTGTCCCATAAGATCACGGTCCCGCCGCCATATTCGCCCTTGGGAATCGTGCCTTCAAATCCGCCATAGTCCAGCGGGTGATCCTCGACATGCACTGCCAGTCGTTTTTCGCCCGCAATCAGACTGGGGCCTTTGGTCACGGCCCAACTGAGCAGTACGCCGTCCAGTTCCAGCCGAAGATCGTAATGCAGGCGGGTGGCATGATGTTTCTGAATGACAAAGGTGTTGCCGCCTGCCGGGCCGACCTTGCCTTCGGGCTCGGGTGTCGTGTGAAAATCGCGCTTGGTCACATAAGTTTCCAGCGCCATGTCAGCCAGCTTTTCGCTTTTTCGCGGCGGCGGGGGCTTTCGGCTCCGCCTTCTGCCCAGCGCCCGCACTCTCGCGCAGTGCGACCAACAGGTCGGACGTCTTCTGGCGCTCGGGTTCCTGCCGCGGTGCGATCTTTTTCCCGTCCAATTTGGCTTTGACAAGGTCAGCCAAGGCGCTTTCATACCGGTCATCAAAGGTCGTGGGGTCGAAAGCGCCCGCCTTGGTCTTGATGATATGCTGCGCCAGGTCCCGCATCTCGCTCTTGATCTTCATCTGCGGGATATCCTCGAACGCCTCCGCGGCGGACCGGACCTCGTAGTCGAACGACAAGGTCGTGGCGATCATTCCGGCTCCCTCGGGGCGGATCAGAACGGTGCGGACCCGGCGAAACATAACCGTCTGGGCGATCGCCGCCACCTTTTGCTTGCGCATCCCCTCGCGGATCAGCGCAAAGGCTTCCTCGGCGATGCTGTCGGACGGCGCCAGATAATAGGGTTTGTCGAAATAGACCTGATCAACGTCGTCGCAAGCGACAAACGCCTGTACGGTCAGGGTCTTGTCACTGTCCGGCACGACGGCGGCAATCTCGTCCGGGTCCAGCATGATATAATCGCCGTCGCTGACCTCATAGCCTTTGACCTGATCGTCCTTGTCGACCGCCACACCGGTTTCGCCGTCAACATACTGCCGCCGGACCTTGTGTCCGGTGGCGCGGTTGATGATGTGCAGCGATATCCGGTCCGAAGTCGAGGTGGCCGTGTACAGCGTGACCCCGCAGATGACGTCTGCGATCTTCAGGAAGCCCTTCCAACTGGCGCGTGGTGCCATGATATGCCCCTTGTGCTGGTCCCGTCAGATCGGTGGCAGTAACTGGTCGTCGGGATCGTTGTGTTCCTTGTCGCCGTTGTCGTTCGGGTCTTCGTCCAACGTGTCATTGCCGGGCAAGATGTTGCCGTCGTCGTCCATCGGCAGAGCGTCCTCGGGCGACCATGGCAGGTCTTCCAGAGCCTGATCGAAAACAGGCTGACCATTGTCGGCGGGCAGCGTGTCATCTGCTGCGTTGGGATTGATCTGGGTCATGGCGCACCTTTCATGGTCGCCCGCGTTGCTGCGCGGGGACCCTTACCAAACAACCGCCCCCGCGAATGGTTCCCTTGACCCGATCCAGGTTCACATTGCCCGGCACAAGATCAGCGACGTCTTTTGCAAGCACTGCATGGCCGTCCACGTGCCCGCAGCAACACGGAAATTAACCTGACGTCAATCACATTGGATTTCAGGGTTGAAAGCCTGCAGTGCGGCGTGCATCGTCGCCGGACATGTGACAGGACGAGGGTGATGGCCGCATTCCGGGCAGAATTGTTGGGGGTTTGCCGTGTGGTGGACCAGTCGACCGGCCAACAGGTCGTGTTTCGCACCCGCAAGACGCGCGGTTTGCTGGCGCTGTTGCTGCTGCATCCTGATGCGCCGATGAACCGCGAACAACTGGCATCGCTGCTCTGGGACCCTGCACCCGAGGACAAGGCCCGCGCCAGCCTGCGCCAGTCACTGAAAGAACTGCGCGAGGTTCTGGGACCGGCGGGCGCGGATGTCCTTGTTGCCGACCGCTTCAACGTGTCACTGCGCCCGGGTGCGTTCGAGGTCGACACCCTGACCTTCCGCAGCCTGATCGCCACCGGTGCGACAGATGCCCGGTCGGCCCTGGCCGCAGCCGATCTGTGGAAGGGTGAGTTGTTCGGCGCCACCCTGCCATCGGCCCCGGTGTTCGAGGCCTGGTTGCAGATCGAACGCTCGCATCTGCGGTCGCTGTTGACCAAGGCGCTGACCGACCATCTGGAACATCGCATCGGCGCGGATGATTACAGCGATGCCCGTCTGGCGCAGGAACTGGTGCGGATCGAGCCGTCGCATGAACTGGCCCATCAGTTCCTGATGCAGTTCCATGCCACACGGGGCGATCAATCGGCGGCGCTGCGGCAGTACGGACTGATGGAACTGGCCTTGGCAGAGGAGTTGGACAGCGAACCCAGCCCCGAAAGCACCGACCTTCTGGTGGCGATCAAACGCGGTGACATTTCCTTGCAACGCCCGGTGGTCGACCGTCCGATCTCCAGGACGCGTCAGGGTCCGCCCCGCATCACAATCCGCCCGCCCTTGACCCGCTACAGCGATGACACCAAGGATTACCTGGCCGAAGGCTTCGCCTATCTTGCCAAAACCTGCCTTTCGCGCTTTCGCTGCTGGATCGTGATCCCATGGCCCAGCACCGGCTATGGTTCGACCACCGCCGTCGATTACACCGCCGTGGGCCACGCGATTGACGGCGATTTCGCGGTCGATCTGGTGCTGGACTGGCGCGACCCCACCCGCAAACTGTTCGTGACGCTGATCGACTGCCGTGATGGCAGCGAGGTCTGGTCGAACATCTACCCCATTTCGGAACATCACCTTCTGGAGCTCAGTTCCAGTGTCGCAGGCGCCTTGGCCGCGCACCTCGCGTCGCAGGTCAACTACATGTCGCTGCTGCGGTATGCCCGGTCGACGCCGGGCAGCCCGGTGGCCTATGACCTGTGGCTGCGCGGGCATCAACTGTCGCGCCTGTGGACCGCCGAAGCTGATGCGCAGGCCGAGGATCTGTTCACCCAGGCCATCGTGCTGGATGCGGGCCTTGCCTGCGGCCATGCCAGTCTTGCCCAAATCCTGAACACCCGCGCCATGGTGCGCCCCGGGTATCCTGCCCGCAAGGCCGATGCCGCCGCGGCGTTCAAACACGCCCAAAAGGCCATCGCCCTCGATCCGTTCGACAGCCGCTGCCATATCAGCATGGCGTGGAGCTGGCTGATCGCCCGCTCGGCCGAGCGTGCCTTGTCGCATTTTCGGCTGGCAGTCGATCTGAACCCGCATGAACCCGAAGCCCTGATCGCCGCCGCCAGCGGCATGGCGTTTCTGGGCCAATTCGACGACGCGTACCTTTGGGCCGATCAGGCGATCCGGCTGAACCCGATCTACCCCGAATATTACTCGGCCTATCTGGCGGGCATTTATTACCTGAACGGCGACTTCCGCGCCACGATTGCCACCGTCCAGAAATGCCCCGATGTGGTGCCCGATCTTGTGGTCTGGGCCGCGGCCGCCTGGGCTCGCCTTGGCCAGCGCGACGAAGCCGCCCGCGCCTACCGCGTCTTTTGCGACCTGACCGCGCCACTATGGGAAGGCGGCCAAAGCCCCAGCGAACAAGATCTGGAAGACTGGCTGCTGGCCACCGTCCCCACCCTGCACCCCAAGGCGCAACAAGGCTTCGAACAGGGCATCAAACTCGCCCGCGCCATGGCGATGGAACTGGCAGCCGGGGCCGCTCCCGAACGCGAACCGATCGACTTCCACGCGTAGGAAAAGTAAAGGTGAACGTGTCGTTATCTGTCCCAACCCGTCGGGCCGGGACACACCCCCGGCCCGCGCAGACCCCCCCCGGGATAAAACGCTCACCTGCACCGTCGCATGAAGTACCGCGCCAAAAACGCCGGAAAGCTGCCGCCATAGCTCGCTTCATCCGGTGGCACGTCTGCCCCGGTCAGATCGCCGATCCAAGGCACCCGGACATGCATCTTGGTCGGCGTGTCATAAACTGGAACGATATCCACGGTCAGTGGCACGCGACCATCTGCCGTGCCGTCATAGCGATAGCCGTTGTCGAACAGCCAGCCGCGGGTATCTGCGTCGAATTTGACCCATTCGGAACCGTCGCCGGTCTGGAACGCGCTGCTGCTGACGCGGATGACGGCCTCACCCGTCAGTTCCTGATCGGCAAGCTGGTTTGAATCGAGGTGAAAAAATCCCATTGTCCCTCCGGGTGTGGTGTTTGTGTCGTACCGCCTTGATGGCTGACATCAGATTGATGACCTAGCGTGAACTGAGCGTGAAAAGCCGATATCGCAGCTTGCAACATGGCTTGCTTGTCAAAGCCTTGGCGCGTCCAATAGTGGCATGAAGCACTCCATCATCGACGTTGTCGCGCATCTGAATCGGTCTCTGGCCCGTGATTTCCGGGTCATGCCGCTTTATGTCCAGGATGCGCCCATCTTCATCGCCGTGGCCTGGCCGACCGCCGACGGCGTCACGGGGCTGAAACCCCGCTTGCCTGCGGGTCGCGGCACGACCCTGGCGCAGGCCATGCGGTCGGCGGGGGCCGAGGCGGTCGAACTGCGTGCCAGTCTGGCGCAGAACCATCGGGGGGATATCGCTGCGCTGCCGCGTGAGGACGGCCGCGCCATGGTTGCCGCGCACGATATGCTGACCGGTGACACCGCCCTGGTGCCGGCTCAACTGGTCTATCTGGACTTTGCCCATGTCAGCGGCGAGCCGCTTTATTCCGATGCCGATTCCACCGGCTGTGCCACCGGGGCCACGCAAGCCGCCGCCATCCTCGCCGCGCTGCTGGAATGTCTGGAGCGGGATGCCATGGCCCTGTGGTGGCATGGCGGTATCGCGCCCGCGCCGCTGCCGCTCGATCTGATCGACGCTCTGCAACCGCGCCTGTTCTGGTGGTTGCAGGAACGTGCCCGCCAGACCCGGCTTCTGGACCTGTCCACCGATACCGGCGTCGCCGTCGTGGCCGCCATTTCGGCGGACCCGGATGGCTTTGCCGTCGCAACCGGTGCCGCCGCAAGACTGCAAGCCGCCGACGCCGCGCTGCATGCGGTGACCGAGATGTTGCAAACCGAGGCCGCCATGGCGCAGGCCGCCAACGTCGCGGACCCCGATTACCTGGCATGGCGCGACCATGCCTGCACCCGCACCATGGCGCAGGTCCGCGCCACGGGCCACAAGCCGCATGTCACGGCGCCAGACTTGCCCGGCATCCTGACCACGCTCGCTGCCTTGGGCCACCGCGCTCTGGCAGTCGAGTTGACCCTGCCGGACGACCCGCAACCCACCTTCCGCGTCTTGGTTCCGGGGCTTTGCGCCATGCAGGGCCGGATTCAGGTGCCGCGTTTCACCCGCCTGACCGGCCTTGCAATCCCCGACCATCCCGACATCGAACCCTTCTAGACCCACCATCCGAACAGCCAAAGAACAGGACGCCAAAATGGGCATTGTCAAAAGCGACCACGGATTACTGGGCTTTCCCCTGCGCCGCCAATGGGCCGGGGTTGAGGTCGAGCCGGAACGTGCACGCTATTGCTATCTGTTCCCGGACCTTGCCGACCGCCCCGGTGCAGGCATGTTCTCTGGCACCTCGGCGACCGAAACCCTTGCTGTGTTGCAGGATTTCGTCAGCAATTACTATCCGCCCGAAGGTGTCCCACCGCAGATCAAGATGGACCTGCCCGCCGTTTATACCTATTTCGGCCAGTTCGTTAACCACGACATTTCGGCCCCCGTGGGTGGCATGGCGGTTGATCTGGGTGGCCTTGCCCCCGCCGGCATCATCGGCTCTGACCTGCTGCCCGACCTTGCCGCGACAGGTCGCGCGGCCTCCATCGCGCCGATTCTGGATCATCTGGCCAACGAACACGCCTACCCCCTCAGCCTGACAAGTCTGTACGGCTATGGCCCCGGCAGCGGCGACCCAGAGGTCAACGCCCTGTATCAACCGGACGGCATGCGCTTTTGCCTTGGCACCACCACGACGATCAGCCCGCAGATGATGGGCCAGACCACCACGGTCGCCTATGACAGGATCGAGTTCCGCAGCGGGGCCCTTGATCTGCCGCGCTGCGCCGAAAGCGCCCTGATCGCCGATCTGCGCAATGACGAAAACCTGATCATCGGCCAGATGCACCTCGCCTTCATGCTGTTGCACAACAAGCTGGTCGACCTCTTGCACCCGACCATCCCCGAGGCTGCCACCTGCTTTGCCGCTGCCCGCCATCTGGTGACGATGCACTATCAGTGGTGCATATTGAACGACTATCTGCCCAATTTGCTGGCCCCCGGGGTGCTGGACCTGGTCTTGCAAGCCCCGCCCCGTCTGACCACGCCCAATCAGGTGCCACTGGAGTTTACCAGCGTCGCCTTCCGCTTTGGCCATTCCATGGTCGGCTCGGAATACGATTTCAACGCCAATTTCGGCACCGGCGGCCATATCGCCGAGGCTGCGTCGCTTCGTCAGTTGTTCAGCTTTACCTCCCATGGGCGGATGGCGGGGCAGGGGGTGGCGCTGCCCGATCACTGGGTGTTGGACTGGTCCCGACTGACCCAGATCAAGGGCCGCATCGGGGCCGGGGATGAACAGGGCAGCCGCGCCGAAAAGGTCGACCTGAATTTTGCCAATGACATGTTCAACCTGTCAGAGGCAGACGAGACTCTGGCCCATCGGTCGATCTTCTTGCGCAACCTGCTGCGTGGCTTTCACCGCCGGATGCCCTTTGGCCAGGACCTTGCCCGCGCCTATGGTCTGCCTGTCCTGACGCCCGAACAGGTGCAAAGCGCCATCCCCGACCGCCCCGCCGCCGACATGCCGGCACTTTCCCTCCGCCAGATGACCGCCCGTCTGGGCATGCTGACCGACACGCCCGCCTGGCTGTACATCCTGTGCGAATCGCAAGCGCTGCACAACGGTGACCATCTGGGCCCCACCGCCAGCCACATCATTGCCGACACCATCACAGGCGTTTTGCGCCTACGCCCCGACACCGTCCTGACCACCGGGCCCGCACCCTGGCACCCAAGTCAAAGCCCCCTTCGCGACAGCCACGGCAAGCCTCTGACCACCTTGCGCGCCCTGCTGCAACACGCCGTCTCGCACACCCCCAACGCGGCACCTATCTAGCCGGGTGCAGGTCGCGAACACCGCCCCCGTCCGCCGCCGCCCGCACCCTTATCTGCGCGATCTTGTCGCGGGCTCCAAGGCAACATTCCCCCACTGGCCGACAATCGACCCGTCAAAGTCGCTTGTGCGGGGTGGACCCAAGCGGCAAGCTGGCATAGCTTGGCAGGGAATTCGGCGCAGGGTCCAGACCCACCGCGCCATCAGGTCAGGGGAAGGGATCCGCCATGCACTATGCAAAACCAAGCACGGCACTGGAGGCGGCACGTTTGCTGGCCGCAGCGTCGGGCGTCACACGGGTGCTGGCAGGTGGCACCGATGTCATGGTGCAGTTGAAATCCGGCATGATCGAACCTGACCTGATCGTCGACATAAAGGGCATCCCCGGCCTGCGCGACATTACGCCCGAGGCTGGCGGCTTTCGCATCGGTGCCGCTGTCACCGGGGCCGAGATCGGCGAACATGCCGCCCTGTGCGCCATGTATCCCGGCGTGACCGAGGCCGCCCAGCTGATCGGGTCCAAACAGGTGCAGGGCCGCTGCTCGCTGATCGGCAACCTGTGCACCGCCTCGCCTGCCGGTGACGCCGTGCCGGGCCTGTTCACCGCCGGCGCGACCATCCGGATCGACGGCCCCTCGGGCAGCCGCGACGTGCCTGTCGAACAGGTCCCCCTGGCCCCCGGCCGCACCAGCCTGACCAAGGGTGAGATCATCACCTCCCTTCATCTGCCCGCCCGCACCGCGTCATCGTCCGACGCCTATCTGCGATTCATCCCGCGCACCGAGATGGACATCGCCGTCGCCTCCGCCTCGGTCAGCGTGACGTTGGACGCCACAGGTGTCGTCACCGCCGCCCGCGTGGCACTCGGGGCCGTCGCACCGACCGTTCTGTTGGTCGAAGGCTGTGCCCTGGCCATCATCGGCACCAAACTCGACGACGCTGCACTGGCCGCCCTTGAGGCCGCCGCCTCGGCCGCCTGCAAACCCATCACCGACAAACGCGGCACCATCGAGTTCCGCACCAAGGTTGCAGGCGTCCTTGCCCGCCGTGCTGCCGTCATTGCCTTTACCCGTGCCGGAGGCCGCACATGAAAACCATCCAAGTCGCCACCACCCTGAACGGCGATGCCGTCGAATTTGTCTGCACCCCCGATGAACCCCTGCTGGATGTCTTGCGCAACCGACTCGGCCTGACCGGCACCAAGGAGGGTTGCGGCTCGGGCGATTGCGGGGCCTGCACCATCACGCTGGACGGCCGCATTGTCTGCGCCTGCCTTGTCCTTGCCGCCGAAGCCGAGGGTGCGACCATCACCACCATCGAAGGCCTGTCCAACGGCGACCAGCTGCACCCCCTGCAACAAGCCTTCATCGACCACGCCGCCCTGCAATGCGGCATCTGCACCCCCGGCATTCTGGTGGCCGCCAAGGCATTGCTGGACCGCAACCCCGATCCGACCGACACCGAACTGCGCTATTGGCTGGCCGGTAATCTGTGCCGCTGCACCGGCTATGACAAGATCATCAGCGCCGTTCAATCCGCCGCCAAACAGATGAGGACTGCATGATGGATACCGGAACCCCCAAGCGCGTCTTCAAACAGGTCGGCACACGGCCGCCACGCCCCGATGGCGTGGACAAGGTCAAGGGCCGCGCCCTGTATGGTGCCGACATGTCCGCCCCCGGCCAGTTGACCGCCCGTATCCTGCGCAGCCCCCATGCCCATGCCGAGATCGTGTCAATCGACACTTCGGCAGCCGAGGCCTTGCAAGGCGTCAAGGCCGTCGTCACCGGCAAGGACCTTGTGCCCCAAGACAACGCCTTCATGCGCGACATTCAGGAGAATATCCTCGCCGTCACCAAGGTGCTGTATGACGGCCACGCCGTCGCCGCCATTGACGCGGTCACCGCACGGGCCGCGCTGAAGCTGATCAAGGTCACCTACAAACAACTGCCCCATGTCACCGACGTGGACCTTGCCATGCGCGCCGATGCGCCCATCGTGCAAGCCGGGCGCAGCCTTGAAACCGTACCCGCCGGCATGTCCGCCAATGTCACCAACCAATGCGAATTCGGCCACGGCGACCTTGACGCCGGGTTTGCCAAGGCCGACCTGATCGTCACCCGCAGCTTCACCACTGCCGCCACGCATCAAGGTTATATCGAACCTCATGCCTGCCTCGCCTCGATGAATTCCGACGGCAAGGCCGACCTGTGGTGCTGTACCCAAGGGCATTACAACGTCCGTGCCGTCTGCGCCGCACTTGTGGGGATGGAGGCGAGCCAGCTGCGCGTCACCGCCTCCGAAATCGGCGGCGGCTTTGGCGGCAAGACGGCGGTGTTCATCGAACCCGTCGCACTGGCCCTGTCCCGCAAATCCGGCCGCCCGGTCAAATTGGTGATGACACGCGAGGAGGTGTTCAAGGCCACCGGCCCCACCGTCGCCACCTCGATCGACGTCACCATCGGCATGACCAAAGACGGCCGCATCACGGCAGGCTCCTCCACCTTACGCTATTCTGGCGGCGCTTTTCCTTGCGGCACCGTGGAAATGGGCGCGTCTTCGGCCTTTGCGGCTTATGACCTTCAGGCCGTGAAAACCATCGGCTGGAACGTTCTGACCAACCGCCCCAAAGAGGCCGCCTTTCGCGCCCCCGGTGCCCCGCAAGCCATCTATGCCGTCGAATCGGTGATTGATGAGATGTGCCAGAAACTGAACCTCGACCCCCTGGACGTGCGGCTGAAGAACGCTGCACGCAAAGGCACCCTGTCCTCCTACGGCCCGACCTTCGACGATATCGGCCTTGTCGCGACGCTGGAGGCTGCCAAAAAGCACCCGCATTATCACGCGCCCTTGGGCAAAAATCAGGGTCGCGGCCTGGCTGCTGGCTTCTGGTTCAACTTTGGCGGCAACTGTTCGGTCTCGATGACCATCAACACCGATGGCACCGTTTCCTTGCAAGAGGGTAACCCCGATATCGGCGGCTCCCGCGCCTCGATCAGCCTGATGGCGGCTGAGGAGTTGGGCATCGGCTACGACAAGATCCGCACCATCGTCGCCGACACGGCCTCGCTCGGCCACAACGATACCACCGACGGCAGTCGCGTGACCTTTGCCGTCGGTCTGGCAACGATCCACGCCGCGCGCGACGCCATTCAAAAGATGTGCAAGCGCGCCGCCCGTATGTGGGGCATCGACGAGGATGCCGTGCAATGGGTTGACGGTGCCGCCGTGCCCGCTGGCGACAACGCGGGCAAGTTCCCACCGATGACCCTCGCCGAAATCGCCGCCTCCAGCCACCAGACCGGCGGGCCGCTCGCGGGCCATTACGAGTTCACGGCCGATGGTGCGGGCGTCAGCTTTGGCGTCCACCTGTGTGATATCGAGGTTGACCCCGAAACCGGCCATACCAAGGTCCTGCGCTACACCGTCTTTCAGGACGCCGGCAAAGCCGTTCACCCCGACTATGTCGAGGGCCAGATGCAAGGCGGCGCTGTCCAGGGCATCGGCTGGGCGTTGAACGAGGAATACATCTACGGCGCCGACGGCCGCCTGCAAAACGCCGGTTTCCTCGATTACCGCATTCCGGTCGCCTCGGACCTGCCCAAGATCGACACGGTCATTCTGGAAATCCCCAATCCCGGCCACCCCTACGGCGTGCGCGGCGTGGGCGAGACCCCGATTGTCCCGCCCTTGGCCGCCGTCTCCAACGCCATAGCCCGCGCCATCGGCTTGCGGATGTGCAGCCTGCCCATGTCGCCGCCCCGCATCCTGAAAGCCCTTAGCGGGGGCTGACATGGTTACCGTTACCCTCTTCGGCTCGATCCGCGCTCATGCCGACGGTCTGGCGCAGGTGCAGGTCGAAGCCACGACCTTCAAGGAATTGCTCGACCGTCTGGTCGAGCAGTATCCTGGCATGAAACCTCAGATCGACCGGGGGGTTTCCGTGGCGATTGACGGTCTGGTCTACAAAGAGGCATGGTTCGCGCCGATCAAGCCCGACAGCGAAGTGGTCTTGCTGCCGTATATGCAGGGAGGGTGATCCCCCGAATCCGCCAAAAATTGGCGGGAATATTCCGGGGGGTCGCGCGACGCGGCAAAGCTTTGGGATGGTCTGCGTTATTTATCGACGCTGGTCAGGATACGGCTGTCAATGGCGCGGATTTGCAAATCCCCCGTTTCGGCTGCGTTTTTAAGCGCCGCCGCATAGCCACCCACCGATTCCGTTGTGGGCCGCAATTCCGCGAACAAGGGTTTGTCCGAGGCGACGACAATGACCTTGCTTTTGCCCAAAGTTGCCGGATCGACGGTAAAGGCGATCGTTTTGGCCGAATTTTCGGCCAGCGGATAAGCCACCCGCAGCAAAAATGCCCCCGTCGCACCATTCCGCAAGGTGGCCACATTATCCTCGGGGCGGTTCATGTTGGGCAAGACGTGGTACACATTCCCAGACACGTCGATGATCGACACCGAGACGAAACCGTCGGTCACATCGGCAGGGATCATCAGATCGATGGTCGGGTTTTCGCCGACAAAATACCGGCCTGACGGGTTATCCTCCGTGCGGTCGCCAAAGCCGAAATCAAAGCGGAAATTGCCGGATCGAACCTCGGGCAAGGTGCCCTCGATCTCGCAAAGCGGGTCGTTCAGCAGGGTGATGCCAAGGCTGACCTTGCGATTGCCCGCGACGGCGCTCATGGCGTCGAACAGTTGCACCTGCTTGGGCGAGCTGGACAGATGGCCCGACACGGTGATCGCATCATCCTTGCCATAGCCCAGTGCAGGCGGGTCCTGCTGCTCCAACGGCCCGCAATCGGCCTGCTCGGCCAGTACCTTGTCGACCGCCTCGGCGGTCAGAAATTGCGGTTTCAAAGTGATGTCGGCCTTGCCTTTCAGGCTGCCGGGCAATGCGGTGCCCAGCGCGGCCATCACCGTATCATGCGCTGCCGGATCGGTGGTGATGCCTGTGACCACCCCGTCGTTGCCGGTCATGTCGACCTTCCAACTTTCCAGCGGCGCCACAGAGGCCACGACCGACAGCAGGTCGGCCCCCCAACTTTCGTTGATATTCCCTGTTGCCAGGGTCAGGTCGGCCGTGCCGCCCAGATCGGTGACGGCTTTGGTCAGGGCAGTGGCAATCGCTTCTGACGGCACATCGCCCGAGGCGCGGACCGGGCCGGTTTCCGGCTTTTCCACGGTCAGCAGATAGGGGTCTGCCACCGGCAGTGTCGGGCCGGTGTTGAACAGGCCCCCGAAATAGGCGCCGGCAGTCCCCAAACCCAGCACCACGACCGCGGCCACCGCGATCAACCCGCCCGAGCCGCGTTTTGTGGGGGCTGGCTTGGGAACAGGTTTGGGTGTGGGCGTGGGGCGCGCAGGCTGGGGCGGCGGTGGAACGACGGTTTTGGGGCGCGGGACAACGACGGTACGTTCGTCCATGCCATGATCGATGGCCGACAAAAGGTCATCCGCCGATTGAAAACGATTGGCCGGATCGGGTTGCGTCAACTTGTCGATCAGCGATTTCAGCGGCTCCGGCACGCCGGATGTGTCCAGCGCCAGTGCTTTTTTCTTTAACACTTCCATCGGATTTGCACCGATATCGGGGCGCGCCCCCCGGAATGTCGCCAACAGCAGGGCACCCAAGGCATAGAGGTCCGACCGTGCATCGGTTTGTCCGCTCAACTGTTCGGGGGCGGCATAGGCGTATTTGCCGGCAAACTCGTTGCCGACGATGGTTTGCGCGCCGGGATTGGCGTCTTTGGCGATACCAAAGTCGATGATCACCGCTTCGGACGGGATATCGCCGCGCAGGATGATGTTGTCGGGCGACAGATCACGGTGGATGATCCGGCGGTCATGGGCGACTTTCAAGCCACCGGCCACGCGGCGGCAGACGGCGACCAGATCAGGGGCCGACATGCCGCCCTGCTTCATCTTGGCATCCAGACCCGGACCTTCGACATAATCCATCACCAGATAGATCATGCCCGACGGCGTGCGATGGTTTTCAGAGTATCGCACGACCGCATCATGCCGGATTTCGCGAATCTCCTCCTCACGGCGCATCAGGGTCAGATAGCCCTCATCGCCGGAAAACTCGGATTTCAGCGCCTTGATGGCGACGAAGCGGCCCGATATGTCGTTGCGCGCCTTGTAGACTTCGGAGGTGCCGCCGCGACCAAGGATATTTTCAATCCGGTAGGTGTTGTTCAGCAGAACGCCAGGTTGAAAAATATCGCTTGGCCGTGACTCGGTCATCCCTTGTCATCCCCCCTTGGACGCTTAGCTGCCGACCTGAAACTCGACCCGGCGGTTGACATCGGCGCGGGGGTCTGAGGCGTCGATAGGAAACGCCTCGCCCACGCCGGTCGCGACCAGTTTGGTGTCCGGCACCTCGCAATCCTCGACCAGCCGGCGCTTGACCTCCTCGGCCCGCAGCAGCGACAGGTTCTGGTTGTAACTGTCGGCGCCCGAGGCGTCGGTATGGCCGATGATCTTGAATTGCGCGATGTCAGAGGTTTTGATCACCTCGCACAGCGTCGCCAGTTTCGAGATTTCGTCGGGCGCGAGGGCGGCGGAGTCAAAGGCGAATTTGATCTGAAAGTTGACCTGGGCATTGGGATCGACCGAGGCATAGGTGGTGTCGGCGGGCAGTGCCGTGGCGCCATCCGCCGGGGCGGCATCGCCTGACGGTGCGATCACAAGGCCGCGGGTCGCTTGCTGGGCAATGAACTTGGCGGCCAGTTGCTCGGCGGTCAGGGTACTGTCATCCTGCGCAAAGGCGGATGTGGCGGTCAAAACAAGAAGAACGGCGGAAATGCTGCGATACATGGAGCTTCCTTTCGCAATGAACTGAATGCAAGGGTCAGCATAATCCAAGGCGGCGGCGTTGCAAACGGAATGTGCAGGGGCGGGCATCGTTTTCCCGCACTGGGTTTTCGCGCACTGGCTTTGCCGGCAGGGGCACGATTGGCTTGCGTCCTGATGCGGATGCGGCCTTAATGTGCGCGTCGATCCGACCTCGAAAGGTGTGTCTTGCGGCTGATTCCTGCAATCTTGTTATCGGTCTCGATTCTGATCGGGGCGCTGATCATTGTTAGCATCCCGCTGTTTTTTCCGCCCAAAGGCATGGCCGAGGGTGGCGGGGCCGTGGACAACAATGCGCGGATCGAGATCGAGTTGATGCATGGCGATCTGGAGGTCCAGGCCGAACTGATCGCCCAGTTGCGCGATCAGGTGGATGCGTTGGAAAGCCGTGTCATCGCCCTGGAGGCGGGGCCGACAGGGCCGGTGGCGGACGGCGGGATGCAGATCATCTCGCCTTCGGGGCCGAATGACATTCTGGATCAGTATGCGCAGGTTGTCCTGGTGGCGGACCGGCGGGCGCTGAACAAGGGGTTGACGGTGCCGACATCAAGTTGGCTGATCCAGACATTCGGGCCGCCAGCCGACAATCTGGGCGACACCTGTGCCAAGATGACCAACCCACGTCTGGCGGGCTTGCTGCAGAACAGTCAGGTCGGGCCGGTCAAGGTCAGCATGCTGAAACCCGCAATCGACTCGCTTGGGGTCGTGCTGGAAAAGGTCAAGTTGGCTGACCCCGATCTGTATGCCCGCATCAACACCGCAGGCGCGCTGTGTGTGCGGCTGGTACGCGGCTCGGCCTCGTCGGTGTCGTCGCATTCGTTTGGCCTGTCGGTGGATCTGAACATTGATGGCGTGCTGGATACGCTGGGAGATGGGCGTACCCAGTTGGGGCTGACCATCCTGTCAGACTTTTTCAACGCCGATGGCTGGGTTTGGGGGGCAGGATACGGCCGCGAGGATTCGATGCACTTCGAGGCCAGCAAGGAATTGATCGAAAGCTGGATCAAGGATAGCAAGATCTGAGGCTTCAGGCGTGGGTTGCCGTCAAGGCGCGCGGGCTGCAGCGTTCTGATCGATCAGGTAACGCTGGCTGAGCGGAATTGCCGCCGCCCCAAGCGATCGCGCCTGCGCGCCCACAGTCCCCTCGCGCACCGCAGGTGGCGTAATGCCGGACAGGTCCCGGCGGTGCAGCGCAGCGGCGGTGCGTGCCGTGATCTCGGCGCGGACCGGGGCGGGCATCCAGCCGTCGATCAGCACGGCTTCCAGTTCCAGCAAGGCGGCGGCAGAGAGGATGGCCCCGGCGAGGCCCTCGGCCGCGATATCCATCCAATTGGACAGCACAGGTTCCGAAACGGTCCAGCCGGTCGGGCGTTCCCAGATATGGTCAGAGCTCTCGCCCGCTGCCTCCATCATCTCGGCGAGGACGGACAGTGATGCGCTGTCGAACAACGGGCGGACGGTGCCGCCGGGGCCGGGCACGGGAATGGGGCCGACACCGGCGGCATTGCCGGTTCGACCAAGGAACAACTGGCCGTTGAGGACAAGGCCGCCGCCAATGAAGGTGCCAAAGTAGAAATACAGAAAATCCTTGGGACGGTCTCCTGCGCCAAAGACCAGTTCAGCCCCGCAGGCGGCGGTGGCGTCGTTTTGGACATAGACCGGCACGCCGCAGATCGCGGTCAGTTCGCCTGCTATGTCGCGCTCGCGCCAGCCGTCCATCTCGGCTTGGGGGGCGCCCAAGGCCTGCACCCAGTTCCACAACTGGAAGGGCATTGCGACGCCCATGCCGCTGAGCCTGCCCCGTTGATCCGAGGTCAGCACCTTGAGCAGCCCCGGTAATGCCTCGGCCACAAAGGCAATCACGGCGGCAGGGGTGGGATAGCGGTAGACCCGGTGCTGCGTGGCGCGGACGGTGCCCATGAAATCAACGATCACAAGGTCGGTCGACCTGCGTCCGATCTTCAGGCCCAGAAAAAACGCGCCATCCTTGTGCAGGGACATTGGCACCGAAGGTTGGCCGATGCGACCGCGGACGGGCTGCCCACGTTTCAGCAAACCGTCCCGTTCCAAGGCGCGCATGATGACGGAGGTGGTTTGCGCGGAAAGTCCGGTAAGGCGGGCAATATCCGACTTGGCCAAAGCCCCGTTTTGCCGCACCAAAGACAAGACGAGCCGTTCGTTATAGTCGCGCATCCCGGCTTGATTGGTGCCACGCAAGGGGGGGGCATCGGGGCGTGTCGGGTCTGTATCTATGAATTGGCTGGCCATTTGCCGGTCAGCCCGACCCCGGCAGGACCACGACGCCCTTGCGCAGGATCACATTGCCATACAGTGCCGCCTCGGTCGTCGCGACCACGGTGTGAGCGGCGCGGATTCGGGGGTAAAGGTCGGCGCCGTCCAGCGGGGTCATGTGAAAGCCGGGAGCCATGCGGGCCACAAGGGCGTCAACCGCGTGGTGAAACGGGCTGGCCTGGGTCTTGTCGTTGTTCAGAGACGCTCGCAATGCGGCGGCGGGCCCCAGATGGTCCAGCGGCATGACGGTCAGGATCGCCTCGATCAAAGCCAGAACGCCGTGGCCATCGGCGCGGACAAGGCGGCGGGCATGGTCCTGAGCCGGGTAGTTGCCATCCACCAAGGCGATCTCGTCCCCATGACCCATCGAACGCAGGGTGTACAACAGGTCGGGTCCAAGAATGGGTGGAATACCGATCAGCATGTGGGGGGCACCGGGGTTGAGTTAGCCTGACGGGCAGGCTGGATTCGTGCACATTGGTGGGGAAATGGGCGGCCTGTCAATAATAAATCACTCGGATTTATTTAACTTGACGACACGGGTCGAATCAGGTTTTGTGCCGCAATCGTTGGGCATTTGTAACCCGACTTTATGAATTGCCAGCGGGGAAACATCCCCTTCACTCTTGGGAGGACGACCAATGAAACTCAAAGCTGCTGCCCTGATGGGCGCTGCCGCCATTGCGCTGATGGCAGGTTCCGCGACTGCTGCCGATCTGGCTTGCCTGATCACCAAGAACGACACCAACCCCTTCTTCGTGAAGATGCGCGAAGGCGCCGAAGCGGCTGCCACCGCTGCTGGTCTGGACTTTCAGGCCGCTGCCGGCGTGAAAGACGGCGACGCTGCACCGCAGATCACCGCCATCGAAAACTGCGTTGCGGCGGGTGCCAAGGGTATCCTGATCACACCGTCGAACGACAGCGTCGGGCCGGCCCTGAAGGCTGCGCGTGAGGCTGGTATTCTGGTGATCGCGCTGGATACGCCGCTGGCCGACAAGGACGCACAGGACATCACCTTTGCAACCGACAACTTTGAAGCGGGCCTGCTGATCGGCAAATGGGCTGCCGCCACGATGGGCGAGGGTGCCGCCACCGCCAAGATCGCCATGCTGGACATCAACAAGGACAACATCAGCGTCGACGTGGCGCGCGACACCGGGTTCCTGGTGGGTTTCGGCATCGAAGTGCCGGATCTGACGGTCATGGGTTCGGAAACCGATCCGCGCGTGATCGGTCACGAATCGTCGGACGCGAGCCCGGCTGGCGGCCAGAAGGCCATGGAAACCCTGCTGGCCAAAGACCCCGACATCAACGTGGTCTACACGATCAACGAGCCTGCAGCCGAAGGTGCCTATCAGGCCCTGAAAGCGGCGGGCAAGGAAAACCAGGCAATCATCGTGTCGGTTGACGGCGGCTGCCCCGGTGTTGCCGCGGTCAAGTCGGGCGTGATCGGTGCCACCTCGCAGCAGTATCCGCTGCTGATGGCGTCCAAGGGCATCGAGGCCATCATTGCCTTCTCCAAGGATGGCACGAAGCCTGCCGTGACCGAGGGCCTGTCCTTCTTCAACACCGGCGTGAACCTGATCACCGACAAGCCCGCCGAAGGCGTGCCGTCGCTGGACACCACCAAAGGCACAGAACTGTGCTGGGGCTGATACGCTGATCCGGGCCTGAAGGTCTGGCTTGATTAATGGAAGGGCGAGGTTACTCTCGCCCTTCTGCATACCGGGGGGTTAAATCCCGGACCACGGACCGGGGGGGCAACACCAGCGATGACCAATCCAGACACACCGACCAAGACGATGTCCGATTTCGAGGCAAAGCTCGATCAAGCCGACAAGCAGGTCGCGCAATTTGACCGCGACGACAAGACGTTCCTGTCAAAGCTGCGGTCGTTCCTGCGCGATAATCCAACAATGATTCCGGCCTTGGTGCTGATCATATCGGTGCTGTGCTTTGGCTTGGCCAATCCGCGCTTTCTGGGGCTTGGCGCGCTGACGACGGTGTTGCAACAGGTGACGGTGACCGGGTTCGTGGCACTGGCGCAGACGATTGTCATTCTGACGGCGGGTATCGACCTGTCGGTGGGTGAGATCGTCATCCTGTCCTCGTTGATCATGGGGCAACTGGCGGTCGAGCATGGTGTGCCAGTCTACCTCGCGATTATCATCGGCATCACTGCGGGCACGGCGATGGGGCTGTTCAATGGCTGGTTGGTGGCCAAGGTCAAACTGCCGCCCTTCATTGTGACCCTGGGCACATTGTCGATCTTCAGGGCGCTGAAATTGGCCTATTCGGGATCGGAATCGATCCGCAACGTGGACATTGCAGAGAAGGCGCCGGAACTGCTGTTCTTTGGCGAAAAGTTCAAATTCTTTGGTGCTACTGTGACCTTTGGCATGATCATGCTGGTGATCGCAGCGGGGCTGTGCTGGTACGTGCTGAACCGAACGGCCTGGGGGCGTCATGTGCATGCTCTGGGCGATGACCCGGATGCGGCGATGCTGTCGGGGATCGCAGTGGATAAGACCTTGATCTCGGTCTATGGCGTTGCGGGACTGATCTGCGGATTTACGGCCTGGATTGCCATCGGGCGGGTTCAGTCGATCAGCCCGATCGGTTTCGAGACGATCAACCTGGATTCAATTACCGCCGTGGTGATCGGCGGCACATCGCTGTTCGGCGGGCGCGGGTCGATTGCGGGATCCGTGCTGGGGGCGATCATCGTGGGGGTGTTCATTACCGGATTGTCGCTGGCGGGGGTCGACAGTTATTGGCAGACCTTTGCGACGGGCTGTCTGGTCATCATCGCCGTGGCTTTGGATCAATATCTGCGGAGGGCATCGAAGTGACGCATCCTGATACGCAACCCATTATTCGCGCACGCGGGTTGATGAAGCGCTATGGCACGGTGGTGGCGATGAACGGCTGTGATTTCGACCTGTATCCGGGGGAAATCCTTGGGGTCATCGGCGACAACGGTGCCGGTAAATCCACCATGATCAAGGCGTTGTCGGGCGCGGTGAACCCCGACCATGGCACGATCGAACTGGATGGCAAGGCTATACATTTCCGCAGTCCCGACGATGCCCGTCATGCCGGGATCGAGACTGTCTATCAAACCCTGGCCATGTCGCCGGCCTTGTCCATCGCCGACAACATGTTTTTGGGGCGCGAATTGCGCAAGCCCGGTATCCTGGGCTCGGTGTTCCGCATGACAGACCGCGCGGCAATGCGCGAGTTTGCCCGCAAAAAGCTGTCGGAACTGGGTCTGATGACGATTCAGAACATCGATCAGGCGGTGGAAACCCTGTCGGGCGGTCAACGGCAGGGCGTGGCGGTGGCGCGGGCTGCGGCCTTTGGGTCCAAGGTGGTGATCCTGGACGAACCCACCGCAGCCTTGGGCGTCAAGGAATCCCGCCGGGTGCTGGATCTGATCAAGGATGTGCGGGGGCGCGGCATCCCGATCATCCTGATCAGCCACAACATGCCGCATGTGTTCGAGGTGTGTGATCGGGTGCATATCCACCGACTGGGCCGCCGGTTGTGCGTGATCGACCCCAAGAAACATTCGATGTCGGATGCCGTGGCCTATATGACCGGCGCGAAACTGCCCGATGACCTGAACGAGGCGGCATGACTCCGGCTGCTTTGGCCGATCTGATCCGGGACCGGGCCAAGGGCAAGGCGCGGTTCCTGACCGCACTTGCCGGACCGCCCGGTGCCGGAAAGTCCACGCTGGCTGCCGAACTGGTGGCGTTGCTGGGTCAGGGGGCCAAGGCCGTGCCGATGGACGGTTTTCACTACGACGATGCCGTACTGATCGCCCGTGGTGCCCGCGCGCGCAAGGGCGCGCCCGACACCTTTGACGTGCGCGGATTTCAGCATCTGCTGCAAAGGTTGCGGGTCGAGGACGAGGTGGCGATCCCGCTGTTCGACCGCGATCTGGAGATTTCCCGCGCCGGGGCAGACATCGTCACCGCCGCCGACCGCCTGCTGGTGGTCGAGGGCAATTATCTGCTGCTGAACGAGGCTCCATGGCCGGAATTGCGCTCGCTGTTCGATCTGACCGTGTGGATCGAGGTGGACGAGGCCGAGTTGGACCGCCGTCTGGTGGCCCGTTGGGCGCATTACGGCAAGACCGACGAAGACGCCCGCGCCTGGATCGACAGCAACGATATGCCCAATATCCGGCGTGTCACGTTGGGGTCGGGTCCGGCGGATGTGATATTGCGCGGGGGCTAAGCTGGGAGCCTCGGACGGGAGTATTTGGGCCAGAGTGAAACCGGATCAGCCGCCTGTGTGACTCATGTGGCGTCTGGTTTGGCCGGATTGGCGCGTGTAGTCGAAGTCATGGCCCTTGGGTTTGCGAGCGATGGCGGCGCGGATGGCATCTTGCAGGTGGGTATCGTCCGGGCTGGCGCGTAGGGGCGCGCGCAGGTCAGCCATGTCTTCCTGCCCCAGACACATGTACAACTCGCCGGTGCAGGTCAGACGAACGCGGTTGCAGCTTTCGCAGAAATTATGCGTCAGCGGGGTGATCAGGCCGATCTTCTGGCCCGTTTCATGCAGACGCAGATAGCGGGCGGGGCCGCTGGTGCGTTCGGTCAGGTCACTGATGGTGTAGCGGGTTGCAAGTCGTGCGCGCAGGTCGTTCAAGGACCAATACTGATCCACACGCTGGGTTTCGCCCATGTCTCCCATCGGCATGACCTCGATGAAGGTCAGGTCATGGCCCTGAGCGGCGCACCATTCGGTGAGGGTGAACAGTTCGTTTTCGTTGAAACCTTTCAGCGCCACGGTGTTGATCTTGACCTTCAGCCCCGCCTCGCGGGCGGCCTCGATGCCGTCCAGCACTTGCGGCAGGCGGCCCCAGCGGGTGATCTCGGCGAATTTGCGGTCGTCCAGCGTGTCGAGCGAGACATTGACGCGCCTGACCCCCAGGGCGGCGAGGTCGGCCGCGTATTTGCGCAGTTGGCTGCCATTGGTGGTCAGGGTCAACTCCTTGAGCGCGCCGGTTTGCAAATGCCGGGCCGTTGCCTCGAAAAACGTCAGAATGCCTTTGCGGACGAGGGGTTCGCCGCCGGTGATGCGCAGTTTCTCGACACCGAGGCCGATGAAGGTGGAACAGAGGCGGTCCAACTCCTCCAATGTGAGAAGTTCGGCTTTGGGCAGGAAGGTCATGTGTTCGGTCATGCAATAGGCGCAGCGGAAATCGCAGCGGTCGGTGACCGAGACGCGCAGATAGCTGATGGCGCGGGCGAAGGGGTCGATGAGGGGCGCGTTCATGGATGACAGGGTAGGCCCTTGGAGGCGAGGCGGCAAGGGGCATCACCGAAGGGTGAGGTCACAGGTGTTTCGCGGCCTCTTTGCGGGCCCAGGGTTTCATGCCTTGGCCGGGTCCGTCAAGGAAATCGTGGGCACGCTGGGGATCGTGTCTGGACAGGTCGCGCAGCCACCAGGCGATGGCTTTTTGGATGAACCAGTCCTTGTCGGTGATCATGGTTGCCGCCCAGCCGAGGACGCGGTCGCGGATTTGCAAGTCGTGGGGTTTGGGGAAGTTCTGCTTGGTCCAGGGCAGGGTCATCACGAGGGCCGCGCGGCGGGTCCACACGTTCGCGTGGGTGATCCAGGGCTCTACCTGATCCAGACGGTTGGGGTCGGCGATCAGGCGGCGGTTGCCGGCGTCGCAGGCATGGTCGGCGATGGCCCAGGCGTCGAAGCCGGTGACCCAGGATGCGATCAGATCCCAAGTGGCGGTATCGTCGGCGATGCGGGCCTGGGTCAGCAGTTTGGCGGCGGCCACGCGGGCCTCATGGATGTTGGTCCGCCACAGGTGATCGGCCACGGCGACCCGTTCGGCGGTGTCGAGATGGGCGCGCCACTCGGTGGCCAAAGCGGTGATATCGGGGACGGTGATGCCCAGATAGGGGCGAGGGGTCTTGTGATAGGCGGCGGCGTGTTCGGCCTTGATGGGGTCGGACAACGCCTGCAACCGGGCGAGCGCGTCGTCTGGGGTTATTGGGGTGGGGGTCATGGGTTTGCCTCGATCCCGTTGGGAAGGCTGTGTGTGGCGTAAAGGTTTTTCGGGTCCTGATCGTTGGGCGGGGCGTCAGTGTTTGTTTCGGCCCCCGTCAGCAGGGTGGGGTGGTCCTTGCGGGTATCTGGGAAGGGGAAAGAGTTTTTGGCGAAGTCTGCGGTCAGGTTATTGATCGGCTGCCTGCCGGGGGTGGCGGGGAAACGGGCCGACAAGGCGGACCATTCGGGGTCGGTCTGGTGGACCGTGAGGGCGGTTGCGGACATGGTCAGGTTCAAGTCGATGGGGGTCGGGATTGGCAGGCAGCCCTTGCTTTTGGGGGCGGTTTTGGCCTGTAAACTGCTTACGTGGGCGGTTAACTTGGGGGTGTTTTCGGGGGTGAGTTATTTGCGTTGTTGGGCCTGGTGGGGGTCCTGGGGGGGGGGGGCCAGATTGGGCCGGGTGCGGGGCGGGGTCAA